>BQIW01000099.1 GCA_021604105.1 Nitrospirales bacterium | reverse complement strand
TTCAACAAATCGGGCAAGGAAGCGGTGCGGCAGCAGGTGGAAGAGCCGATTTACATCCGCCCGGCCGAGCGGGTGAACTGGCTGTAAGCGGGAGCCCACAAGGGAAACCGAAGAGCAGGGGGCGACATTTGTCGCCCCCTGCTCTTTTTTTTTCTGGTATGCCGATCATCTAATTTTTTTTAAAGACCTTGTAATTAACAAATAAACTGAGGGACCTAGTTTGATTGGGAGATGAGGTCCCTAGTTTAGTTTGTCGGCTATTTTTTAGGAATTGGCATAAATGAGATATTATAATGCGGACACAGGTAGGCCATAGAAATTGATTTTGGAGGGAATTGGCTTCTGTGTGGTGAAAAATGTGCAATTATTTCTGAGGGACAGATAATTTTTCAAATAATGTGGTAAAAATTTTAATATAAATGTTTTGATATACAAGGAACCCCTGATACAATTACATATTAACTACTGGAAAATGTTGATTTCTTAAGGGGTTGCTCAAAATTGGAGTTATAAAGAGGCGTGACGAAACTTTTAAAAACCATGGAAAAACTCCCATTTTCTGCACAAGCTGTATCCTTTGACGAAATCATTAAAAACGGGGAAATTCCGAAGCAATATTTAGACAGTGAATATATTATGCATCAATTTGTGGAACGTTTGGTCCACTATATTTTAAGTGTTCCGCAAGGGAAATTCTCAATGTCGGAACTAGGGAAACTTTTGGAGAAAATGGAACCAACCCACCAGGTTTTCTTCTTTAAACGGCTTAAAGAAAATAGTCCAAATAGCCTGAAACAATTTGCTCCCCTATATTATGGATTTATGGCGGAATTTCATCCTTTATTATTTACTTGAGGTCCCTGGACCGATTTAAAGGTAACCTCCTAGCATAATTAAAATGAAAAAGTCCTAGAAGGATTCCGAGTAGCAGTATATAATCAAAGAGAGAGTACAATAATTTTTTTGTGAGGAACATAATGAATTCAATTTTACATCGGGCCGTGGCGAGTTTTTACAACCTCATTTATGAAGGGCAAGCATTTGCCTCAACTATGGCCCGAATCGATGCAGCTGAACAGGAAAGGTATTTTGGCCGGGTAGAAGGACTCAACTGGGTCTTAGACCGCTGTCAGGAATTAGAAGATGTGGATATGAATTTGACTACAGCGTCTCTTCAAAAATTATTAGGTGACGTCAAGTCAGATCTTGAACACGAACTCTCCATACAACGTAGAGAAAAAGGGCGTCGTGCTGATGGGAGAGAAGAAGCACTTATTTTTGTCACTGATTATCTCGTCAGTTTGATTACTGCTACGGAAATCGAATCAACGAAAAGCCCTGTGTAATTGCCTACCCATCAGTGTTGGACCATTCCAGGAATGGTCCAAGCTCTGCTCTTTTTACTGAATACTCGGAACCAACATGGGGTTGTCTCGAAAAACAATGGTCCGTGAGTGGATTATTTTAGCCCTATGTTTAGGATTAGGGGCTCATGTGGCCTTGGGATTTCTCCTGCACGGTGGCCAGAATTGGCCGATTGAATCGTATGGATATTATGGGATTTTTTTTGGTGTCTTTATCTATGTGGTAGTCCAGATTGGTCGATCCCTATGGTGGCTTAAAAAAGGATATCGGGGTACACAAGGTTTGTAAAAAGTCTATTCCACAAACATTATTGCCCCCCTTTATTCTTAGAAAACGGTGGCGCTAAAGGCCTTGCATTGATGAAAGATCCGATTTTTCTATGGGGATGCCTTCTTCAATAAGCATAATGGGAATTTGATCACGGATAGGATAAATTACAGTCTTATCTTTTCGAAGCAGTCCTCCATCGATCTGTTCAGTGACCGGATGGCCTCCCTTCGTCTTTAATTCCCCTTTTGAAATTCGTTGATTAAGGTGTTCAACAACAGTTGGGTCCAGTAGACAGACCTCCTGCTTTGTCTCTGGACAACAGAGAATTGCCAGGAGATCAGCAGCAATCTCACCTTTTCCTTTAGATGTATCTTCAGGTCGCACCATCTTCCTCCTTTAAATACTTGCCAACAAAATGACTAGCTCTTCTTAGAGTAATCAAGAGTAGCACTGACCTTCTTTGGTAGCAATAAATTTTCAGAAAATCTGGAATTGTGAGCTCATAAACCATTGTAGCTCTGATGCTGCGAAGTGAATAGGTTTTTGCTAGACTATTTGCATTTCAATTCTCCATCTGTTCCTATGCATGCACTTTCTGGCCATACCTTCAAACGGTACCTCTTTACTGGTTTATTTCTTATTATTCCAGCCTGGGGGACGTTATTAATCCTCTATACGCTACTCGAAGCCTTAGAACATATGACGGTAGACATTGTTTGGGCATTATATGGGGTGAAGATTCCCGGTTCAGGGATCACCTTTTTTTGTCTTCTTGTCCTCTGGGTGGGCATGGGAACGACTCATTTACTTGGGCAGCAGATTCACCGAAAATTGGAAGATTCTTTGGAGCGAATTCCCTTTGTGCGGAGTATATATTATACCCTCAAAAGTATGGCGGATGTCCTCAAGTTCCGTGATCGGTTTGGTCAAAGCAAAATGGTTGCATTTCCTTTTCCTCGTGATGGGCTTTGGGCATTAGGTTTTGACATGGGAGTACCCCCACGTAGACTTCAAGTTGCTCCAGAAGGACCTCTATTGATGGTCTTTGTTCCGACAGCAATCCATCCGTTTACCGGTTATCTGGCCTTTGTCCCAGAAAGAAGCGTGAATCGCATTCAATTACGTCCGGAAGAGGCAATGAAAATGGAGTTTTCAGCCGGACTCTACCATCCCCGATCGGGGTGGTTGTCCCCAGCCAATGTTCCGACGAAGGATAGTTAGCCTCTGTCAACCGCAATGAATAGGTCATCTCCGATTGTCATTAGGCGGGCAACCATGTCTGACCTGAAGACTATTGTGAATTTCAATGTGGCTTTAGCCAGGGAAACTGAAAATCGAGCATTGGATGTCAGGATTCTGGAGTCGGGTGTAGCGGCACTTCTGAAAGATCCCGGGAAGGGATGGTATGCCGTTGCAGAAAAGCCTCTTGAGGATGCCCGGGCCATAGTCGTTGGCCAGATACTGATTACCTTTGAGTGGAGCGATTGGCGAAACGGAAATTTTTGGTGGCTTCAAAGTGTGTATGTGCATCCAGATCAGCGTCAACAGCAAATCTTTCGGCAGCTATATGAGTATGTGCAACGCCAAGCCCATTTGAACCAGGAAACCGTTTGTGGATATCGCCTCTATGTGGAAAAGAAAAACCATCAGGCCCATCAGGCCTATGCCCACCTTGGCTTTCAAGAAACCGCCTACCATATGTATGAGAGAGGATTTACCTGGACATCCCTGTCCTTTCCCTAATCAATCGTGTCAATGCCTCTACCCTGTTTATGGGTGACTTAGCTGGAGGAGAGGGAGGACTTTCAATATGCATTATCCCAGATTGAAGCAGGGCGTACAGATCTATCTTTTTAGCCTGTTAGGAGTTGGCTGGGCATGGACTGTCCCTGCGGCATTAGCTAATCCCTCTGCCACCCAGGATTTGGTAGAATCCCGTCCCCATGTGAAGGATCTTGGGATCGTCATAGGCCGGTATGCTCAGGGGGAAATGAATGCTATCACCGATGTCCAAGGGGTGAAAGTGGGACATGTCACCATTCATAACGGGGAGGGGGACTTGCAGGTAGGTCAAGGCCCAGTTCGAACCGGTGTGACCGTCGTTATCCCGCGTGAAGATGTTTGGCATCATAAAGTTCCAGCCGGAGCGTTTGTATTAAATGGGACCGGGGAAATGACGGGGTTGGCCTGGATCGCGGAAGCCGGGTTTTTAGAATATCCGATCGCGTTAACGAATACCCTGAATGTCCCTCGTGTGGCAGATGGCATCATGAGCTGGATGATCCGGCGCTATCCCGACATTGGGATCACTGACGATACGCTCACGCCTGTGGTGGCTGAATGCGACGATAGTCGACTGAATGATAGTCAGGGAAGGCATGTGTCTCCGGAAGATGTGGTTCACGCCCTGGAAACGGCAACAATAGGTCCTGTTCCAGAGGGGTCCGTTGGAGCAGGGACGGGGATGGTGTCCTATCAATTTAAAGGAGGCATTGGTACCGCCTCTCGAGTCCTTCCATTGAAAGAGGGAGGATATCGTGTCGGCGTGTTGGTGAATGCGAACCATGGCCGGCGTCATGAACTCACGATTGCGGGAGTACCGGTGGGTCAAGTTTATAATACGGACCTGGCAACAATTTCACCAAAAAACCCCGCAGAATCGACCGTAGCAGCTCTGGGCAAGCTTCCAGGAGAAGGCCATCAAAGACGACAGGACAGCGGGTCCATTATTATCATTATCGCGACAGATGCTCCGCTTGATGCACGCCAACTGGCGAGACTTTCGCGCCGGGCTACCATAGGACTGGCGCGAACCGGGTCCATTTCCCATCATGGCAGTGGAGATTTTGTCTTGGCGTTTTCCACCGGCAATGTTATTCCACATTATCCGGAACAGCGGACCTTTTTTATGGCCCATCTTGCGGATACTCATATAAACCCTTTGATTCAAGCCACGGTGGAGGCCACGGAAGAGGCCATTCTCAACGCCTTGCTGCAAGCTACCACGGTGACAGGGAGAGATGGACGACGCGTTGAGGCAATCTCTATTGAAAAACTCCGTACAATTTTAAGTGCCTATGGTCGCCCGATTCAGTAAGCAATTTTGGTCTAGGGTGAATGTTCTTCGGTTTTATCGGGACGGGTAGGGAGCAGAGGGCAAAATTCACCAAATCTCTTTCATGGACATCGTTTGGCGGGGATTGCTAGACTTCTTAACAATTGAATTATGATGCAGTGTCACGTTGCCCTTTCCCAAGAAGCTCATCCTGAAGTGGCCGCTCATGCGGTAGCAGCATCAGTGTATGAGGCATTAGGCAAAGCGGAGTGTCATCTCGCATTTGTCTTTTTTTCTCCCCATTTTGCCTCAGACATTCAGCGCATGGTCGAAATCATCCACGAGAACCTTCGTCCGCAGGTTCTGGTGGGGTGTATGGGACAAGGGGTAATTGGGGGCAATCAGGAAATTGAAGAACATCCTGGGCTGGTGCTCTGGGGCCTGAGGAGCACGGACATGCGAGTGGTGCCCTTCATGTTAACGCCGAAGTCAGAGGGTGAGGTAGCGTCACTAGATGGCTGGCCGGTGGCATTAGAAGTCACCACCCATCCTTACACCTTTTTTCTCTTTGCCGATCCGTTTTCTACCCCCATCGATGAATTATTGTCTATGTTGGAAGAGTATGCTCCCGGCTCCTCCGCTATTGGAGGCATTGCCAGTGGAGGCATGGATGTTGGGGAAAGCCGCCTGGTTTTTAATCGTGACATTATGAGATCCGGGGTCGTAGGTGTGGCGGTGAAGGGTGGATTGGAAATCCGGACGGTGGTGTCTCAAGGGTGTCAACCTATTGGTGAACGGTATGTTGTGACCAAGGTCGATCGGAATGTCATTCAGGAGCTTGGGGGAATCCCGCCGTTGGAACGATTGGAAACCACCTTGAGAGCGTTGGAAGAACAGGAACAACAACAAGCGGCACACGGACTGCAAGTTGGCATTGCCATGGACGAACATCGACCGGATTTCGGTCAGGGGGACTTTTTGATCCGTGGCCTGTTAGGAGCCGATCGAGAATCTGGGAGTCTCGCCATCGCGGATTTTGTCCAGGAGGGCCAGACGATTCAGTTCCATGTACGGGATGCTCACGCTGCGAGCGAAGATTTTCATCTACTCTTATCGAAGGAGCGAGTGACTCATCCTGACAGTCTGCCTAAGGGCGCCTTGCTGTTTAGTTGTAATGGGCGTGGACGGGGATTTTTCGACACTCCTCACCATGATGTGTCCACTCTGCAACAACAAATGGGGACCATGCCGATAGCGGGGTTTTTTGCCGGTGGAGAAATCGGCCCCGTGAGCGGGAAGAATTTTTTGCATGGCTATACCGCCAGTATGGCGCTGTTTTATGAAGAAGCGTCCCCGCCATCAAAATTGGACATAGAATCGGATACGTTTCACACTAGCAAAGAGAGAGGTTCATGAAAAACGGTATAGCGTTACAGTCAGGTCTTCGGTTGCCCGTATTCCTTATAGGGTCTTGGATCATCCTTCTTATCATACTTGTTTTGAATCCCCTGCCAGGGAAGGCCGAGGAAGACACGATGGTGACCACGCCATCTGGATTACAGTATGTCGATCTCACTCTTGGCTCCGGGCGCGAAGCCCATGCTGGGGAAACCGCAATAGTCCATTACACGGGGACACTCACCGACGGAACTAAATTCGATAGCTCTAAAGACCGTAACTCACCCTTTTCCTTTCGATTAGGAGCGGGCCGCGTGATTAAGGGTTGGGATGAGGGCGTCGAAGGTATGAAAATCGGCGGTATCCGTAAATTAGTTATTCCGCCTCAATTGGGATACGGTTCCCGAGGGGCCGGGTCAGCTGTTCCCCCCAATGCCACTCTCATCTTTGAAGTCGAACTGCTCGATCTGCGGTGATGGACGAAACCCCGCTCGTTTCCTCCCATCGTGCGCTCAATGCCAAGTTGGTTGACTTCGCCGGCTGGCTCATGCCTATCCAATATACCGGTGTCCTTGAGGAGTATTTTGCGGTCAGGAAAACAGCCGGTCTCTTCGATGTCAGTCACATGGGACGCATCGAGATATCAGGAGACCAGGCTGAAGTCTTTTTGCAATGGGTCAGTACCAATGACGTCAGTCGCCTCCAGAAAGGGCAGGCTCAATATGGCATGGTCTGCCAACCCTCTGGAGGCATTCTCGATGACGTGTTTGTTTATAGAACCGGATCCTCCTCGTTTTTGGTTTGCGTCAATGCCTCCAATCGGGAAAAGATGGTCCAATGGTTCTTGAAGCATCAGTCGGAAAAATTTCCGCGGGCGATCATTCGTGATCAATCAGCGGAGCTGGCCCAAATTGCCATTCAAGGGCCGGCATCAAAAGCCATCATGCAAAACCTCATTGGGGCACAAATCGAGACCCTGAAGCCCCGGAATTGTTTAGCGCTGGAGGGCATGGAGTTTTCCGGTTTGCTTAGTCGAACGGGATATACCGGGGAGCTTGGATATGAGTGGTATGTACCTGCGGAACAAGCGGCCTTCGCGTGGGATCGATTGCTGAAGGCCGGAGCGGAATTCGAGGCCAAGCCCGCAGGGCTCGGGGCGCGAGATCTTTTGCGATTAGACGTGGGCTACTTGCTGTATGGCAACGATATGGATGAGAACACATCCCCGCTGGAAGCCAATGCCGAGTGGGTAGTGGCCTGGGATAAAGGCGAGTTTCAAGGGCACCTTGCGCTACGCAAACAACAGAAGGATGGTCTCATTCGTCAGCTTGCTGCCTTTGAAATGGTGGAACGCGGTATTCCCCGCCACGACATGGCTATT
This sequence comes from Nitrospirales bacterium, assembly GCA_021604105.1. GTDB lineage: Bacteria > Nitrospirota > Nitrospiria > Nitrospirales > UBA8639 > Nitrospira_E. The sequence goes on along the minus strand of BQIW01000099.1, from coordinate 10,639 downwards.
TTCAGGAATGGACAATTGGTGGGTAAAGTCACCAGTGGAAATTTTTCGCCTATTTTGCAAAAAGGGATCGGCTTGGGATATGTGCCCCCTGCGCTGTGCAAGGAAGGGACGTCGCTTGAAATCGACATTCGTGGCAAACGGGTACAGGCCAGGATTGTCACGCTTCCGTTTTACAAACGTCCAAAATCTTAAAGCGCCATTGTATTCATCATTCTGACTAAAACGAGAACTCCTTGTCGATCGAACAGATCTACGCCGGAAAAGTCTTAATTCTCAACCGCGAAAGGGTGAAATTGCCCAATGGGCAATCCACCCAATTGGAAGTCATTCGCCATCCAGGTGCCTCGGCTGTTGTGCCGGTCAAAGGTGACGGTACCGTTATTCTCATTCGGCAATTTCGCCATGCAGCGGGAGGATTTATTTATGAAATCCCCGCGGGAAAACTACATCCCCAGGAAGACCCGCTCATCTGTGCAGCACGCGAACTGGAGGAAGAGATTGGCTATCAGGCCGGTCGGTTGGAGTTGCTCACCAGTATTTGGACCGCTCCAGGATTTACGGATGAAGTCATCCATATCTATCGGGGAACGGATCTGAAGGAAGGACACCAGAATTTGGACCACGATGAAGTGTTGGAAGTGGTGGAATGGCCGCTTGAAAAGGCGTTGGCCGGTATTCAGGACGGCACTATTCGCGATGCCAAAACCATCATCGGGTTGCAGCTCGTAGCCTCCCATTCTTCATCCTTCTAGCTGGTTACAGATTGATCGAAAAAGCGTCCGGACTCCTCGTGTTGGTACACCCGCCACACAATTAGAAAGAAAATTCCGGAACGCAGTTGAATCCCACAGTTCAATTTTTCAAAATCCAGGTATCTGTGCTTTAGCCGAATTTATTGACTAGCTAGCCAGAGCGGTTGGCTTGTCTCGGGCTTAATCTGTAAGAAAATCTAGATGACGGCCTGCTTTGGGATTGGCATTACTGGAGAGTCACAAATCATGTTGAGTTCACTGTTGGCCTCCACCTCTGAACCTTTTGCTTCCTGAGTATAATTATTCGGACCGTTATGTTTGCTGTTCCTTTTTTAACTTCTACCCAAGCCCTCAGCCACCAGACACTTAATTGGAAGGATTGAGGCACCGGTTTTGGGGCGCTGAGCTCTTTTTACTGGCAAGTCATTTTTTTGGACCGGGCGGTAAAAAGTAGGCAATGACAGAATGTTTACAGAACAAATACCAGGCAATCAGCGTGATAATGGCACATGAGAAGCCTATGGTTCCCCAAAAACTTGAAGAAAAAAAAGCTTTTCCAGGCCCGACATAAAGAAAAGAAAAAAGGCACATGAAAGAGAGCCAAATGCTCCAAGTACCTAGATAGAGTTGTCTGGCAAAAGGAGATTTCGTGAGAAAGAGATAGGCGCACCAAGAAAGAGTCGCCCCAAATGGCAGCAAGAGGAATCTTGTTCCATCTATCACGAATTGTCCATATGGACCATTTAAAACCAATCCAGAATAATAGTAGGAGGCTAGAGGAGAAAAGAACCCAGTCACGATAGCAAAAATAGTTAAAAATCTTAAAAAATCTGGCATCGCCAGAAAGTTCTGTCGCATCATTTCGAATCGATTCGGTGTAGAGTAATACTCTTTTACAGAATCAATTTATTTTTATATTTTTGTAGATTGTTCAGCCATCCAGGACGCTTGCCAAGGGCCATGAAAGGCTATCGGCATAGGCGCTGGTTAATTCCACCCGGCCCAAATGGGGGGCCGGCCGTTGATGGCGGCTCTCGCAACGGAAAGTGGGAGGTTCTCCCAAAATCGACATCAGATGATTGGCCAATTCCACTCTCGATACAGCCCGAGTGGCGGAGATGTGCCGGATGCCTGTCTCAGTGCTTTGTGCGAATTTCACAACGCGTCTGGCCAGATCCGTCACCCATACAACGGAGCGAGATTCATCCTCAACAATGGTAATGGGAAGATGTTGTTGTGTGCGGTATCGAAGCCAATCCAGATGCCCTGTGCGCCCATTCGGGGAAGGGCCGATCGCCAGACCCGTCCGAATAACCAGTGACCCGTGTCGATTCAAGACCAACTTTTCTGCGTTGACGCGGGTCTGGCCGTACACACTAATGGGACACGGGGGAGAATATTCATGGTACTCCCCATCCCCGCCAAAAACATGGTCCGAGGACACATACACCAATCGGATATGGGCTGGTAACTTCTCCACCACCCGGCGGAGATGGTGGACGTTAATCTCATGCGCCCAATCGGGGTCGGCTTCACACTTCGGCACATCACACACCGCATGGCAATACAACAGGACTTTTGGCTGAAACTGAGCCAAGGTGCGTTCCACCCAATCTGAATTTTCCAACTGAAGGATCGGCCACTCGCAAACTGATTTCGAAGAATTGCCCGGGGAGATAAACGGCAGAATGGTTTCCGGAAATAATCTGGCGAGGTTGAAACCAAGAATAGAGGTCGCCCCGAAGAGGAGGGTGGAATGGATCATCTGCACCGGGTTATTGAGGCCATCGGGGAAATCAGGACTGTTGCGATCTCCTGAAGTCGCACAATTTAAAATGCCCAGCCCACAAATGTGTATCGCTCCCCTTTCGTGACTTCTTTGACCTCATGTGGATACATAAAGTTCGAGGGAAAGACAAGCATATCCCCGGCTTTGAGTTTCACCTCATAGTCGGAAGAGAATAAAAATTCGCCACCCTCATAGCCCTCGTTCAGCACCCCTAATAGGGACAAGATGGGGATGCCTTTATATTTCCCGTCAAAAATCGAATGAATATGATCATAATGTTTCCTCATCATGGTCCCAGTGCGGTACCGGTTAAACCGAATGGGCGTGAAGGTTTGGATAAAACTTTTAATGCGTTCATCTTCTTGTTTCGCAAACTTCATCATATATTCTTCGACGGATTGGCAAATAAACGGGGCTAACGTATCCTGTAGGGCTTGTGTGGTATTGAGCGTGTCTAATTCTTTTTCAGGCTCGGATTTAAAATTATCGGCTGAATAGTTATACCAGGAATGGGGCTTCCACTCTTTGTCTTTAATTTCCTCTAGGACTTCCTGGCAAATATGTTGAGGAATCACATTCGTTACAAAAATATAATCTGATACATTTTCCATTGCTCATCTCCTTGAAATTCAGATATCTGACGTCGCCGCCGGAAGCTTGAAATGGCCACATCTTCACTCAATTCCGGTATCAGTATTCCCAATCCCTCTTGCCCAAAGAAGCCGTCATCCGATTGTAATCCCCCAGTGGACTGTGTGGCCAGTCCTCGGATTCTCCCTATATAAATGTAGTCCTCCAGGCTTTGCTGGACAGGCTTTTTTAAATATCCTTCGCTCATGGAAGATCGTAAAAATTTAATGTCGATAAGGTCTCAGTAGAATTTTGAGTTTTTCAACCTCCCGTTAGGACAAGCGAATGACTCACACATCTGAGGCACTTTGCGAATCGTTATGATAGGAATTTTAAGGCGGGGGATGCCCTGCTGCCTCACAGCCTTTAAAAGTAAGAACTCCCTGGAGCTAAATGATAGGACATGAAAAATGTTTGGGTAGTGTAAGGTGATTCAATGCTCTGTCATAAACCATCCGGCGATGGAGAGACGTGTATGGTCTCCGGCAAGAACATCCACCCGGCAGACCCGATGTTGTCGAGGTACCGTGAAGATGGCCAAAGATCCGGGCAAAGGAGGAATGCAATGTGTTACCTGTAATGACGTATTCTTCTTGGAATCCATGGGAGGGCCATACAAGATAAGTTCCCCTCCCCAGTCCGGATGCCATTCCTCGTGGAAATAGGTGACCAAGGCGAGACGACGAGTTGGCGGTCGACGGCCCTCGGCATAGGTATAGAGATCGTCGGTATCGTCGTGGGTTGGGAGACAGTCACCCGCGCCATACGAATAATAGTTGAAATTGACATGCCGTTTTTTGATGTTGGGGAAGGATTCAACATAGGAGGCGATACAGGACATTCCAACCCGTTGGATAAAGTGAGCAGCATCTGATGGGTCAAGGTCCGATTTCTTCCAATTTCCGCAATTGGGAAAGGCTTGAGCCACCGGTGGCATATCGACCAGGGCAATCCATTTCGATCGTGCCATCGCTTCTCGAATACCCTTCCGTTCTTCCTGACTCCAAAAATCTTCCAAGATCAACACCGGATCCTCGGCAAACGAAAATTGCTCAGGATGAAATTGAGAGAAATTGGTGTTCATGCTTCAGGTGCAATCAAAAGTTAGGATTGGATTGAGAAAACCTGGAGACTTCTTTTAACAAGTTTCTTATAGGGTATCAAATGAGAAAGGAGAGGGGTTTTCGGAATAAGAACCCCTTTAGGATTTCCCAGGGGAAGGGGCCTGGCCCGTGGCTCATTGCCCTAGAAATGCCATCGCTTTTCTTGAGAAATACAGGGAGGTATGAAGAAGTATGATAAATATTTCTTTAGGAAAAAACAGCTTCTGAATATTTCGTTCTGCAAGCACCCAAAGGGATACGCTCCTTATCCATTTAGATATCTGAATTGGGCCTTCCCTCACTCTTAATGGGTATCAGATGGAACGCTAAGGAAATTTCACTTTTAATTTCAAGTTGTTACCTCAAAGAATTTATTGAAAGTAGTGGGGGAAGAGCCTGGCAATACTTTTGCTTGTATGGGAAGTTGGGCGGAACAAGGCCTAATCGATTCCTATCCTTTTTATCAGCTAGCGATCAATGAATCCGGAAACGATAGGCGAGGTTGCAGGACCAGGGGCGACCCCAAGCATCGATGGGGCCATACCAGGGGCGTACCATATGAATAAACCAATTCTGTTAATTGACGACGACCGGCCTTACAGGGAGGCCTTGCGACTGTATTTGGAGAATCACGGGTATACCTCCAGGGAAGCCGAGGATGGCCGGGAGGCTCTGAGTTTGTTGGATGGAGGGCTTGATGTGGACATTATTATCTCAGATTGTCATATGCCCGTTATCAATGGGCTCGATTTTCTCAAAGCCCTCTCCTACCGTATGAAGGGGCAGGATGTTCGAGTCATACTCATGAGTGGTAATATGACACAGGAAATAGAAAAGGAAGCAAAATTAGGAGGGGCTTTTGCGCTTCTGGCGAAACCGTATGATTTTCAGGAGCTTCTGGCGTTGGTGTCCCGAGCCGGCAAACAATAGGTTCTTGCAGGCGTCTTCTATGAGAGGAGGGCAGGAGGTTCTTGATCCAGAAATCAGATAACACCTCAAAAGAACATGTGCATATCGTGTCGGAGAAAAGGGCATCTAGACGCTGGTGAGGTGAATATGTGAAAGAAAAAATTTTACTTCTAGAAGATGACTCCGAATTATGTTCAACCTTGAGAGATCGGTTGGTGATGGAAGGGTATGATGTTCGGACGGCCTCCAATGGCCGACTGGGATTAAGACTCTATCATGAGGATCCTGTTGATCTTGTCATTACAGATGTACTCATGCCTGAAATGGACGGTCTGGAAGTGATACGGGTCCTTGCTGGATTACCTGCTCCTCCTTTAATAATTGCCATGTCTGGAGGTGGGGACCGTGACTTGGGGTTTTTGGTAGAAGCGGCTGAGTTTGGTGCAACCCGCACACTCCCCAAGCCCTTTCTCCTGAATGATCTGGTGAGCCTTGTGAAAGAACTGCTGAGTACCCTGCCCCATTCATCGAATTGAATCTTTTGTTCAAATCCGACGGGTGACATGTGCAAAGATCCCATGAATCTGTTACAGGATGATCCGATGTACGGTGGTGGGAAGACCAGAACGAGAAATGGCCCCTTCCTGCGGTGAACAGGGCAATGAGTTTGGTGTGCGATTGCAAAGTGAGGTAGGTAAGCGTAGTCCTGGCCACGGATACTTCCCGTAACGGTTCTGGGGAATCCTGCGGACAGAAGAGCGTTCCACATGATGGACATCCCCTTGTCCATTGCCATGTTGATGGGATGAAGTAAAAAAACCCCCGTAAACTTTTAATTCTAGGATGCCGAATAGGAGGGGTGACGGCTATAGCAGCTGACGGCAAAGTTTTGTGGAAAGGACTGATTTCAGTCACCCTTTACCATGAGGACCTCGCAAGGTGGAATTAGAGACAAAAGCCCGGGTAATCGGCAGAATAATGACGATCAGAGTTGTCACCATTGAGATGGATGATTCACTTGAGGTGGTCCGAGATATTTTCAAGAAAGTCCAATTTCATCATCTACTCGTTGTAGACAATGAAAAGCTAGTGGGAATCATATCCGACCGGGATATGTTGAAAGCCGTCAGTCCGTTTGTCGGAACGCTGTCGGAAACCACGCGGGATCGAGCGACTCTCAATAAACGTGCTCACCAAATTATGACGCATCATCCGGTGACGGTTCGTTCATCCTGCTCTTTGCAGGACGCGGCCGAGTTGATGTTAGCCCAAGGGGTCTCTTGCCTCCCGGTCACGACTATTGATGGCGTGGTTCTGGGGATAATTACCTGGAAAGATGTGTTGAGAGCAATTCTGGATTCCCAGGGTATCTCCGTTGGTTCATAAGTAACGTCTCGCCGGTGACGGCGGGAAATGCCGCTTCTATCTCATTTCACCAGGTTCTTTAGCCTCTGGATTACCTTCGGTATACTGCCCCTAGAATTCCTACATTATTATGAATCTTGTTGCCAAAGCAGGCGAGGCTAGTGATTTACAGGTATGCCACGTCTTGAGTCCACATGCAGAAAGGGAGGACAGGAATGGTCGATAAAAGCTTTATTCTTGAACTTGGCAAACTTTTGATCGGTGCGGCATGGGCCGATGGGAAACTGTCGTCCACCGAAGTAAACGGGTTAAAAGAACTTTTGTTTCAATTACCGGAGATATCCGGAGAGGAATGGATGGAATTGGAACTGTATATGGTTTCCCCGGTAAGCGAAGAGGAGCGGCAACGTCTTCTACATCGTGTGCTAGGACGTATGGGATCGGCAGAGGATAAAGCTCTGGCTTTAGCGACGATTGGAAAGCTTCTGTCCTCAGAACCATCAGGTGGGGATCAACAAACAGAAGTGGTTCAACAGCTTAGGGCCGATCTTGAGGAGGGAAGTAGCGGGTTTTTAGAGCATCTTCGACGACCATTTCGTCAAATATTGAATCTGCGGGGGCAGCGTTATACCGACGAGCATGACCGTGAAAGTCGATTGGAAGATTTCATTAAAAACACCATTTATTTCCAGGTCACGATGGAATTACGAGATCGAGGCATCACCTTTGATCTCCCTGATGCTGAGATTCGCAAGCTGTGTCTCGCGGCAGGATTGATGGCACGAGTAGCCGGGGTTGATCATGTGGTGGATTCAGTAGAAACCACGGCCATGAGTGCCGTACTTCAACGTCACTGGGCATTAACAGACGAACAAGCACAACTGGTGGCGGAAATTAGTCATCATCGGATTTTTCGGGGGTTGGATAGCGTACGGTTGGTCAAACGTTTTAAGGAATTAACGACGAGGACTGAACGGAAGGAGTTTCTCAATTCTCTATTTGAAGTGGCCAATGCGGCCGAACAGACTTCGTTTGAGGAAATTGAGGAAATTCGAAGCATTGCAAAAGGCATGGATCTCAGTCACCAGGATTTTCTTGATGCCAAGCTAACTATTCCGAGAGAAGATCGTAAGGGACTCTGAGAATGCCGGGTTTCGCCCCGGCAGGCGACCTACTTTTCTTTCGGGAAAAGTAGGCAAAACCATTGACGCCCAGTCCGGCCACATTGGAGGGGGCGGACGCAAGATTGAAGAGCGGACCAACTCGCTCCGCTCAAACAAGGCCCGCCGAATATAAAGAGCGTCCGACCCGAGGGCCGGCCAGCAGGCGTCGGAGTGGGGGATCCTGTATGCCCTTTAATGGGTTCGAAACATTATTCTTTAAAAAAAAACTAAGTAAATTTTTGGGTTTCATAATTTAATGTAAATTTAGTTTCATGAAGTTTGGCATGTCGAATTTCAATGTGGGACAAATCATTTTCTCTCATCAAATCCGTGATTCCTTCTTTTATTTGGGGTAAAGCTTTCACCCCTATATCAACACTAATGATGGCCTCTGCTGGAATTTTTACAAAATGAATATTTTTTTCCGTATCTAATTCACATTTTTGGACCTGAATAAACCATCTATACTCCTGCTCATATTTCCATCCTAGGCTCTTTACTATTAATGCCCTTTTAATATCGTCTTTGACCGTAGGATCCCCTTTGTGAATTTTTATGGGGTCAAGCATCACTCTGTCTTCTGAATATTCTACTTGGTCAATTTTCAGATCATTCCAACCAATTTTTTCAGTATCAAAAGAAATCTTTATTCCTTTATGCCCGTTTGAATAGTGCGCCCACATTAAAATATCTCCATAAGGCTCGATAGCTGTTGCGTCAGAGACACATAAGATTTTATTTTCTTTCGAAAATTCATTTTTAACCCTATCTAGGGATTTCATAAGATCAGTTTGCATAAGAGCGGTCTGAACTTTTTGCCTAGCACCAGCTTCCCATTTCTTCAGAAATTCCTCCTTGGTTATCCCAAATTGGCGATGTGCAAGATTATAAAGTTCTTCAATAATTGAATCTTCCTTAAGATAGCACTCCCATTCTTGCTCTTCGGATTTTTTGAAATATGGAGAGTTTTCGAAGGGATCATTTAAATCGTTTGGATTGGTCACTTTAAATAAAAGGCTCTGAAGTGTTTTGACAGCGTTATTGTCGGAAAAATATCTGCATACAAGCATTGCCAGGGCCTTTAAAATTTGAGAAGGTTGAGCCTTTAAACTCGCATAAAAATAGTCGCACTTTAGAGGAATAAAATAAAGGTATCTTAGACCCAATAGAAAAAATTGCGGAGATCGCCTTCTTGTTGCCCTTTACTCGGCAATTTAAGGACCTTTGTTGTTCTTTCTCACCAAGCCGACGCATCAGTGTCATATAGCCTTAAATTACTCCCTCTTCAAAAAGTACGACGCCTGCAGTCAGGCCTTAGGGACGAACGCTCTTGCTCATCTTGCGGACCTTGTTTGAGTCCTTCGAGAAACCTCAGGGCAGGCTCCGCGAGTTGGTCCGCTCTCCCTCTGGCGTCCGTCCCATCTGATTTGGCCTGACTGGACGGAAATGGTTTGTCTACTTTTCCTGAAAGAAAAGTAGATCGGCTGCCGGGCCGAGACCCGGCAATATACAATATCGCTTGGACATTCTATAGGGCACCTCTAAAAACGTACAGATCGACTCGTTTGCCCTTTAGGGAATAAGCCGAGGATGGACTCGAGACGACGATGCCAGTGGATGCGACAGATGTTTGTGTCCTGGTTGTGTCCCATGGCTCTCACTGGGGTCCTTTGTTAGGCCACTTGCTGAGGAGCGGACTGTGTGAGCCAGAGAAAGCGGTGGAAATTATACGTCAGATTCCTGAGTCCAATTTTGGTCCGGGCCCGGACGAGCCCGATCGTGCGAATCAGTTTGCCGCCCATGGCCATCACCTGATGCCCAAAGACATGTTCGACCCGCGCCCGAATACGAGCCCGACGATGATTGCTGGCTTTCTGGCGAGCCGTGACCGAGGTATTTCGGTAGCCCTTGTACTGGATGCGCGAGCGCAACTGCCGCTGTTGTAGGTGCCCTTCGATTTCCTGGGAGCGGTAGGCAGCATCCGCCCAGACATCACGTCCCGCCGACGGCGGCAAGACCAGTGGGGTAAGAACCTGACTGTCATGCACTGCGGCATCAGTCACGGTATAGCGCCGAATGAGTTTATGGTGGCGATCCACGTTCACATGATTCTTGTAGCCGTAGTGACTGCCGCCGTGTTTGACGGTCCAGCGGGCCTGAGTATCCTTCTGGCGTCGCTTCGCCGGATGCGCCGCCCAGTCTGCTGGCATGTCCCCAGCTTGGAGCGTGGCATTTTCCGCGCGCGTATTCCGTTGGGTTGGCACGGGGACCAGCGAGGCATCAATCACTTGGCCACCGCGTGCTTGCAGACCCTGCTGAGCCAGATAGCGGTCAAATTGCTTAAAGAGGCGCTCAACGACCCCAGCTTGGGCTAACGTTTCTCGAAAGAGCCAGATCGTTTTGGCATCGGGAATCCGTTGATCCAGATCGAGCCCTAAGAAACGCATGAAGGAGAGCCGATCGCGAATTTGATATTCCGTTTGATCATCGGACAGATTATAAAGCGCTTGCAGCACGAGGACTTTGAACATGAGCATCGCATCAAACGGAGGCCGGCCGCCCTTGGGTCGCTTCGAGCGCCGCAGGCTCTTCTCCAGCAAGGGACGGAACTCGGCCCACGGAATGTGCTGCGCAAGCTGTTCGAGAGGGTCGCCTTTGTGGCTGAGGGCGTTGTAGCGGTTGGCAAGATCGAAGAAGCTCAGTTGATCAGGTGTCTGCATATCGAATCCTCCTGAGGAGGACTTATGCCAGATTCAGCAGCCATTGTCAGTAGTTTTTAGAGATGCCCTATAGAGTTTTTACTATCAGTTACGACGTTCACCCTCACCCCAATCCTCCCCCATAGGGGCGATGGAGTTCGGAATATTTTCGTTGAAAGTAATAAGCTCAGATATGGCTAGGGCAGGTAGGAATTCCTTATTTCTCGAA
>BQIW01000098.1 GCA_021604105.1 Nitrospirales bacterium | reverse complement strand
GTGTAGCGGTAGATTTCGGGAAAGTCTTTGCAGATTTTCTGGAGATCGAATCCCCGATAGATTGCTCCGACCACATGGGTTGGATGCACATGTACCACCGCACGCGTTCGATTCATCCCTCTGGTCAGGAGATAATGCATGTGCAGCTCCCCGGAAGGATTGGTTCCGGGAGCCACCTGCAACTTCCCATCCACCAACCTGATTTTGACCATATGCTCAGGATGGACAATCGTCTTTCGCCACCCTGAGGGAGTGACGTACAGGTAGACACTCCGCGCGCGCCTCAGGCTACAATTTCCGTCACGGCTGGTAATCCACCCCCGCTCATAACACCGTCGCAACACATCGCCTATGGCCGTAATCATATGATGGTGTCTCCTTCCTTACCGTTTTGGATAGGCCTGCATTTCTTCCGGTTACGTGAACCATTCCGTTTGTTTTTCTTTTCCTCTTCCTCTTTCACAGACCACCTGTCTCCTCTTCATGAGACAGGCTCCTGTGGGCAGACAGAGAGGGCTCGCTGTTTGAGGTGAGCCACGAAACATATTCAGACCCGTGAGAACCGGAGCGGAGCCAGACGAAACATGGGACGAAGGAGATTCACTGCGTTAGAAGCATTCCGGGTTCCGTCCCCACGTCTCGGAGAACACAAATTCCCTCAACGGCTTACGAGACCGTGGGGCCAATTCCCGTTCACGAAGCGCCTCCGGAAGTGTGGAGACCTCTCCCTGATACCCGATGGCGATTCCCGTTACGGCTTCATAGCCTGCAGGAAGAGCATAGCGTTCGCCAATGGCGTGAGGAAGAATCCCGGCCATTTGATGGACCACCAGGTCCATGGCTGTTGCTTGCATGACCAGATTTCCCACAGCCAAACCGACGTCATGATAGGCATGGCGGTTGACCTGTCCATTATGATCAAAGTGGAGTTTTGCCACCGTGAGCAGAAGGAGCGGAGCCCGTTTCGCCCAGATTTGATTGCCTTCCACCAGACAACTCAGAAGCTTCTGATGGCTCCCGGGGTCCTGGATTGTCGCGAGAATGAAAACCCAGGGCGGTTCGTTAAAACAGGAGGGAGCCCATCGTGCCGCTTCCAACAAGCTTTGGATTTTCTCTCGTTCTACCGGCTGATCGGCAAACGCTCTTGGACTCCAGCGACGACGTAACAGGTCCTGAATGTGAAATTGAACGTCTGCTGGTTTTTCCATGATTTCTCCTAAGAGCGTTACGCTACTTCACGTATTGATGATTCGGTTTTATGGTAGACGCCACTGGCCACATTCTTCGGGCTCCGGAATGCGCCAGGCAGGTTCCTCCACCGGGGTTATTTTGAGCTTGGCAGGATGTGGACGCAATCCATACGAGAGATCGATATCAGACCTCTCTGTGAGTTCGCCACATGAACAGCAATCAGATTCATCCGCATCAGCATACAATAGTTCCATAAATTCATGATCCCAGAAATACCGATCGGTCATCGTTTGGAAATCCACCTGCCCAAACCGGTATCCCCCCAACATGGTAAATGACACCGATGCATCATAAACCTGATCGTTGTGCCAGAGACAATAATTTTTGAGGCTTTCGTATAGGAGAAGCCAATGGTAATCGGTCAATCGATAGACCCTGGATGCCTCATCATGGGCAACCAGCAATTCCTCAAGCGTGATGAGTGCACTATAGGGAGTAAACAGCATCCCCACCGCCGGATACTCTACAACCCAGGCGTTTGTGTCATTGCGAGAGGCGACACGCCGCACAGCTTGAAGCTCATATTCAAGGGCCTCCCTCACAAACGTAATAAACACGGCATCAGGTTGAGTCCGAAAATACAGCATCGTTCGTGATCCAAACAGGGAAACCCTGGCTAATTTTCGTGAAGAGCTTGGGTAACGAGGTTCGAAATGGCGTGCAACTGGAAAGGCTTATCGATGGTGTGCTGAGCTCCCAACCGACGAGCGAGATCCAACAAATCGAGTTTGGCTCGCTCACTTCCGCCCGACATGGCAATAATTTTTACCTGAGGGAATTCACGCCGCAAATCCAGGATGGTCTCAAGCCCCTCTTTTTCTGGCATAAGAATATCTAAAATAATGAGGTCGGCAGGGTGATTGCGATATTCCTTGATGCCTTCAACTCCGTTTGAGGCACAGTCCACAGTATATCCCTGTTCCTCCAAGGCTTGCTTCAACAGGTCACAAACCTGTCGATCATCATCCACAACAAGAATGTTTGCCATAACTTCGTCTCTTTCCACGCCTCACTCCGGATGATCATCCTCCTCTTCCACAAGTAACAACGCATCACGGACTGTGCGACCAACTTTGGATTCATTTTACAATAACGGTCCGGGCCAAACTCACAACCTCTCGACTCTCAAGCACCACATCAACAAAAAATTATCCGCTTCCGGGATTCATGATTTTTGAATAGCCTTCCCGGAATGACCTGCATCTCGAATGACTTTTTCATGCCCCATCACAAACCAAGAGAATCGTGTCCTCCCCCTTCATTTTCCCGCAGGTCAGGACTCGGCTAACGAGGAAGATGTTTTGTCAAGGACATGGCGAATAATCGGCACCAGGTCCCGAATCGCCAATGGCTTCATTAAATAGCCCTGAATACCCAATGCCTTCGCTCGTTCCGCCGAGATCACATGACTGAATCCTGTACATAAAATGATGGGGAGATCCGGGCGAATCCGCAGAAGCTCACGGGATAGAGCCTCGCCGGTCAATCCCGGCATAGTTTGATCGGTAATCACGAGATCAAAACGAAGAGGGTTTTGCTTAAAAACGCTCAAAGCCTCAATTGAATTCGTGTGCACTTCCACGGTATATCCCAGTTGCGTGAGAAGCTCCTTCCCAAGACGCACAATCGTCTCTTCATCATCCACAAATAAAACGGATTCTTTCCCAGTCGGAAGGGCTTTTTGATCATCAATAGGCTCAAGAACCTGGGGCGGAACGGTCGGGAGGTAAACATCGATTTTCGTCCCCTTATTCACAATACTGTCAACGACAATGGCTCCTTTGTGACTCGTAATAATTCCATGCACCACGGCCATCCCCATTCCCGATCCCTCGCCAATCGGTTTTGTGGTAAAGAAAGGGTCAAACAGCCGCTCAAGCACTTCAGGAGTCATACCCGAACCGGTATCTTCCACCGTCAACCGGACATGCGGACCGATTTGTAATCCCGAGATCGCTTTGGTGAGTTCCTCTGTCACTTCCACCTCTTCCAGGGTAACGGTCAAAATCCCGCCGGGTTCCCGCATAGCATATTCAGCGTTGGTGCATAGGTTGATAATGATCTGATGCATTTGGGTCGGATCCGCCAAAATGGTGGCTTCCGTCTTCAATGCTTGACGGATCTCAATGGTCGTGGGAATTGTGGATCGTAAAAGTTTTAGGGCTTCCCGGACGACCATATGAAAAGGTGTGGGTTTCTTCCCCTGACCTGCTTGACGACTAAATGTCAAAATTTGAAGCACCAGGTGCTTGGCTCGGTGACCCGCGGTCAGCACTTCCTGCAGATTTCGTTGAGTACGGCTTTCTTTTGGCACGGTGGCCAATGCCAATTCGGTGTAACCCAAAATTGCCGTTAAAATATTGTTGAAATCATGGGCGATACCCCCTGCCAATGTCCCGATGGCTTCCATGCGGCTTGATTGTCGAAATTGACGCTCGGTTTTCGTCAGCGCCTCCTCCACACGCTTCCGTTCTGTAATATCTTCCGCCACTCCCGCAAGACTCAACAAATTCCCATTAGCCTGTCGAATAGGAACCGTTTGTATTCGGACCCACCGCATGGTGTTATCCGGTCTCACAATCCGGCATTCTCCCTGGACCCCATTTACCTCCGGTGCAAATTGGTGTGCGTGAAATCGTGGTTGATCATGAGGATGAATCGCATTCCATAGACTTCGAGAATCTTCAAAAAGACTGGCACAACTCCGACCCCAAACCGTTTCATATTGAGGGCTGACATACCAGACCTCAGACTGGTCGGGGGAGAAGACCCAAAAAACTTCTTTAATATGGTCCACAAGTTGCCGAAACCGTTCATCCCGCTCTGCCAGTGCGATCTCCAGTTCCTTCGTGTATTCCGTCAGTTGATCACGAAATGTTCGACGGAGAGTATCCAGCAATTCCGATGGGGACTCTTTCGGCTTAAGGTAGGCTACGGCCCGCTCACTGATGATACCTTTAACTGAATCCAGGCTGGCAAAGGCAGGGCTCAAGATCATCTGAATTTCTGCATTCTTCGCCTTGAGAAGAGAAAGCAATGAGACTTCGGAGGCATCCGGCGTCTGCACATCGATCATTGCAACCGCAAAGCTTTCACTTTTCGCATATTCCAAAGCTTCTGTGGCCGTCCTGGCCCCTATCACCTGGTAGCTTTCTTCCCCTAGAACCTTGACGAGGGTTTCTAATTGGTCAGGACGGTCTTGCACAATGAGGATTCGCAACCATTCCCTTCGCATCGTCATATATCCCTCTCCTAGTTCTACCGTCCAGAACTGTGTGCGTAACCCTCAGAATGTCTTCAAAGGCTTATTGGAAGAATTCTTCCTTGGAAATGTTTGCACCTGAAATTTCCAAGCCAAGATTCCCTTGAATTTCCACCTCTGTTCCGGCTGCTCCGTCGCACCCTACTTCACTTCGACGAAACAGAATGTTGCCTTCACTCACGGGATTGATCGCACTTGGTGCCTTTCCGGAGACCAATCCACAGTATTTCCCCATCATCCGGCCACATCATAACAATCCCGGCATGAATGGTCACGCCCCTGTTCCTCAACAGGAAGTAGAGAAATTTCTGGGGAAAGTGATTATTGAAGAGAGGTCCAGCGGCTATCCCAATCGCTCCACAGTGATATTCGGAAAGACGGTGCCTCACCTTCCGGTGTCCCAATACGTCATAATACAGTCGTCATCACTTAAGGGGAGTGAATACCCATCAACAGTTGGCCATACAGGGAGCGAGGCAAGCAACCCAGAAACAAAAGGGACCCTGAAAAAGGGTAGACAACGCTCCGAAAATAAGGAAAGGGAAAAACGTGCAGGAACTTTTATGAAGGGCCGCTTTGGCTCATTAAGACCCATGGGGGTGAGGCCAGCTATTGTCCCCAGCCAATGTCCGCTCTTCGGATGGACCAGCTTTGGCCGCTAGGGCAATTTCCTCTTGAATCCTTTCAGCCATTTTCCGCCGATTGTCCGCATCGCGAATAGGTCGCCCAACGACTAAATAATCCGCCCCGGCACGAATGGCGTCATATGGAGTTAACGAACGTTGATGTTCATGGGTGTGCTGCCCCGCCGGTCTCACACCTGGAGAGACAATGATCGCATCTTGACCAAACCGTTCTCTCAGGATTTCAACATATTTTCCTGAGGCGATCAGACCATCACACCCTTGGGCCATCGCCATATCGGCTCGCCATAAGACGTAGTCATCCAGAGAATGAAAACGTGCGGGTTCTCCTTGCTGCATACTTAACATCCCCAGGTCTTGAAGATCCTTTTCCCCCCAACTCGAAAGGAGCGGAACGGTCAGAATTTTCATAGGCCGCTCCCCCCTGCCACGCACTGCAGCCTTGGCTGTGGCATGATTCCCAAATATGGTAAGGAAATCAACATCAAGATCAACCGCCAGATTCACGGCTCGACGCACGGTTTCATCTATATCATTCATCTTCAGATCTAAAAAGATCCGACAATTTTGTGCCCGTAATTCCTTAATAAAATCCGCATTAACCGCCAGAAATAATTCCAGGCCAATTTTATAAAACCAGGCAACTCCTTCTAAATCCTTCACATATCGACGGGCTTCCCCTACGGAGGAAACATCAAGTGCGACAATTAACCGTTCCTGGATGGGGATAACCATGTTCATTCCCAATTCACCATATCCTCCAGCGATTAAACATTCATGGAAATGAGTGGATGAGAAATCAGTATATGGCCCGAGGAAAGAGAGCTGGGCGCATTATCCCAGGCTTTCTTACAAGCAAATAGCCACATACCCAATTACCGCATGAACATAACCTAATTCTTGTTTAGCAACAATGGAGAGTGCCACAACCAATGAATGAACTCAAGCCACACCACATCGAGGCCAAACCTGAGCTTGTTGACTCCTTGGTCCAAACCATTTCGCGGAAAATCCCTGGACCTGCACAGGCTTCCTAGAACCACTCCCCTACATATCCTACTTCCAGAAGATATGAGTACGAACATTTTTACGGTTCTGTCATACATGGCAAAAGCGCCGGTTCCGGTCTCCATACCGAATAGGGTCAGTAGTTTTTACAATTTTACGTCGGGTAGAGAACGATTGTTGGGCCTCGGAGACAGATAATTGAGCTATTAAAAGAAACGGATCGAAACGTCACCAGGATAGTCGCCGGTAACTTCCATCTCGGTGAGTATCCAGATCAAGGTTTTGTATCCATTTGGATAAATGGGTGTATCCAAACAGATATAAAAATAACATTCTTCTATAATAGGAAAGCCACTGATACAGTGGCTTTTCCTTACAGAATTTTCACAAAATTACCCTTTTTCCAAAGGCTTACCGCCTGAACGATTCCACGTATGCCATTATTGGTACATAGTTTGCCTATTCAATCATTATACGCCCCCAGGAACATCCGCGTTGAGGGTCAGTTTCCCCAGACATGAGGTTTGGCCATGGCAAACGCATCCTCTATAGCATCCTCTTCCCCCATTCTCGTGGTCGACGATGAACAAGATATTGTCCTGACTTTACGAGATCTTCTCGAAGCCGACGGACATCACATCAATGTTGCCTCAACAGGAGGCACAGCCTTGGAATGCATTAAGCTTCACTCGCCGAGTGTAGTAATCCTGGACGTCAAACTCCCTGACATGGATGGCTTACTCGTTCTGGAGAAGATGACAAAAGCGGTGCCAGGTATTCCCATCATTATTTTGTCGAGTTATACCACCCTCGATGATGTGACCGGTCCCCTTGAAGAACAGGGCGCCTTTGCCTATCTCCATAAGCCTATTAACCGTTCTGAAATCAGAACTACGGTGCGTCAAGCACTTAAGGCTTATTCCCTGGCAAAAAAAATGGAACGCGCCCGCTTTGCCTTATATGAAAGCGAAATTCGGTTTCAAGCTGTCTTTCAGGCAGCCATAGACGCCATTGTATTAGCCGATCACACCGGCCGCATCATTTCCTGGAATAAGGCTGCTGAATCGATGTTTGAATATACCGCCGAGGAAATGTTTGGAAAACCACTGACACTGATCATGCCCATTCGGTATCGGGATGCTCATACAAATGGCATGAAACGATTACAGAAAACAGGGGAATCTCACGTCATCGGCAAAACAATCATGCTCCATGGCTTAAGGAAAAGCGGGCAGGAATTCCCCATCGAACTCTCTTTGAATTCCTGGACGACAGGGACACATCCGTCCTATTCCGGATTTATTCGAGACCTCTCCTTGCAAGAATCAAAAAAGGAAAGGCCTGTGGAGTATCAGAACGGATGAAACTCCTTCACATAAATCTTTGTTTTGTGCGGTGAGGTAGAGAGAATCGTCTAAACAAGCATGAACTGAAGAAGAGCAATCCCAAACGGGTTAAAGGATTCGGTGCGAGCATCAGATCATTCCTGCCGTGAAATTCTTCCAACATAACTGGGGCTCTTAGTCGGGAACATCCCATGGAGATTCGAATTTATTCGTACATCGCCGTTACCAATGTGACTCCTTCGGTTCACTTGCCCAACCGCATATAATCCCTCTTTTGGAAACATACGCTGTTTGTCGTAGATTTCAGGTTGCCTGAGTGTCAGCCTCCGCTCATTCCCATCGCAGGATTTTCACACAATCGAAATATAAAAATTCAGTCCGATTTCAATGTAGCAAGGGCAGGCTCAAGCCTTGGAAGATCTTCATTCAAAAATCTCAGATCGGTCGAAAATATGTCGTAGTTACTTAATTTAGGCAAAGGAACGAACCGTATATGCTTGATCTCGGGAGAGCGGGGGCATATGTGGCCGGAACTTAGCCTCGCACGGAAGATTGCGAAACCGTCCTGAGGAGCACAGCGGAAGTAAAAGTGCAATCGAAAGGGGCCGGGTTCTTCTGGAAGATAGGGAATAGCATCAATTCTAAGGAGACTGTTCACCCTAATGGCGATACCGAGTTCTTCGGACATTTCCTTACAAAGAGCTGCCTGTATAACATCGTCAGGTGATGAAGTGTTGCTTGGTCTGGTCGGATCTCCAGGAGTCGATTCGAGAGACCCACCAGGAAGACCCCATGCTCCTTTTGGCCGATAACTGTGCTCAACCAAGAGCACCTCCGGAGGCGATGAATTTTCGTCGATCATGACGGCTATTGCCCCCACTACCCAGCTTCTGGCCAGCAACCCTTTAAAAAATCCTGCCACGCGTGGAGGGAACAGCCTCCAAATATAAAGGGCAAAACGATGAACGTTGGGGTGATGCTCAATAAACCGTGTTAACCATGCGAACATATCTTTTTACGTTATTTATGCCCAGCCATGCCAGCAGGATATTTGGTAAATGCCTCTAGCAGTCCGATGAATTTTTTCCAATTACCTGTCCTTTTGTCTTATCACTATGCCTGGGGTCAATAACGCCAATACACTATGAAAAACCCTCCAAGACAAATTGAATCACCAATTTTGAATCAACAATCACTTTTTGGTTTTGCCACTTCGATTCGATTCACCATAGCTATCGGCTTATAGGCCAGACAGGCTTGCTACTTGATGGCTGTCAAAAGACCACCCATAGGCAACGGTCTACTATGGCGATTGATTAAATGCTGCTGATGGGACCTCTCCCTCAAGAAGAAAATACTTCCCCTATCTGCTCAAAAGTCCCCCTATTCTTTTCATTCAAATGTTATCCGCTCAAGTGAAACAGATTGAGAGGATTCAATACTGCAAGATTCCCGTGCTGAGGCAAACCTTATCAGAACGAATCAGATAAAATTGTTATTGCCCGTGAAGCAGCCACACCTTTTTTCGTTCTCAGGGCTTGGACTACCCTGAAAATTGAATACTCACTCCGGACGACATAACCGTTCAAAAAGGTTTGAAAAAGAGTTTCGCGCGCGTGGTGGTCGACTGGTAGATGTTTCAGTCGTTGGTCCGGAGAATGGTTAATCTGACTATCATTAAAAATAATTCTTGAGTATCAGAACTGCACCACGACCATGCAGTACGCTCCCCTCAGGTTCGGCTTCTAATAGAGGCAATCAACGTAGGATGTTTATCAGAAATGTGCTCAAACCCGGGACCAGTGAGGCAGAATAACTGGTAGCAGAATCTGAAAATGGAGTGACGTATTTGAAAGGATAGGAAATTGACTGGCTGGGGGACCAGGAATCGAACCTGGGTTCTAAGATCCAAAATCTTATGTCTTGCCCCTAGACGATCCCCCAACCGAACAGGCACTTTAAGACTTACGGGTCTAAAGCGTCAAGATCTTTCAAGATCAGTACACACGCCCGTACACGATCCAATGCCGATCATCCGGGACATCTACCATCAAGCGGCTTAAATTAAGCTCTGCGAGGTGGGCAGCCACCTCATCCTCCGTAAAGGCCGCCAATAAGGAGTGAAAGAAATCCTGCCGTAATCTCTCCGGTTCATGAGCCGCATACTGGTCAACGAGCGCCTGCGCTTCCTCGGGAGAATCCGGACGAAGGAGGTCCATGACCAGCACTAAACCGCCAGGCTTGATCAAATTTTTTAACTCATACCAAAATCGTAACGGATTGGGAACATGGTGGGCCAAACTGTTCGACATCACGGCGTCAGCTGGCGTAGCCAATCTGACATCTTGAAACCGTTGAGAGAGAAACTGTATTCGATGAGCTAACCCGGCTTGCTTCACCGCCTGTTCCGCCCAGGTGATCATGGGAATGGAGGCATCAATTCCTGTAATCCGACAGGTGGAATGATTCCGGGCCAGGCGGATGGCGATATCACCGGGGCCGCACCCCAAATCCACAACTTGAGGGCCATCACGGTCTTCATAGAGTCGAAGAAAGGTATCCACAAACCCCTGATTTTCTTCTTGAAAATCCGCCTCGGCATAGGCTTGAACTTGCACCGGATCATCCATAATTTCCGGTTCGAGAACCCGTTTCATCATTTCATATTCCTTTTCGGCAAGGTCACGACCCATACACCATGACCTTGCCGTACCCGTCCTTCGGACAAAACTCGAGCATACAAGCGGCTCCATCCAGGGTGTTGACGTTGGGAGATCCGGGAGAAGTCGCCATTCACAAACCATTGCGCATTATGACGACACGGTTCACAATAACCTGTCAGTTTGATCTGCACCTCTTCTCCAATTTTCAGATGGTCACCTGGTTTCAGCTGTGTCCAGTTTAGTCCCGCCACGGTCAAATTCTCCCCGGAGGCTCCAGCGTAAACTGTATGTCCCTCTTTTTGTAAGGCCTCCACGACCTCAATCGAGAATAGGCATAAGGCCCGATCCGGGCCCCCATGTAAAGCCCGATTCCGATGCCCGTCCCCATCCATCCCTTTGCAGGTGATCCATGCCTCGGGCACGGGCAGCTTGGGGAGTCCCCCTGGAGAGCAATTAATTTGGTAGAGATACGCAACAGAACCCATAAAAATCTTTACATCACCGGCCTTTAAACCGAGACAAAGAGGATGGTAGTCGTCGATCGAAAGGGTGGTCAAGCAGGACTACATTAATCACGGAGGCTCCCATGGTCTTTGAAGATCAACGTCTGAACAAAGCTCGTGATTTTTTGAAAATAGGAGGCTCCCCCGACAAACGGTAGATCATTATGTTCCGCACCCATTACCACAAACCATTGTTTAGGCTCATGTGCTGCATCATAGACCTGCCGCCCCAGGACCACCGGGACAATCGAATCCTTTTCTCCATGAATCACCAATAGCGGACGCCTGATCTTTGCCACCTTTTCAGCCAGATTGAAGTCCACATTTAGCAACCAGCCGGCGGGCAATCCGAAGTAATGGTGGTCCGACATGGCCTGGATGGATGGAAATGCTCCTTCAAGAATAACTCCGACTGATGGCCGGAGAATGGCCACTTCACCAGCGACACAAGCCCCCAACGACCGTCCAAACAATACAATCCGATTCGAAGCAATCCCACGTTGGTTTAAGACATAATTATAGGCGACCAGGGCATCCTGATAGATGCCGGGCTCTGAAGGGGTGCCCGTGCTCCGGCCATAGCCCCGGTAATCAAAAATGAAGACAGATAATCCACGCCGATACAGTTCACGGATATTGTCTAACCGATGACTTATATTACCGGCATTGCCATGACACCAGAGAAGCACCGGCTTGGTGGGTCCGGCGTTGACAAACCAGCCGAATATCGTGGCGGTCTCATCAACCGTGAGCCACACCTCTTCTAATGGCAGTCCACTAAGTTTCACCCAATTCCGGTCTTCCCAAGAAGAGGGTTGAAATACAAAGACTCCTTCAAACATCGACTCATTGTAGCAAGGCCGGGACACCAACGCGGGGAAAAATGCTAAACTAGGAAATTATTTAGCTAAAAATTCTTTTTACCATTCGAGGATCCTTCACGATGGCTACTTATGCAATTGGAGACATACAGGGATGCGTCCAAGCCTTACACCGGCTGATGAAAAAGATTCGCTTCAACCCCACATCCGATCGTCTCTGGTTCGTCGGAGACTTAGTCAATCGAGGACCGGATTCCCTTGAAGTGCTTCGCCTTATCAAGCAGTTAGGGAATTCGGCCATCACGGTGTTGGGCAATCATGACTTACATCTTCTGGCGGTGTGGGCCAAGGTCACCACCCTTAGTCGAAAAGACACCTTACAATCGGTACTCTCGGCTCCCGATGTGGATGAATTGCTCACCTGGTTGCGATTTCGACCCCTTGTCCACGTCGAAAATGGATATTGTCTGGTTCATGCCGGCCTCTTACCATCCTGGTCCATTACTCAAGTGCTGGAATTAGCCCGTGAGGTAGAGGAAGCCTTGCAGGATAAAAATTTTCACCAGCATCTACCGGCAATCTATTTTCGAAAGGCCATCGTGCCTTCTCCTCATTTAAGCCTTGACGAACGATTAGGCCTCACCTCCAATGTTTTGACACGCCTCCGGGTCTGTTCCCAAGAAGGTATTCCTGAATTCTCGTTTAAGGGTCATCCAGACGACGCCCCTCCGGGGTATATGCCATGGTTTCAAGTTCCCAATCGAGCGACACAAGATGACACAATTATTTTTGGTCATTGGTCGGCCTTAGGAATAGTGAAAGGTCCACGCGTGTTCGCGATCGACGGTGGATGCGTGTGGGGACGGGAACTCATTGCCCTTCGCCTCGAAGACCAACAACTCTTTCGCATCACCTGCTCAAAGGTATAACCAGATCATCCTACCCGTCGTAGGACAAAAGGCCAGGCCGTTTCCGCTTTCCCATACACACCATACCTCCGGCCACTTCCCAAACATTTCGATATCATCCTTTACGTGTATCGGATGAGATACATTCTGTATCCATTTAGATACCAAGTTATTCATCCTTCCCCTCTGCCATTCTGTGTGCTTCGAAGTTTGTTAGCACCACATATGGCTTAATATATTGTTGACATTTTCTTCTTAGGATTTCTTCAGGGTCTTCAGGCACTTCTCTTGCTTGAGTCTCTAGGTAGCACCAGTAGACGCGTAATGGCAATGGAAAATAAACAATCCTGAAAACTTAAAAGGTACCTCACCACTGCATACATCTTGAGAAAGGGAACCGCATGATGAAATCCACTCTCCAACAAATAACCCCCTCATCCGCGAATAACCCGGCTCCCACACACAGAAAAATTCGCCGACGCCATACTCGCATCCATTTGGATTCCCTCAGACCCGATCCACCGGTCTATTGTTCCGACACACTTGCTCAATGCCCGAAATGCCAAGGCCTGGTGAATCAAGAGGGTGGAGAAACTTCGAATGAAACCGTGGTCCGCTGCCTCAATTGTGGATGGCAACCGCATTATCAGACTCCCATAATTCGTGAAACGGCAGAATCCAGATTGATTCGCTCACTTACCGCCCAGTTTGTTTCAGAATTCGAATGGCATCGCTTACCATAGAGTTTTCACAGCCACAGCGTTTCGAGACAAGAGTGGTCTTGCGAATAGTGCCGAATGCCGTGGAATTTCCTCCAGTACTCTAAAGTGAGTTTCCCATTCCATCTGACTGGCCATTCCAGACCGGACCCGCTCTTGCACACTTCCTGGGCTCCATCTCCCTATTTTCCAACTCTTTTCTGAGCCAGAAATTTCCCGCCATTATGTGACGAGATTCCTATCGGTATTACCCTTGCTTCTTTCCAATTTTTGAGTGAGACTCCTGGGTAAAAGTTGCAGTTCCGCCTCAATCCGGGAAACGCTGACAGAAAAATGGAATCTCTTCTTAAGGGAGATCGCAGCAGAGTGGTGATAAATGAAAGCCCCGATTCTTTCCCCTACAAAGGAGGAAAATATATTCAGGAGCAAATGATATGTCCAAACATTCGGCAATGTAACCACATATTCATGCTTTTCGAATGAAGCAACTATGAACCATTTCCTGGCAATTATAATAAAACCAATAACCGCATAACCGTCCCTGAGACACGATGAACAATTTGAGGGCTATTTGCCTCCGTTCAGCCCATTGGCGCTATTGGAGAAAGCTTGTCTGGGTGGTCTTATGTGTGGGAATTTTCCTAAACCTGTCCACTATCACCTCTGCGCAGGAAGTCGCCATCTTAAAGTCGGCAGACATCAGCGCCTATTCTGAAGCCATTTCAGCGTTTACATCTGCCCTCCCTTCCTCTTTTCGAATTACCAGGGTATTTGACCTCAGGGGGGACATGGAAAAAGCCCGCCTCCTAGCTCGACACATTCGCGCATCCAAAGCAAAGGTTGTGTTGGCCGTGGGATTAAAAGCGGCTTTTGCTGCGAAACTCGAAATTCCGGATATCCCTGTCATATTTTGTTTGGTTCTTGATCCGGAAAAATATGGCTTGCCGACCACCAATATGGTCGGGCTTTCTCTAAATGTCCCGTTTCGCCAATCGCTCCAGTCTCTCCACACGTTGGCACCCAAAGTTACACGCATCGGAGTCCTCTTCGATCCGGAAAAAACACACGGGATGCACAGACAACTTCTCCATGACGCCGAGGCATTGGGAATCAAGATCGTCTCAGAAGAAGTACATCAAGAACAAGATGTCGTTGCCGCACTCCATGCCTTAAAAGATCATATCGACGCCTTGTGGCTATTACCGGACAGTACCGCTCTCACCGAAAACACTTTGGACTTTCTGATGAGTACGGCCTTGGAGGCCAATATTCCCGTCGTAGGTTTTTCTGCAGCATTAGTGCGTAGCGGTGCGCTTATCGGCACATATTTCCATTATGCGGACATCGGAACCCAGGCAGCTCAGCTTACTGAACAGATAATCAGGCAAACGTCTTCTTCTGTCTTGGGAACGATCATCCCTCCTGAACCTGTTCATCAATCTATCAATCAGAAGTCCGCAAGGTATTTGGGCTTCCCTCTCACTCCAGACGTCCTGAGAAAATTTGATGAGCGATTTTAGGCCCCAGGTCCCCCAACCCTCACCGCCTTTCCGAACGGACCCCACCCCAATACCGCATGGCTTTCTCTCATTACGAGCAAAATTTTCGTTGTTTGTCAGTTTGGTCATCGTTCTTGCCTGCTCTAGTCTCAGCGGATACCTCATTCAACAAGAAGCTGAAGTCATGAAAGGCGCGCTACTCAAAACGGGCACGATTCTAGTTAAAACCCTGAACAAAGTCAGCGTCAATCGACTCATTATTCAAGATACGCACTATCTGGAGACAATGCTGGATGGCGCGTTGTCGGCACCAGAAGTTATTTATGCCATCGCACGAGATCAGGACGGTCACGTGTTAGTCGGAAAATCCAAAGGAAAATTAGTGGATACCACAAAGCTGACGCGTGACGAAACGCGGCCCATATTCCCGGATGATACCCTCACGGAAGAACTGCTCACACCAACACCCCAAAATCCCAAAATTGAACCACTTGTGACGGTATTACATACTTCACCCCTCAAGGAAGGACTTCTTTCTGAGAGGTCTGCAGAACGAAAGGGCGCAGAAAAATTCAGAATCGGATCAGAAACCATTTATGATTTGGCTCTTCCAGTCTATCGTCAAGATAGACGACTCTCGACGATTGAACTACTGTCGTCAGAAACCCTTCAAGACAGTCGCTCGGTTTCCACCAACCCGTCCGCCATCATCGGCATTATCCAAATCGGGCTCACCACCACACACATGCAACAATCACTCAATCAAACGGTATGGCACATCGGGCTCCTCACCGTGGGAATCATCCTCGTGGGCATTCTTCTCACCATTCTGTTAGCCAATCGCATCGTCACGCCACTTCAGCATTTGGCTGTTGCCTCTCAAAAAATTGCTGAAGGAGATTTGTCCGTGACGGTCGATCCAGACACCCAGGATGAAGTGGGACAACTCACCACCAGCATCAATCGAATGGCACGAGCCCTCCAACAACGGGAAGAAGCCATCTCTCATTATGTTCACACCATCACGAAGCAAGTCACGCAACTCAGTACCTTGCACCAAACCGGAATTGTAATCACCTCGACCCTAGACGTCCAAAAGCTGTTTTCCACCGTTCTGAAGCTTCTTCGAAAAAACCTGGGATTCCAACGCATGATTCTGGTTCTCCAGAACCCCGCAGGCACAAAGGCCAGGGTCTCCGATGTGTCAGGGGTGCCTCTGGAATTAGAGCAGCAAATCCGACACCTTGAATTTCCCATTTCTCCAGGAAGTATAGATGAAACCCTTATGCACCATGGACGTTCGGTCTTGGCATACGATCTGGAGGAAATAGCCCATCAGATGAGCCCTCTCATCCTTCCTATCTGCCGACAAATGGGAGTGGTCTCTTTTGTGTGCGCCCCGCTGCTGAGTCATCAACGTGTTCTGGGATATCTGGGAGCCGATCGGGGGAATCAACGCTGCACGCAGGAAGATCTGGATTTGCTTTTGACCATAGCCAGTCATGTGGCAGTGGCCATCGACAACGCACAAACCTATGAGGAAGTCGAAAATCTCGCTCAAACTCTCGAAGAACGAGTCAAAGAACGCACGCAAGATCTGCAGTCCGCCAATGAACGTCTTCAGGAATTAGACCGGTTGAAATCCTCCTTCGTCTCGATTGTCTCACATGAACTTCGAACCCCGATGACCTCGATCAAAGGGTTGGTGGAGAACATGTTGGATGGCTTGGTCGGTACCCTGAATGACCGACAATCATTCTATCTCGAGCGAATGAAATACAACATTGAACGACTCACTCGGATGATTAATGATCTCTTGGACCTTTCCCGCATCGAAGCAGGCCGCATGGACCTGCATCATAGCGCCATCAACATGGGCAGCCTCGCTAGAGAGGTTGTAGAATCCTTGCAATCTATCGCGCAGGAACGTTCTCTCACTCTCGAAGCCCATGTTTCCGATCCCATCGGATTCATCCAGGGCGATCGTGATAAACTTATTCAGATTTTCACCAACCTCATCAACAACGCCCTCAAATTTACAGAATCTCCCGGAACCGTGACAGTAGACGTAAACCAGCGGGACGACGGCATGGTGCAAACATGCGTCATTGATAACGGCTGCGGCATTCCTCTCGATGAACAACAAACGATTTTTGAACGGTTTTACCGTGGGCAATCTTCTGAAATGAAAAATCGGGGAGCCGGCCTCGGCCTGGCTATTACCAAGAGTTTAGTCGAGCTGCACGGGGGATCGATTTGGGTGGAAAGTACACCCGGAGAGGGTAGTCGCTTCTGTGTTATCTTCCCCTTAATACCCTCGACCACACCCTCCTAAGAATCACCCATGTGACCTGTCATACATGTATCCGTTTAGATATAACCGTTATCTAAACAGATACATTTTTAATTTTAACAGTTCCCTCTTTCTTCGAAAAACAAGCATTTACGTAAGCCTGCAAATTGCAGAACCTTTTTTGAGTTGTTAGAGGAACATTTCTCGGTAACCATGTCTTGCAAAGTTTTACAAACCTCTTGATCGCCCGCAAAGAAAGGTAATATGTCAACCTTGTCCACGAAGGCGCGAATTTTGCTCGTGGATGACGACACCGACATTCTTCTTGCCCTCTCTGATTACCTTCGCCAGGAAGGTTTTGAGGTGGATTCTGTAGAGACCGGAAGGGCGGCTCTCCAAAAAAGTGCGACCTCCCCGTATGATGTCGTTCTCCTCGATGTCGGCCTTCCAGATCGGGATGGCATTGAGATCCTCAACGAACTCTCTCAAACGCATCCACACCTGCCCGTTATCCTCTTGACCGCCTTTACCTCATTACGAAGGACTGCCAATCCGGACATTCTCGAGAAAGCCTTTGCCTACCTCACCAAACCGTACCAACGGCAGGATGTTAAATCCGCAATTCATCGAGCCTGTTTGGCACGAAATCTCGCAATCGCCGGGTGGCAGGGCTCTTCCGCACCCACCCATCCAATATCTACCTATCCTTCTCTTCTCCAACCAAGCTCAACCGGGGCTTCCCCTGATGAGACAACGCAACATCCGTTGAACCTCACCGCATATGAACAGCTGGCAGAGTACGCTCAACTGATGCAATTCGCTTTCGATCATGTACCTAATGGAATCATAGTGGCGGATTCGGATAAACGCTTACGTTTTGCTAATCAGGCGGCTTGTGACGCCCTAGGATATACCCAGGAAGAACTCAAAACCCTTCGAATTCCCGACATTGCCCCCTACCATAACCATGAAAAATTCCAACAATTCCTGGAAAGCTTGCGAAAGGGTCAAACTTTATCCTACCCATCGATCCACCGCAACAAAAATGGCCAGGAGTTCCCTATTGAGATTTCAGTGTATCTCCTCAATTTTCAAGGCCAGGAATTTACCTGCGCGGTGACCCGTCCTGTGGTGAAAAAATCACATGAGACCTAGAAAAAATTTTGGCACCCTGGTCATCTGGCCATGACACTCCATACCCTGCCGAGGCTGAAACCGTGAACCGCTACCATGAAGCCTCATAAATTAGAACGGGCCGGCAGAAGAAGGATTCCAAGTAAGAAAGATTGAATACGACCACTCAGGAAGAAACGAGGCTGGAGATGCGGAAATTTTTCATTTTGACCGATTCTAAAACAATTTAAACATTTCCACCGCCAACTCCTTTTCCGGAATCAACCACCTAAAAAGGAACGCGATCGTTGTCACAGGAACCAACACCCAGGCCTCACTTCCCATTGCAAACAGGGTCAAAG
>BQIW01000097.1 GCA_021604105.1 Nitrospirales bacterium | reverse complement strand
ACAGTGGGTCATTGGGCGAGGCATCGAGTATGGGCAAGCTGGTGAAAAGGTTGGTGCTCGAACCTGAGGTCAGCGTGATGAGGGAAACATGCTCAAGAAATGGCCCTGGGTCCTGTCTCTGGTGCTCATTAGAAGCTGTATTGGGAAAGTGAGTAGAATTCTCAGCCAGATGAACATGCCGAACCAGCCCTGGCTGTTCAAAATCCTGGGATCCATAGCCAGCTTCTGCCAGTTGGATGCGATGGTCATGAAGAAAAGGGAGACTAAAAATCCCAAATAAAATAAGGGAAATCCATACTTTCATACGACCATCATCCTTGATCTTCCAAAAATGGACCTGTCCAGCTTTCGAACCCAAGCAACACCTTTCACGCTATCATGTGACCTATGCCGCGTCAATATTTATGAAAAGATGTCGGCCAGGTTAAGGGCTAACTCAAATAGGGAAGCTCTACATGCTGTGATTTTCCGTGTTTCGCCTAACTCCAATTGTCTGATGATAGGTGTTTCTTCCCTTTGTCATTTGAAACGAGGGCCAACCCCAACAATGCCTTAGGAAGACGTGGGGGCCTTTTGTCACGTAACACGAGCCGATAGACGCGAATTTCGGCTTTCGGTTTTTGTCCAAGGGTCTTTAAAGTCTTGACTATCATGGGAACGATTGCGCCAGAGTGATCAAGAAGCTCAGGGAACGCGTATTTTCTTGCCTGTCTTTCACTGTGTGATTCGTTGCTGTTCTGCAAACAGCGATTCAATAATAGGACAGTCCGGAACCAAGCCTCCTTCGCATTGGGAGGAAATCGAACGAAGTATTTTTTGAAGCCTTCGCAGATCTGCGATTTTCTTACTGACATCCCTGAGATGTTGCTCCGTCACCCCCTTCACTTCCTGACACGTGTACCGCTCGCCGTCAACCAGCCTGAACAGCGTGCGAATCTCCTCAAGCGAAAAACCCAGTTCCCGGCTGCGACGGATAAAGACCAACCGTTTGCGTTGGTCCTTGCCATAGAGACGGTGTCCGCCTTCGGTTCTCGGTGGTTTCGACAGCAACCCAATACGCTCGTAATAGCGGATGGTCTCGATGTGGCACCTAGTCTTTTTGGACAGGACTCCAATGGTATCCATGCTCCCTCGCTCCTTGAGACACCTTCTTGCATCTGTAGTTGCTACAGGTTGTACCATGGAAATCAGGAAGGAGGAAACTGGTCTTATCAAGTATAAAAATTTTCATGAATTCGACTAACTCTGTGGAATGAAGAATGGGATGGCACGAACCGTCATGCAGAAAATTTGGAGATTTACCAATGGGAGTACGCGCACAACGACAATCCGTCATACGCTGTCCGCAATGCGGTTTTCAAAAGACCGAAACCATGTCACTTGATTCCTGCCAAGTGAGGTATGCGTGCCGGAAATGCGGGATGATTCTCACACCCAAGGCAGGAGATTGTTGCGTCTTTTGTTCCTATGGAACCGTGTCTTGTCCGCCTCAGCAGACACAGCATTTGGACACGTAAACCCACGCCTTGAAACGATCACGAAGGAGGGTGTGTATGACAAATATGAAATGTGGACTGGGACTGTGCGTCGTCTTCTTGACCCTTCTCACAGGAAATAGGGCCGTTGAGGCTGAGCAAATTCAACCTCAACATTTTCTCATTCATATGAAAACGTCTCTGGCCGAGGATGATGCCCAGATTTGTGCCGTTCCAAATGTTGCCTGGGCTCTGGTGAAAGCCGGGCACCAGGTTACGATTCTAGTGGATGCCAGTGCCGTCACCTCCGTCACCAAGGGATTTGAATGGTTCGGGCGTCTGGTGCATTCAGACACGACCGCTCTCGATCGGGCCAGGCTACCGGAACGCGAGCGGGTCAGCCTGTCTGAACAAATGGGGGTGTCGCTGGAAGAGATTCCTTATCAGTATGGAGAATACTTTGCCTTCCTGAAAAAACTGGGCGTCAATATGTATGGCAATCAAACCATGATGCTCCTGTATAATATCGACCTTGATGACGTCGACCCTGGAGTCACCCCGATCGCCTTGAATCGGATGGTCGAACTTTTTCAGTCTGCGGACCGCATCATCGTATATTAGAAGAAGTTGACGAATGGCCAAGAAGAGACACTGGGAGGACGTCTACAGTCCCAGGATGAAGGTTTTTAGGATCAGCCCCATCAACGCGCAGGCGGCGATGACCTCGATGACATTCCGCCGGTAGCCGAAGAGGGCTACTGCGGCGACCAGCGCGATCAATGCTGATACCCAGTCGAAGACGCCGGCGAAACCTTGCGGCCAGAGAACGTGGTAGCCGAAGAACAGCGCCAGATTGAGGATGACCCCCACAACGGCGGCCGTGATGGCGGTGAGCGGTGCCGTGAACGTGATGTCGCCGTGGGTCAATTCGACCAGGGGGCCTCCCACTAGAATGAACAGAAATGAGGGAAGGAAGGTAAACCACGTCACCACGGTTGCCGCAACCGCCCCGGCGAGGAACATGGACTCGGGACCGAAGAGAACTTTCATGTACCCGCCAACGAACCCGACAAAGGCTACGACCATGATGAGTGGCCCCGGAGTGGTTTCACCGAGCGCCAAGCCATCGATCATTTGCGTGGGCGTGAGCCAACCATAATGTCCCACCGCGCCCTGATAGACATATGGCAACACAGCGTACGCCCCGCCGAAAGTTACCAGGGCCGCTTTGGTGAAGAACCAGCCCATTTGTGTCAGCGTGTGCTGCCAGCCAACAGTGGCCATCAGCAACGCCATCGGGACAGCCCACAGGAAACTTCCGATGACAGCCACCTTGAGTAATTTGTTCCAACGAAAGCAGGCATGCTCGGGTGTCGGAGTGTGGTCATCGACAAGTGTCGGGCCAAGCGACATGTCGGCTTTAGCGTGGCTGCCACCGGCCCTGAACGTGTCAGGTGCGGTCCGACCGCCGAAGTATCCGATAAGGGCAGCAACGACAATGATCGCCGGAAACGGCACATTGAGTGCAAAGATTGCAATAAAGGAAGCGGCGGCAATGACCCACAGCACGTTGTTCTTGAGCGCCCGGGAACCGATCCTCTGAGCGGCTTGCCCCACAATGGCCGTCACGGCGGGCTTGATACCGTAAAACAGACCCGCGACCAGCGGCATGTCACCGAACGCGATATAGATCCACGACAAGACGATCAGAATGAGAAGTGACGGCAAGACGAATAACGCACCGGCCACGATTCCGCCCCATGTTCGATGCATCAGCCAGCCGATATAGGTGGCCAGTTGCTGGGCTTCCGGGCCTGGTAGGACCATGCAATAGTTCAGCGCGTGGAGGAACCGCCGCTCGGAAATCCAGCGTCTGCGCTCGACCAGTTCCTGGTGCATGATAGCAATCTGACCGGCAGGCCCGCCAAAGCTGATGAACCCGAGTTTGAGCCAGAAGGCCACGGCCTGCCGGAAGCTCACCGGCAATGGTGGGGATGCGGTACGTGCGACGGAAGGTCCTTCAGGCTTATTCATCGGATGGGAAGTACGTGTTCGGCGGCCACGGGCAGACCGTCTACAATGGCGCAAGTCTTCGCCACAAGGAGAGTGTGGTGGGTGCCAGGGGAAGGTTTACCATATTCGTATTCGCTGCACCCATTTGTCAGAGTTCCATGATTCGAATTCTAGCAAAACCTCTATGGCCCTGCGAACAAATTGCGATAGGCATCCGGAAGATTTCCTGAGTCAACTGTCCATTTCCATGAGATTAACCCACTCATCACGGATTACAATAAGAAAGATCAGTTCATTCCTCCTCCGTCGGGTTATGCCATCCACCAATATTCGCCACGGCCGCCTGAGCTTCATTAGGCCCCCAGGTCCCCGGCGCATATTCAAAAATGGGAGTCGGCATCTTCACAATCGGGTCCACAATGCGCCAAGCCTCCTCGACGCCGTCTTCCCTCGCAAACAAGGACGTGTCCCCTTCCATGGCATCGCTCATGAGGCGTTCATACGCCCCCTGTTCATCCCCTTTTTGGCGGCACATGTACAGCTCAATATCCTCACCGGTCATTTGTTCCCCAGGTTGCTTTACCTGGGCTCCCAACGCAATCACCACCCGATCAGGACCCAGCCGGAAACGAATATGATTCGGTGACTCCGACCGTGAGCTGTCGAAGAGCCGTTGCGGCGGTTGTTTCAGCCTGACCAACACTTCCGTTGCGGTCACCGGCAGGCATTTCCCTGTGCGAATAAAAAAGGGCACACCTTCCCAACGCCACGAATCGATGTGAATCTGCATCGAAGCAAAGGTTTCGGTCTTTGAGTCCGGCCTCACCCCGGGCTCCTCGCGATAGCCTCGAAACTGTCCGCGTACCAACGATGTTCCGGTGAGGGGCCGAATGCCCTTGAATGCCTTTACCCGTTCATCGCGGACAGCTTCTCCCCCCGCACTGACCGGAGGCTCCATAGCCAGATTGGCCGCGACCTGCAGCAGGTGATTCTGGACGACATCACGGATCGCACCGGTTTCCTCATAAAACTTTCCCCGGCCCTCAACCCCGAACTTTTCGGCCATCGTGATCTGCACACTTTCCACGTAGTTACGATTCCAGATGGGTTCAAGAAATGAATTGGCAAAACGAAAAAAGAGAAGATTGCGAATGGATTCCTTTGCGAGATAATGATCGATACGGAAAATAGCCGACTCCTCAAAGACGCCACGCAGGGTGTGATTGAGATCTTGAGCGGAAGCCAGATCATGTCCGAATGGTTTTTCCACGACGACCCGGCCGCCAGAGGCACAACCTGACTTTCCTAAACTTTCCACCACAGCGGGAAACAGAGTCGGAGGAATGGCCAAATAAAAGAGGGGGCGTTTCGCGGTGTCCAGGACCTGACGGAGGCGAGTGAATGTGCTTTCCTCCTGATAATCCCCATCAACATTTCTGAGCAAATCGGAAAGCTTTGCAAAGGCCGTTTCATCGACTCCCCCACCGAATTTCTCCAGACTATCCCGGACTCGCTCCCGGAGATATTCCACGTCCTTGCCACCTCGGGCGACACCGATAATCGGCACGTCGATTTTCCCATCTTGAATCATGGCTTGAAGCGCCGGGAAAATCTTTTTATACGCGAGATCGCCTGTGGCTCCGAACAGCACAAGCGCATCTGAACGAGCATTTTCCATCATTTTCTCCCAGAACGATTTATCTCACACATCCTGCTGCACACCTGTATTGGCGATGTATACACCTGGCATTCACGATGTCAAGCGCCTCTCTATCCCACCGTCAGGAGTTCAAGAACGTGCCCATTCGGGTCACAAAAGTACACGCCGCGTCCCCCACCCCGGTGGTTGATGGTCATATCCTCCCGCCCTGTCGGCCCGCTCCCATAGGGGATGCCTTCAGCCTGAATTCGACTGAAGATTCGGTCGAAATCCTCTTCACCCACCTTGAATGCATAATGATGGGTGTCGAAGGGGTCGACCTCATCATCATCAAAATCAAACGTCAGCGACTCATTGATCCGTAACGGCGCGAAATAGCCGACTTCTCCTTCATCAAACACAAGTCCCAAAATTTTTCCATAGAATTTTGCCGAGGCCACTTTGTCATGCGCCGGGACGATGGTGTGATTGAGTTCAATCGACATGCCACATTTCCTTTCCGTCGGTATGGTCGTGAATGGCCTATTCCAGCGGCAACAAAACCGGCAGACGAGAAGCCAGACTCAAGGCGTTGTCCGGTCTCTTCCCCTTTGACGTAGCGCTCGTTTGTCCGTGTACCATCAAAACAGGCATCATTGAGAAAATCTAGCTGTTTCGGCAAAGGCCGGGCAAGCGGAGGTCGAATCCCCTTTGTAAACGGTCTACACGGACGGATGATGGTGATCACAGGGTCCTACACATGAAAAACCAGGGAATCTCCTAGTTCTTTCAAAGGAGAATTGGGTGTAAAAAGCATGATAAAATCGGGAGTAATTTGATCGGAAGCCATTCAATCCGTGATGAGGCGGCTTCCTGCTCATCACCCCGCTGTCATCTCTACCTCTGAACGATGGGAAAAAGGCATTAAACCTATGCTAAACAAATGGGAAGTCGTCATTCTGGGGGGAGGCTTTGCGGGTCTGGCCTGCGCCCGTCGACTCGAAAAACTTTGGGGGAAAGACACGGCCAAACGCGTCCTTCTGGTCAGTGCAGAAAATTATTTCGTCTATCAACCCTTTCTTTCGGAAGTGATCGGAGCAGGAATCGAACCGCGCCATGTCATGAATCCTATTCGATTGGCGTTGCGACGTTGCATGGTGCAACGTGCCGAAGTCACGACCATCGATCTTCAGCATCGACGAGTCGAATTCCATGCCAATGAGGGGATGAGACTCGACCCCATCGAAGCGGAGCACCTGGTCATTGCGTTGGGAAGCAGCATCAATCTCCGTGCGATACCGGGCATGATGGAGCACGGATTATTTTTAAAAACACTGGCTGATGCGCTGGGAATTCGGGAACACATTATTAAGCGCCTTGAAGAGGCGGATCTTGAACCGAACCCGGATATTCGGCGATCTCTTCTCCATTTCGTGGTCGTCGGTGGTGGATATAGCGGTGTCGAAACCGCTGGTGAAATTCTTGATTTGTTACAAGATGCCAGACGATTTTATCCCGCATTTGACCCGTCGGAGCTGAGAGTCACCCTGGTGCATTCCGGACCGCATTTACTCCCGGAACTGGGCGAAAATCTGGGACGTTTCGCTCAACAGTCTCTCGAATCACGTGGAATGACGGTATTGCTGAACCAACGGGCATCCTCTGTCAGCGCAGGTTATATCCGTTTAAATGATGGCACCCGCCTCGAATCCCATAACCCGATTTGTACGATTGGCAACGCCCCCAATCCGGTCCTCACTGAATTGTCAGCGGAGTATGCCAAGGGATGGCTCATCACCGATGAGTTTCTGCGCCTCAAAAGTTATACCCATGTCTGGGGCATCGGTGATGGAGCGGCAAACCCCGATGGATATGGAAATCAATGTCCGCCGACGGCACAATTCGCCATACAACTTGGCCGGCATGCGGCGGAGAACATCGCCCTATCGGCCTCTGGCCATATCCTTCGACCATTCAGGCACAAAACGCTGGGGCAGATGGCGACGATCGGACATCATAAGGGCGTCTGCTCGATCTTTGGTTTTCAGTTTAGTGGTTTTCTGGCATGGTGGTTGACCAGAACGATTCATTTGTTGAAATTGCCCGGACTCGACCGCAAGCTGCGGGTCATGGTCGATTGGACCTTTGAACTCTTTTTCCCGCCGGATCTGAATTATCTGGACCTGAAAAAAACACAAAAAATCGCGCGAATGCATGTGGAGCCGGGCGATGTGATTTTTCACCAGGGGGAACACGGCTCGGCCTTCTATATTGTTGAAGAAGGATCCCTGGAAGCCGTCCGATACCATGAGAACGGGGAAGTGCTGTGGCGTGACGAATTAATTCCGGGAGATCATTTTGGAGAGGGTTCATTTTTATATGGTATGGTGCGGCGCGTCACGGTGACTGCCAAATCGGCCGCCACGCTCATGGTATTTAATTCTAAGGAGTTCAAGGCGTTCGTCGGGAGCTTCCAAAGTCTCAGTAGCATTCTCCGCTACACGGCGCAACGGGGACCACAAGAAGACGTATTGGGCGAAGCACGGTGGACGAAAGAACTACTCTCCTCTCCTGTCGAAGCGGTGATGAAACAGTCCGCACGGTATCTTCAGAAAACCGCCACGATCAATGAGGCGATCCTGGCTTTTGGGAATTGTTCGCAGACCCTGTTGCCCATCGTGGATGCGGATGGAAAAATGACCGGCCTTCTGACAAAGACGGATATCTATCGGGCCATGACCCATGAACATGATTTCGGGGAGTCCGTCAACACGATCGCCAAACATGAGATCGCCACGCTCCGTGAAGGTCAGACCGTGCGCGAAGCCTTACGGGTATTGTACATGAAAGATGTGAAACAGGCCCCGGTGCTGGATCATCAGTCCCGACCGGTAGGCATTTTGAGTTACATGAATGTTGCCGAGGCAAGAATTCGCCTCGAACGCCAGGCATCAGATAGACGGCATGCTTCCTCGGTCGACACACCTGAATAGTGAAGATTCGTCAATTAATAATTGACAAAATGAAGGCGATTCCTCTTTGATAGACATAATATTCAACGCTAAAATTCTTCGGAACGTTGCTTCCTGTATGACAAGGAGACGAATCATGAATCAAGCATATACGGCTGTGATTAAAAAAGAGGCTGAATGGTGGATCGGGTGGATCGAAGAAATTCCTGGCGTCAACTGCCAAGAGAGCACCCGTGAGGAATTACTTGCAACCCTCAAGATCACTCTAAAGGAAGCGTTAGAGTTTAATCGACAGGAAGCCCTGGGAGCGGCTGGCTCCAATTTCGAAGAAGAGCCTATTGGAGTATGAAACGGGAGGAACTGGTTCGTCATATTCGAGGAAACAAATGTGAGCTGTTGAGGGAAGGTGGTCGGCATTCCTGGTGGCATAATCCTCAACTCAATAAACGGTCGGCTGTCCCAAGACATAAGGAAATCAGTGACCAACTCGCAAAGAAGATCTGCAAAGATCTCGGAGTACCTTCCATAAAATAATTCTTTTCAGCCCTACTCCATGTTCCCATCGCCCGGCTAAGGCCCTGCATTCCGTAACAAATCAAACCAATGACTCTTAAGCAACGGCCTGTAGGCGAGACCGCTACCCTACCTACCAATTAAATTAATACCCTAGGTCATCCACGCCAGCATCCCATTCGTGTCAAATTCTTTTAAACCTGTTTCTGGAATTCTGGCTGGACTCTTTTCTTCGTTTATCCTACTGTAACCGAATACGATATTCTGCTGTATAGCGTGAGTATAGACGGCATTGCGGAATCCACATCCATTTTGGGGAAGTCTACTGATTCATTTCGTTGAGCGTCATCGTAGAGCTGTCAGTTAACCGTCTGCTTTTGGCCCAGGTTTTAACATAAACGCCAAAAAAGGCATCGTTCAAACTAGAGAATGAACACTTAAGGCTTCACGAAAGCAAAACCTGAGTGATAGACGAAATATTAAAAAACACAAAAACCCGCAGTACATCACTACCTGGTTATGGGATAGCTGGGTATATTTACGCTAGCACGAGATTAATAAATACCCAGCTATTAATTTAAGGATTTAAGTTAATATTTAGACTGTTCACCGCTTAGAAAGTAAGTTCTAAATCATCAAAGGTAACTGTGCCATTTTTATTTGTGTCATAGATTCTGACTTTTGAAAGGTTGGTGTTGTTTGTGCTCCACTTCCATGTTCCCACACCAAGGTTTTTCCATTGCCACCATTTTCCAATATCGGTTCGATAGACAACAACCCGTACTGTACCTGATTTGACCCGCAACCTCTTGAGAGTAACGTTCTTGGACGAACCGCTGGACTTCGATTTGGCGTAAAATTCAACGCCAGAATTGCTACCCATGTTTGTGGCGATTCGGCTCCAGTATTTGGCATCTGACTGATTGACACAGGAACCATTTACGTTCGTACCCCATTTTGGTGAAGTTCCATAGCATTGATTCGGTGCTTGGGATACTAGGTGAAAATGATCAAGGTTCAAGGGTTTAGAGTAAATCCAATAAGAAGGGCAGCCGTGTATGTAATAAGGCCAAGTCGCAAAAGTGCTAAAGGCTTGGTTTACCATCCAGCTGAGGGAAGAGGAAGAATTGAAATCAATCTTACAGGTGGCGGCGAAAGATTTTGACAACCCCTCTGGCTCAGCAATAGACCCAGTCTTGTCACGGACAAAGTCAGCCAACTCTTGTTCTTCTTCGATAGGGTTTTTTGGTGGATTGTCCTCGTTATCGATAGTACTCTCAGATAGTGGTGAACCGAGATGAGCTTCTAAGGTTTCAGAAGGGGTGGTGCTTACGGGGTTCTTTTGACACGAGAAAATAAGGCCCAAAATCAGCAATATTCCAGCCATCTTTACCCAATTCATTAGTTTTACTTTGTTAAATATCTTCATGGAGATACTCCTTTGTTGGTGGTGGTATTAACCTTAACGAATAATGTGGTCTTCCCTGGGTTTTGTGGACGGATTAGTTAAGAGTTTCTGAAATCTGTTCGGTATATACCCCCGGCGCCAACCCCTTGGAGTAGGAATGCCGACCCTGCCGATTATAAAACCGTTCAATATAGTTAAAGATATCTGTTCGCGCTTCTGCCCGAGTTCGATAGTGCCACCGATGAACCAGTGCATGGCGAATTCCTAATCACACAACCCTTGGACCGTTTTAATGGCAAGATTGAGGAAGGTGCCGGAAGGCATCAGGGACAAAGCCTTTCTCAAGTAATCGATGCTGGTGCTTCCCCTTGCGATGGAAAGAGTGCCGTTATTTCCAAATAAGATGAGAGGAGAGGATACCCAAAAACACTGTAAGAACTTCGCGAATCCATAAAGTCCAGTCCATGATGACGTCCTCCTCCTCCTCCTACTTACTCCTGAGTCGTCCTCTTGCTGCTCTTGGTTCATGTGAGAGCAACCTGAGTGCCATTTAAGAAATCGTTCGAACTGAACCACTGCCATTTTGCCAACTGCTTGATGGATGTAAAGAAACAGGAAGGTTGGCGGGAAAGGAAGGTGCTATCTATCTATGAACCGCGAACGGCAAAGTATCAAAACGGATACACGATCGTATCTCTTTCGATACGGGAGACGAACTGATTGACGTGCAGGAACGGGGGCTATAGCGTGCAGCTATGGTACATTTTTTATGGCGAGAAATCAGGCAGATTTTTCAAATAACGGTCCGCCAC
Organism: Nitrospirales bacterium; assembly: GCA_021604105.1. Classification (GTDB taxonomy): domain Bacteria; phylum Nitrospirota; class Nitrospiria; order Nitrospirales; family UBA8639; genus Nitrospira_E. Next base: position 7,643 of record BQIW01000097.1, on the reverse strand, counting down.
CGGCCCGAAGCGGACAATATAGGTTGAATGCTGGTAGATACTACATTTATTTTGTATTCAGGAGAAATTGTAATCGAACGAATCATTCGTCAGCATGAAGATGCTGACTTAAAAGATGTTATGTCCGCTTGGGAAAATGCATCAAAGATCACACACCCTTTACTACCAGAAAAGTTTCAGGCACAAGAAGGGAAGGATATTTTAGAATTATATTTACCCGACGCCGATACGTGGGTCACGGAAGTTGACAATCAAGTTGCTGGGTTCATAGCGTTAATGGGTAATGAGATTGGTGCAATATTTCTTCAGCCAGAACATCAAAGGAAGAAAATTGGCAAGTTGATGATGGATAAGGCTCAAGAACTACACGGCGCCCTGGAAGTGGAGGTCTTTGAAAAAAATTCAATTGGCCGTAATTTTTATTCGCAATATTGAGGACAGAATGATGGCTAAATTACTGTTTTTTGCAGGAAGTGCGCGTAAAGAGTCCATGAACAAAAAACTCGCAATGCTAGCCGCCGATATGGCACGGGATGCTGGCGCAGAAGTTACACACATAGATTTGAAAGACTTTGAAATGCCGCTATATGACGGTGACGTTGAAGCACAAGACGGTATTCCGGAAAACGCCAAAAAACTCAAACGGCTTTTTGTAAAACACGATGGTTTCTTCATTGCCTCACCAGAATATAATAGTTCCATGCCCCCACTTTTGAAGAACACATTGGACTGGATCTCACGCCCACATGAAGAAAAGGAAGCGTCTCTGATTGCTTTCCACGGTAAAATTGGAGCCTTGGGTGCCGTCTCCCCAGGTAGATTAGGCGGATTACGCGGACTTTTACCCTTGCGGATGATGCTTGGCAATATTGGTGTGACTGTTGTGCCTTCACAAGTTGCCGTTGGCTCTGGTTTTCAGGCGTTTGACGAAAATGGGCACCTGAAAGATGAGCATCAGGCTGGGATGTTAAAGGCAACTATTGATGATTTTGTGAAAATAGCGAATCGAATGACTGATTGACCTATGCTGATTAACCGTAAACTTCATGAGCTCGCATTTTCATTTTTCGTGTCATGACTTATGTCTATCGATACTCCCCGGCACCGCCTGAATTGAACGTGGTGCTGTGGAAACATTGATCAGGAGGAGAGGGCCAATGAACACTGTACGAAATACCAGGCATTCGTTCGCTAGGGCGAACGAGGAATTCGAAAGCGAATGGGAAAACCAGCGAAACACGCGGTTTGGGTTACCGGCAGTTGATGTCAACAAGGTGGTGAGTGAAGGTTATGAGGTTGGCAAGCCTGTCCACATGACGCGCAGGATGCTCTGGGACATGGAGCTCAAGAAGGCGTGGAATCCAGCTAAGTTCATCCCTTATGTTGTCTCTCGCGACCATTCGTGGGGTCGTGACTCTTACAACGATGGCACCGAGCATTTTGTTAGGGAAATAGATGCCAAAGCTTGGATCATTGAAGATACGACCGGACCAGTATTGGAAGAAGTTTTCATTAACCACAAAGAGCAGAGGGTAATCTTTCTTGGGCGAGAGGAACTGAAAACTGAGACTGGTGAGACCATCCGCACCAACGGATATCAGCCCTTGTTTCATGTGGAGCACGGCGTCGCGGGGACTGAAGATGCCCCTTTGAATACCTGGCGTATTGTCATTCTCACCGAAAACAACGACCGGCAATTTCACCGGCCATTCGAGGAAATGGTTAAGGCGGGCGGGCTACCTGGATTCCTGGAAATCTATATCGAACAAGACCTGCACGTGACACTAACCCGTAAACAGCCTTAGCGGCAAAAAAACCAATGCCCCGGTACTGGGTGAGTTCGAATCCCTTGAAGCGGGAGATGGTTGGAGAACTCATTCAAAGCACGTCCACCCGTGACCCATCAGGTTGCTCGTGGGGACACAAACCAGAAGTGCCAGGCAAAACAACAAACAAAGAGAAGCTGGGCTTACGCGCGGACTACCGCGCTGAAGTGATCGGGAACGTGAGTTATTACACAGCCTGGGCCGGTAAGCGTCCAATCAAAAGCATGGAATACATTCCAAAGCTTGATGGTCACAAAGCGACCCATTGCTGCCACTGAGTTTGAAATCGGGGCGGGAGGGGGCTTTTTGTGAATGCCCGAATAGGTCTTGAGTCAGTGTGGAAGATGTGGGAAATCTCAAGCATAAAGGTTGCCCATTCGCCTGTCGTCCTAGGTTCGGAAATACCGCTAAATAGGAAACCAGTATGGATTGTGATCATGCAAGCAAGTTAAAATAAGTTTTCTATGGCCTCTCGGAAACATGGGCGATCCTGATATGACTGAATCCAAGATCCTTAACGATCCCGATATTCGTGCAGCACTTTATCGCCAGCGTCTCCGACGCCAGAAAACCCATCCGAATACTTTGGTGATTAACGAACTAGGAGTCGCCCATGCAAAGAGCCGCATTGACGTAGCTGTCATCAATGCCTGCATCCACGGTTACGAAATCAAGAGTGCAAAGGACAGTCTTGAACGGCTCGGCAGCCAGATCGACATCTACCGCCAGACCCTCCAGAAGCTGACGATCGTTGCGGCCTCCAAACACCTCGACAGTGTCATTTCACTAGCACCGAATTGGTGTGGCATTATCGAAGCAGAACAGGGGCCGAGGTACGGGGTACGATTGAACATTACCCGAACTGCCCGTGCCAACCCAGAGATCGATCCGGTGATGATGGCTCATCTTCTGTGGCGAACAGAGGTTATAGACATACTGGTGCAGAATGGATTCCCACCGAAAGAGTTACGTCGCCCCAGGAAGCAACTCTACGAGATACTTTGTGAAGCATTGACCCTTCGTGAAATCACGACAGCTATCCGCACATTCATGATGCAGCGTCAAACGTGGCGAAATCATCCATTACATGAGTGATGTGATGGTTGATCGCAACCTCTTTCCACCTTGTCTGATTGCTGGGCTTTGCCTGGCGCGCCGCACATTTGGCGATATAGTCATCACCGCTTGAGTAGCCAGCCCCTTTAAAAATACCCGAACTAATGATGGATGCACAATGATCATACATCTGCTCGGGGTGATCGCGAAATGCTCCGCCCTTTCGTATTGACCAGCTGGACGTCGTCGTGTAAATGAGTTTACCTGCAGGTTTTAACTTTCGCATGTCAATGTCAACAAGCGTAAAATCTGGGTGGACTATGGTGTAATCACCAAAATTGGGCCGGCGCATGTTTTTCGGCAGCGCTGCTGTAAACTCAAGGTAGAACATCCAGTCATGTCGCAGGATCTCGTCCGCGCCCTTGGCGATGTTCTTAAACGTCTCCGGTATCGCGGTGCCGATCAGAACAAAGTTTCGGAAGACAACAATATCACCCAGCTTACGCATCGCAGCAATCAGAGCATGAGCAAAAGCTTCGTACGGCTCGAAGTTTGGCGCTCCGAGATCAATCACAAGATCTACATCTGAAATTGATACATCGAGCGCAGATGTCAGGGTCTCAATGAGACCTCTAGGATTAGGCTGCATCAGATCTTCGAGCCGAACCGATACTGCAACTCCTTGGCAATCTATCTTCGCGATTGCTGCTACGGCGCGAATGGTTGCCGTTTCCGCGTCAAGTGGGATGGCGGGGATGGCATTGGCCTCGAATCCGCGCAATGCTTCAAAGACGTAAGTAAATATGTCGCGATCATCATCCATGGATTTATCAACGATGCTCTTGTGAACCCCCACCCAGGCAGGGCGTTTGCCCCACTTTTTTTTATAGCGATCCGCAAACGGATGGACATGTTCCTGCACGGACTTCTTTGGCCGCTGCTCTTCGAAATCAAATTCGATCTCTGGAATGGTGATGAATGGTACGATTTTATCCTTAACCGAATTGGCAAGGCGAAGTAACGCCTGGTACTCGCCCTGCCGCCATCGCAGCGCAGGCACATATATATCGCTAGTCAAGATCATCACACACCTCCTCGAATTGCTTGAGGACCTGTTTCTGGCCAACGAGATCATTCAGGATTGTGTAATCATCGCGCTCCTTGCGAATGCGTCCTGCGATAATGCTTGGGTCAATGCCAAGGTTATCTGCATCGATCCGCACTGCTTTTTCCGACAACGCAAAACGCGACAGACACTGATCCCATAGTTTTTCCGGGATCAGTGTATTAAGGGCGAACTTGTCGGCCTCCAATTCGATGGAATCGGCTTCCGATGTGCCCTCCTCATCGAAGAAGTCGAAACGCAGCCCGTTGAAAAGATGCAGGAATACGTGGCCGAGCTCGTGAAGAAGCACGAACCAGAAATTGTCCAGCCGGTCATAGCGAAGCGTCAGGCCGATAATCGGCCGTTCAGCATCACCGATCATCGCAGCGCCGTCAAGGTACGAACCTGGCAAATGCCTTTCTACGACAAGCAGTATCCCTTTTTTTGCGAGCAGCTGACTTGCTTGCTTCGGGCCGTCTTTTCGCTTTGTCAGGCTGACCAACTTCGGCAGCCATCGATCATCTAGCTCAAATTCCGTCAGTTCCACCCGTTCGGTTAAATCCCGGGCGCGCTCCAAGACGCGGGCTTGCCAGGCCAGCAATGCATATTCATTCGGGACGTTCCCACTACGCATCTTCTTCCGATGATACACTGTCGCAAACTGCGGACCCGCTGCATGGAGAAAGTACTCCTTCACTTTCTCCAGAGGGTTGCCGCCTAGGGGCACAGCAAACCAATTGCGCTTGATCATCTCCTTATAGGGGAACTGTCGCCAGACTATGTCATCTACATGGTTCCATACGAACACGGAACCTTCCGCCTGGGCAGCACCCTCGAATGTTCCCGAAGCTTTCACACCGAGCGCACGCGAGACTTCAATCAGCCTCGCTAGGCTCGCACCCATGTAGTTGGTTGCTTCATACCGTTGCACCTGCTGCGGTTTCATATCAAGCTTTTCGGCTAAATCCGTCTGGCTCATGCCAGTCGCGATCCGGGCCTGCACCAGCACGTGTGGTAGTTCTTCAAGAGCGTAAGATCTGGAAAATGAAACTTGCCCTGACTTGAGCAGATCATACTCAGCCAGTTCGGCTTCTATATCTGCAATCTGACTCTTGACCGCATCTATCTCGGCTTTCTTGAGCCATAGTTGATCCGACTTCCTGGCTTCTGTCGCAGAAAGAGCTTGCCTAAGCTTTGCGAGTTCGGCGCTTGATACGCTGTGCTGTTTATCGCTGTAGATCATGGCTTTACCTTTCGCAGAAGAAAGGGATCGGTTGAAAGCGAAATGGAAATAATACCCTTCTTATTTCCTGTGAAACGATCCAATTGAAAGAATTCAATAAATGTTTGCCCGACATCCGCGCACATCATCGATGATGGAAAGAACTCACCTTTGAACGCCGCCTTCTGCGAAGCACGTGCGTTCGCGAAATTAAGAAACAAGGGATCGAGCTTCTTGACGTCCACCCCTGACGGGTCCCAGCACCCATCAAAGTCTTGCGGCCTTGGCTTTCCTGTCACAAAGCTGCCGTCTAGGTAGACTGTCAGACACCCAGCTAGCTTCAGGCTTCCCGAAGCATCCACTAGGCCGTCGAACAGTTCGCGCCGCCAGGCATTCGTAGCGAAAGCGGCCTCAACCTCATCAAGATTGGCTGAATGCACCCCAGGTGGTAGAACAGTCCAGGGAGACCCCGACAGTGGAATAAGTGCTGGAATCATATTTACAACAATAATGTTGTAATAAATATTTGTCAAGCTCGATCTTTTAGCAGAATAGAGCTCAGGTGCAGAAAAGTTTTCGGGCTACGTCGTCGGCTTCTATCCGAAAGTGGACATCAAAACACGACCCGATCTGAAACTGCCTTTAAGATCATCAGATGACGACTATTTCAGGTAATCTCTTCCAATCACCAACCCGAAACAAAAAAGTGGGTGGGGAAGGGTTAAGGTTATTCGATGAAAATATCATTTATCGTCTGCTGGAAAGCGAGCATCAGAAATGACATTTTCTAGCATTCTCCCTCATGAATTCATGAAGCGGCAGTCAGCCTACCCAACGGCTGCTTGATGCAAACCCTATTTACTGAGAAGAATTTTAGGAGTAGGATAATTTTCATGAGATCCTTCCCGAAAGTGTTAGCCCTCTTCTTGATTGGTCTGTTCATTGCGTTCAGCTTTAATGCGTATGCCTGCGTGGTGCCGGTTTTTGACAAAATGGCGGTGACTCAAGTGAGTGATTGCACCATGCCGAGGGAAGAGCCTGTTACTCAGTTCTGTGACGGGTTTAAAACTCTCGCGGTCCAATCGAGTCTCGATACCCCTTCAAACAGCCAGGCTCATGTCCCCTTCATTGGCGAAATGGCCCTGCTTCTTCCTGACCTTGTCCCCTCCTCCAGAACATGTATCTTTCCGCCCGGTGCCGGCCATGTGGCCGTACCAGAAGATCTTCTCCTCCTCATCTCCGTTTTTCGTATTTGATCCCCTCCCCGTTTCTCCATTCATCACCAAATCCCTGAATTCACGACCTTACTGATCCCGGTCTGACGCCTTCAGGCCTGATCGACAGGACCTTTTCTCCTTCCTGCTTCTTTGGGTATTAGGCAGAACCGGTGAGAAGCCCATGGTCGGTACATACAAGCGGAGTTAACCATGCACCAGATAATTTCCAGATACGTGGTGATAGTTGCATTCGGTATGGTATGGCTTGGTCCGGCAGGTTCACTCACGGCTCAACCACCCGGCACGACTGAACCGGTCTTGGAGCTCGTGCCCCTGATCCAGGAAGCCATTCAACAGAACCCTGAGATCGCCTCAACACAAGAGCAGGTCCTGGCCATGAAGGAGCGCGCCCCTCAAGTGGGAGCTCTAGCCGACCCCGAATTGAAGGTTCAGTTGTGGAATACGCCTGATTCGCTGAATGTCACCAAAACGCAAACGGTTATCTACGGGGTTGCGCAACAATTCCCCTTCCCGGGATTGCTCTCGAAGAAAGCCGAGGTGGCGACACGGGAAGCCGACCAGGCGAAACAACGGGTGGCCGCCAAAGTCCGCGAAATTACCGCCGCGGTCAAGATGGCTTTTTTTGAGCTGTTGTTCGCGCACAAAGCCATTGAGGTTCATCATGAACAGCAAAAATTGCTCCGGCAGTTCTTTGATATTGCCAATGCCAAATACGGAGTGGGAACCCGAACACAGGTAGATGTCCTGCGAGCTCAGGTAGAGCTGTCAAAGATTTCCCAACAATTACCCGTCCTCAATCAACGACGGGAAACCGCTCAAGCTCATCTCAATACCATTCTGGATCGTGATCCCCATGCTCCGCTTGGTATCCCGCGAGCACCACGTCCTCAACCGCTGACTCGCTCGCTTGAAGAACTCCAGGAGCATGCGCTTCGACTTCGCCCGGAACTTCAAGAAGCTGATCTGGCGGTGACGCGATTTCAGTCGGCCACACAACTGGCCAAATTGCAGTACTACCCTCACCTTCGGGTGGAACTCCAGCGCTGGCAAAATTACCACACCGACGACGGATTCGGGGGGAATCTGATGGTGAACATTCCCTTCGCATTCTGGACTAAACCGAAGTATGACGCAGGTGTCAGGGAAGCTGCAGCGCAGGTCAGATCCGCACAAGCCAAGCAACAGACCCTTGTCAC
>BQIW01000096.1 GCA_021604105.1 Nitrospirales bacterium | reverse complement strand
GGTAAGCATAACATTTGATTTAGGAAACCATGGAAAGGTTTTCCAGGATTATGTTGTTCTTAAGAGATAATAAAAAGTTTCGTAACTGAATTTTGTCTCAATTCAATTTGTGATTTGACAGGGGATAGTTTTTGTTGAAATTAACCAAGCTCCTGCACGTTTTTAATGCCAAAGACCATGAAGACGACACCCTCGCAAATTATCAACTCCTTTGAAGCTGCTGAACGGCAACTGAAGGAAACTATTTATCTGATGTTTGAAAAACGTGATCCCGTGATAATCCATACTCTTGCTTATGCTGCGCATGAAATCTTGTATCAATTGGGGAATCCGCACAATGCCACCAGTATGATTTGGAATTCAGTGGCTTTGAAATCACAATGGAAAAAGGAATATTCAGATGCGATGAGAGAGGCAGGCAATTTTTTTAAGCATGCAGGAAGAAATCCAAAAAAGAAGCTCGAATTTAAAGCGCAGTTGACTCATTTTTTTATCTGTGATGCGGTTCGCCTATATGCACAATTGACGAAAAGCAACCTTTTTTTCGAAGGAAAAGTATTTAATATGTGGTTCATTCTTACCTATCCCGGTACTCTGGAAGAGGAAGCACTAATAGAATTGGTCGACAAAAAAATAGGCCCACTAGTACCAAATCCATCAGACTTCAATGCATGGCTGAGTTTCCTGAAAAACCATAAATAATTTTACTGGTTTGTGAAATTAAAAAAAATCTCCCTAGAAACTGTCATTCTTAACTTTTTTGGATCAAAACAATAAAGTGGTATCCCTCTAAAAAATATAGGTTTTATAAGATCAAAATATATTGGACTTCTTCCTTGAAAAATTTAAAGAGGGAGAGGAGGAGGAGTCGAAGAATTTATTGATTGGTTAGTTTGTGCCGACGGATGTCAGTGCGAGGCTAGTTTCCATTTCAGATAGTCGACCGGTTTCATAATGGAAATGCCTCGAAAGGGGTTCAACACGAGTAAATCCTCATCGCCAGTGACGATGATCTGGGCTTGTCCGTTTACAGCCACCTCCAAAATGTGATTATCCCGCATATCTCGGCAGTCGTGAACGGCATGAAGAATCGATACCATCTCGACGATTCGTCCGAGAATTCGCAGAAATTCTTCCCGATCCTGTCTACTAACGTAGACATCAAATTTTTCCCTTCCTAAGACCTCGGCCAATTCATATAAGGTGGATTCTGACATAAGGATCTCACCTTCATCCACGGCCTTTCTTACGGCTTGTCCTGGAATAGAATCCGGCACAAGAAGGCGGCTGACTATGGCGTTGGTGTCCAGGACGATTCGTGTTCTAGCCTTCATTAGCCAGAATTTCACCCAATTTCGTTTCTGTCAGGCCACGATTTGTCGCTCTCTTTCCCACTCGATCACAGAATCGCTGAAATTCTTCACGGTTCAACGCACAGACCCGTTCATACTCCTGGACTGAAAGAACCACGGCCACATCCCGTTTTTGCCGTCTAATCATGACCGGCTCTCGTTGAGCAGTATCAAGAATGGCTGCGAGACGTTGCTTGGCGTCACTCGCGGATACGTATTGCATAAAAAATCCTCCTTTGTCCATTTTATACGAAATAGACAAATTGGACAATTGTGGCTTTTGTTGGATTCTTTGAGAATTGTACTGTTTTTCTTCTTGAAAGGATTTAAGGAGGGAAAGCATGAGAATGATGATGACAAGGACAAGTAGGAAAGGCGGTCAGGATAGTGCCGGCTTGTAGGTCTTTGAGGCCGCCTGATCACAAAAGGAATTTAATCGCACCATCAATGAATTTTGGCTCATGATGAGCCTTGACCATCATGAAATGTTCGGTCCTTCGAGGTTATCTCGATTAATCTTGCTGTGGTTATCCTTTCCCCACATCAATGAATATTTTTGCCCCGGTAATGGTGTTACCTGAATAGCGGTTGGTCATGACTTTCAGACAGTCATCTTCTAAAAACACATTTATGCCAAATGGCCGAAGGTTACATTGAGTAATTTCCGCACTCTCGGTTGTGATTTCTTTGACTTCAAGAACAATGCTGTCCGACATGGCTACCTGGATCACCATTTCCTTGGTTCTGACCGTAATCACATCAAGCAGCGATTCGTTTTTACTGACTATTGGTCGCCATTCTGTTCCTTTTTGGTCCGCAGGAATGGTCACCCAAATCTCCGGAGTTTCACCTTTGCCAATTAAAACTGGAATAAACCCATTTACTGATACCAATGCCACCCCATCTATCAATTTGTTCGTGGCAATTTCTAACTGTTTGTAAGGTGAAAATTCTTTTGGAAGCGAATCTAACTTCATTAATTCCTCTCTAATAATTCCGTGACAGGGATATTTTTGTGGGGTTGAAGGGACTAGCAGTAATAGCGATTTTTTTGGATCAAATCAACCGTTGAGAGATGATGGTTTTGTGGCATCAGGCCTACCTAGTTTCTTCCTTGAAGGATTTGAGAAGGGAAATGATGAGGATAATGATGACAAAGACAAAAGGAAAGGCGGCCAGGATAGCGCCGGTTTGGAGGCCCTTGAGTCCGCCAGACCACAGGAGGATGCCGGCGGACAGGGATTGAATGATGCCCCAAGTGAATTTGATCCGGTTGGGCGGGTTCAGGCTGCCGTTGGTGGTGAGTGTCCCTAGCACAAAGGTGGCTGAATCCGCTGAGGTGATGAAAAATGTGCCGATTAAAAAGATGGCGATGAGTGACATGACCGTGCCCATGGGATAGTGCTCCAATACAGTAAACAGCAGGACTTCGATGCCCTGCGTTTCCATGGTGGCTTTTAGAGGCGTGTCCTGGAACAGTTCTAAAGCGATACCGGTTCCGCCAAAGACCGTGAACCAGAATGCACAAAAGAGCGATGGAACAAGCAACACGCCCAATACAAATTGCCGCACGGTCCGGCCCTTGGAAATTCTTGCAATGAAAGTTCCCACGAAGGGTGCCCAGGCAATCCACCAGGCCCAATAAAACAAGGTCCAGTTATGAATCCAGGTCGAGTCACGGAAGGGTGCGAGGTTCAAGCTCATTGTTGGGAGATTTTGGATGTAGTTTCCGAATGTCGAGGGAAACACGGTCATAATGAAGTGTGTCGGTCCGAGAAATAGCAGGAAGAACAGGAGAGTCAGTGCCAAAACCATATTCAGATTGCTGAGGTATTTGATGCCTCGTTGGAGTCCGGTTTGGGCAGAGATCATAAAGAGTACCGTGACAATTGCAATGATCGCTAATTGAGTCGTGAGGGTATTCGGCATGTCAAAAACAAAGGATAATCCTCCGCTGATCTGGACGGCTCCAAATCCTAGAGAGGTTGCTACGCCGAAGACCGTGGCAAAAACCGCGACCACATCTACCGCCGTTCCCATCGGCCCGGCGGCATGTCTGCCTAGAACCGGCTGACATCCTGCACTAAAAAGCCCTGGTGTGCCCTTTCGAAATTGAAAGTAGGCGAGGGCCATTCCCACCATGGTGTAGATACCCCACGGGTGCAGGCCCCAATGGAAGAAAGAGTATTGCAGGGCCAGACGTGCGGCTTGGGGTGTTCCTTCTTTTCCCACGGGTGGGTCATGGAAATGGGAGATGGGTTCCGCCACCCCCCAAAATACCAGGCCAATGCCCATGCCTGCGCAAAATAGCATGGCAAACCAGGTGAGAAGAGAGAATTCAGGTTTGGCACCATCGGGCCCAAGTGGAATATCGCCCCATCTGGAAAAAATCAGACAGAACGCGCAAACAAGAAAACCTGTTGCTGCCAAGACATATAACCAGCCGAACGAATCAAGAAGTGCTGTTTGGAATGTACCAGTAATTTTAGCTAAGTGTTTTGGCGCTATGGCACCCCAAATGAGAAAGAGAAAGGCCATGGAGCAGGAGGTATTGAAGACAAGTGTGGAAGGTTTCAGAGGATTCATGGAGCAATACAATTGAATGAGGACGGGTAGGCCTTACCATATTTGGCGTTGTTGAACAAGGAAAACTCCGTTTATAGAAAACCGGCAAAGTTGATAATGAATGGACAAATTTCAAAATCAATAACGGTAAATCCCCTTTTTTGTCACTAAATTTTAAAATTGTCTGTGGTGTTGGCCACTGTAGATTTCATAAAATAGTCCGGGCGTCATTAAAAGGGGTTGCGAAGCAGAGCCTAACGGGTTAGATTGAAGGCCTCACGCTCAACAGTCGGGCCTACCTTACGCTCGCAGGAGAAGTTCGGAGGCCTTTTTTTATTTCTGGTCCATTAAAACAGATTACGGTTTTGTCCTTGCGGGTTTTGGCAAATGAATCCTGTAAGGGATATAGTAGATCGCCAGACCTTTATTCACTTGCACCCATTACTCTGAAGAGATGGTGAGGGCAACAACCCTCTAGGAGGTGTTTCTATAATGATTCAGAAAGCGACGATGTCTGGAAGTAAGCAAATGTATGGGGATAATCCCATCGCCCAACGAAAAACGGATTTATACAAACAGGAATATGTTCAGAGTTTTGTGCAAAAATGGGATGCCTTGATTGATTGGGAGGCCAGGGCCTCGAGTGAAGGGGACTTCTTCATTCGGATTTTGAAGGAACGGGGCGTCAAGCGCGTTTTGGATGTCGCGACGGGAACGGGGTTTCATTCTATACGGCTCTTGCGTGCCGGGTTCGAAGTCACGAGTGCGGATGGGAGTCCTGAAATGTTAGCCCAGGCATTTGAAAATGCCCGACGAGCCGGGTTTATTATGCGAACTATCCAGGCTGATTGGCGCTGGTTAAGCCGGGATATACACAATAAATACGATGCGGTGATTTGTCTGGGGAATTCTCTGACCCATCTTTTTTCCGAGCAGGATCGGAGAAAAGCCTTGGCCGAATTTTACACCGCCCTGAGGCACGATGGGGTGCTGATTCTGGACCAAAGGAATTACGATGGAATTTTAGATGAGGGGTTTACCTCGAAGCATGTGTATTATTATTGCGGAGACAATGTCAGTGCGGAACCTGAACATGTTGATGAAGGACTCGCAAGGTTCAAATATACCTTTCCCGATGGAGCAACTTTTCATTTGAATATGTATCCGCTACGGAAAGAATATACGCGTCGGCTCATGAATGAGGTTGGCTTTCAGCAGGTGAAAACCTATGCGGACTTTCAAGAAACGCATAAAGTTGAGGACCCTGATTTTTATGTGCATGTGGCGGAAAAACTCTATAAAAATGAGGAACGTCCCACCACTATTATGACCAAATTTGGGAATCTGAATTATTCCACCACGGTGGATGCGGCACGAGACTATTACAACAGTTCGGATGCTGACCGGTTTTATGCCACGATCTGGGGCGGAGAAGATATCCATATTGGATTGTACGGATCCGACAATGATTCGATTTTCGATGCCAGCCGACGAACCGTGGAGAAAATGGCGGCTTCTATCAAGGGTCTTGATTCAACGACACGGGTGTTGGATATTGGGTCGGGTTACGGAGGCTCAGCGCGTCATCTCGTGAGACAATATGGATGTCAGGTTGGATGCTTGAATTTGAGTGAGGTCCAAAATAAACGGAATCGGGCACTCAATCAAAGAGAGAATATTAGTTTAGCGATTAATGTCATAGACGGAAATTTCGAGTCGATTCCTATGCCCGATGGGAGTGTTGATGTGGTGTGGTCGCAGGATGCCATCTTACATAGCGGAAATCGGGAAACGGTGTTTCAAGAAGTCCACCGCGTGTTGGCCAAAGGCGGACAATTTATTTTTACCGATCCGATGAAGAGTGCTATTTGTCCCCCGGATGTGCTGCAACCGATTTTAGATCGTATCCATTTGGATTCGCTGGGGTCGATTGAATATTATCGGAAGCTGGCTGCCCAATTAGGGTTTAAGGAAGTTCGGATTGAAGATCTTTCTGAAAATCTTGCCGCGCATTATGGACGAGTACTTCAGGAGTTAACGGCACAACACCATGCGCTTATTCAGGTCTGTACGGAGGAATACCTGGCTTCTATGAGGGTGGGACTTCAGCATTGGGTCGAGGCTGGAAAAAGTGGCTATCTCAGCTGGGGAATTTTGCACTTTCAGCGAGACTAAAAGAGGAATGGCCGCTTCTAGCCTGGATGCGCTATTCCCTCCGACACGGGAATTGGAGTGAATTACCGTTCGATTTTTGGCGGTTTGGCCGGCATGGCGAAGTCACCGCTCTTGCCAAAGCGACCTTCCCCTCCTTCACCTAACACATTGGAGGTATCGGTATATTCAATCTCTCTGGCCTCTTTGCTGATACCTTCTGTTGGTTTCCACCCGAGTTTATCCAGGGTGTCTAAGACCGTTTTTTTGAGGGCCCCACCTGCCGTCATTCGAGTGGTGGCAAACGCCAGAACCCGTTCGCTTTCCTGCTGGACTTTAGATAAATCCGGGTCATGGAGGAACCACACGAGTGGCTCAATGGCTGCGTCTCCAATCAACACCAAGGAATTAGCGGCATAATCACGAAGGACCAAGTCTTTGAGTAACAGGACTAAATCCGGAATAACTTTGGGATGGCGGAAATGACCCAGGGCTGTAGCGGCCGCTTCTTTAATTAAGAGGTCTTCGCTAATAATGCAGCCAGGGGTTGGTTTCCCCGCTTGATGTATGCCTTTACCCTTTAATGCGTCAAGGACAGGAGGGTAGGCGCGCGGATCTCCAATCATGCCGAGGGAAGCGATGGCATGACGTTTAACTGTACCGTCTTTCATGGCTTCCATGAGGGCATCTACTGCACGGGCATCGCCTATATTGCCCAAGGCGATAGTGGCATCTTCGCGAACCGCTCGATCGGGGTCTTTCACCATGTCGATCAGGGCATCGACGACCCGTGCTTCACGCACCCACACACGGCCCATTTGGTAGTCCGTCGTCATTCCCCCTAGTGCACGAACGGCATGGCAGCGCACAACGAAGTGAGGATCTTTAAGGGAATCCAGTAGCGCATCGACTGATTCTTTCCCAACATACATCAATGCGGTTCCAGCGGTTTCCCGCACAATCTTGGATGTATCTTTAAATAATTTAATCAGGGTTGGAATGGCCTTTGGGTCTCCAATTTTTCCTAAGGCTTCGGCTGCAGCACTCTTGACCGCCCCATCCCGGTCTCGACACACCATGTTCAATCCTGGCACTGCCTGAGGGTCACGCAACTCTCCTAACGTTTTCGCGGCTTGTTCACGCACCCGCCACCGCTTGTCTTTCAAACAAGTCAGTAATTGCGGGATGACGCCTTTTCCCATGGAAGCCATGGCCTTGACGGCTTCAGCTTGTACTTCCATCATATTGTCATTGAAAAGCGTAATGAGGCCCTCCACGGCTTTTTCTCCGCCAATTTTTGCCAATGCCCAACCCACATAAGATCGAACCGACCAATAGTCGTCTTCAAGGGCGATTAGAAGGGGTTCTAATGTCTTGGGGTCACCCGTTTCGGCAAGGGCCTTGGCGGCCTCTTCACGAGTGGCGTCATCAGCATCTTCGAGGGCATCAATCCAGTCTTGCACAGAGTTCGACATGATCTTCCTTCTTATCCCTTCCGACTTATTTTGGGTAGTCCGGTTCTTGGGGATAGGGTTGCGTATGGCTACAACGAATTGTCAGGACTTGTGTTCCTCGTCCCTCTACACATTGATCAAGTGTTGGCGAAAATTCTAAGGTTCCTGATAAGTTCACCTTGAATAAAAAATCAAACGTAAAAGTTCCAAAACGATAATCTCCAGGCTTGAGGTTCAATGTCCTGGATTCCGAAGTTTTGTATGCGTCCATATTGATCGGATCTTTGGTCCAAATCAACGGGGTGATGCCGGGTACATGCCACCATGTCGGGGGAGTGAGTGCATTCGGATTCACAGTGATAGGAAACTCCCGCAACAGAGGATTGATAGGATCTGCTGCGTGACCGAGTTGAACAATCAGTGGAGAAATGCCCATGAGAAACAGCCAGAAAATCCCATGTCTGAGTTGACGAGGCATATGCGTTCGAATCATGGTCTTATTATTTTTTTTGCGGTTCATTATCGGTGGTTCGCCTTTCTGGAACAGCCTGGAAAATATCCCCAATCGCGTGACTTTCCCATTCTGTATACGTTTCAAGACCGAGGGCGTACATAATAGTCGCTCCGGTATCTAATAACGAGACCGATTGGGTGATGGGATGATTCCTTTTGATATTCGCACCCCAGGCAATCCAGGGAATGGTGGCATCCAACTCAGGGGAGGTAAGGCTTGTAGGGACTGGTTTTCCATCCCCTGTGGGAGCTGAAAGCGGCCCGCTATTCAGGCCAGTAATAATCACCATGGTTTTGTCCAATACCCCAAGGTCTTTATACGTTTGGATGATTTGTTCCACAGCGGTATCAATAGATAATAAGGCGGAGGAATATTTTTCGGAATCCCACCCGTATTTTTGACCGACCTTTACCGCCGTAGGCAGATGTACTAATAAGAGGTTTGGCACTCCAAAAAGACGGAAGCCATAGCCTTTTTCACTGGTAACTTTTTTTAAAAAGTCTTTGATGTATTCCGACGCTCGTTCTGGCGTGCATTGGGGTTTGGTGTAGCCACAGACTTGGGAGTCGACGTAAATTTCCGGTCGAACTAATTGATAAAGCCTTTCATCCATAAGAAAGACGCCGCTGTCTTTTCCTCCAGCCAAATCCATATAGTCAAAGATTGTGGGGGAACGCATAAATGAACGTGCAAAATCGTACGTTTCCCAATCGGCGGTTACCCGATGTTTCTCGACTTGAAGGCCGGTGAGCAGAGAGGCCATCGACGAAACAGTGAGAGGGGGATTAATAGATTGTGCAGACCATGTCACAGCTCCATCCTTGGCTAACTGACTCAGGTTTGGGGTCGTGCCGCTTTGGATGGATGATGATTTTACCCCCTCCAGCACGACCAGAATAATGTGTTCGGCTTGTGTGGCTGAAGCAATCGAGGCTGTAGCCCCGAATAGGGGAAGGCAGACCAAACTCCATGCTAGAAATACACACCGCATGAGTTTACCACGACAATATTGGTGAGGACGTAGTTGGGAAATATTCATAATTTCTGTCCTGCTTCACGACAAGAAAATAAAGATGAAATTGTGATGGAACCTTACTCTATAATGGCGTATTAGAAGAGCTTTCCCTCACTTATCACGCTAGCGTTCAAAATTGAACTTATCATGCAGATTTTCAGGCGGTCAACCAACTCGGAAAGCCAGGAGTTTCTTCCCATTAAATTAGCCGACCAAAAAATTTCAAAGAACTCTTGCCCTGGGTCTAGGGTATCCATTATGAATGGGGCCTCACTCACGAAATGATTTTCAATGCCTCACGAAAATAATTTCCAACATGCCAATTATTCTAAGTCGGACCCTGGGGAACGGGTGGGCTATAGAACTTTTCAGCCTGGAACGGCTTTAGATTCGCCTTCGTGGAGCGAAGCGATGCTTGGCGTCGGCGAACGGATGGCCCAATCCCGAGTGAAGGGAATCCTCTTTCTCAATGGCCTGCCTTTTATGGATCTCTTCGGGGCTGCCAGGTTGGATGAGGTTGGAGGTTTAAAGCGAGGTTATTCCCGAGGAATATCTGGCTTAGAATCGTTATTGGCTCTCCTTCGCCCCGCAACAAGCGGTATTTGTCTTCCAGATGATCCCATCCACCCTCCTGTAGCCAACGATGAATCAACTCATAAAAGGTTGGACCTCCTCGCTCAGGAAATAGGTAATTTTTCTTCGTCGTACGTAAGGAAATTTGAACTCGCCCTGACTCAGGGGAGCAATCAATCTATTTCTTGTGGTCGATACGTTTGGTCTTCGGTGAATCATCATGTTGGCCGCCTTGAAGCCGCCATGCATCTTTTGATCTATCTTCGAAATTGGGTTTCGAGGCTTGGTCTAACAAGGGATGATCGGATTCTTCTCATTAGCCATGGTCATGCGGGTCAGGTTCTGGCTTTATTGTCGAATATACTCGCCGGAGGGGAATCGGAAATGCGGGCGCGTGTTTTTGAGATTTTAGGCCGATATTGGCAAGCGTGCCCTTCAGCCGATCGGTCCGTCGAACAGCTCGAACTCATATATAGGTTAGTTTTGGATCAAACGGCGTTACAAGGCGCAACGGTCGATGTTGTTACATTGGGAACTCCGGTTCGCTATGGCTGGGATACTGATGGGATTGGACAACTGCTGCATTTGGTAAATCATCGTGAGATTCGAACTGATGGTAAACGTTGGTTGGCGAAAATGGAATTACCTCAAATTGCATGGGAAGTGCCCTATCAAACTGGAGGTGATTACGTTCAGCAATTGGCTGTGGCCGGTACGGATATGGTTCCGGATAATCCGGAGGTTGAGCAGGCCAACATTGATTTAAGGGAAATCTTTGAACCGTATGACGGCTTTGAACGGTGGCTGGAATGTACCCGGCGTGCAACACGATGTGCCAATGACGGACAATGTCTGTTGGTTGAATATGGAGTTCAGGCGGATGAGTCTCCTCGACAGCACTTATACGGCCATGCATGTTATACCCAGAGCCGGGCCATGTTATTTCTAGCGACTGAAATCGCACATGCATTCTATTTATAGGAGAGTCGTTGAGTAAAAAAATCATTATTGGTCCTGGGCGCGTTCGGAATATTCAGGATTTTATTTGATGGAATATGAGGCGTGTTGCCTCTTTTTGGCCTTTCGCACTGGGTCGTTAGTCTCACAACTTTATAGCTCCAATGACACATTGATTCTATTTGAATCCCTGTGATATCAACACAGGGTTTGCCGAGGAGTGTAAACAATTTCCTGCTGACTTAATGAAATTGTAAAGTGTCCACAACCCTAATATTTTAGAGATAGGCCATTATGATTGTTGGCGTCCTTCGAGAAACGTATCCTGGTGAACACCGCGTGGCCCTAGTTCCAGCCGTGCTTCCTTCGCTGAAAAAAGGGGGAATGGATGTCATGGTGGAATCCGAGGCTGGAGAACAAGCGGGGTACCCTGACTCCGCATATATCGAAAAAGGGGCAACGATTGCCTCATCTCGGGCCCAAGTTTTTGAGCAGGCTGACTGCCTTGTCCAAGTGCGTTTGTTGGGAGCTAACCTTACCGAAGGTCAAGGAGACTTAGCAGGTTTTCGCAAAGGACAGATGCTGATTGGAATGGCCGAAGCCTTGACCGCCCCTCAATCGGTTCAAGACCTTGCATCTCGTGAGGTCATGGCTTTCGCTTTAGAGTTGATGCCCCGCATTACGCGTGCTCAAAGCATGGACATCCTTTCTTCCATGGGCACAGTCGCTGGCTACAAGGCGGTCCTGATTGCCGCCAATTCCCTCCCCAAAATGTTTCCAATGCTCATGACGGCGGCCGGAACGGTCACTCCTGCGAAGGTCTTAATCATTGGCGCTGGGGTTGCTGGATTACAAGCCATTTCTGTAGCTAAGCGATTGGGGGCTGCTGTTGAGGCTTATGATATTCGCCCTGCGGTTAAAGAGCAGATTTTGAGTTTGGGTGCCAAGTTTGTCGAATTACCTCTGGAAACAGGTGCTGCCGAAGATAAAGGGGGATATGCCAAAGCCCAGGATGAAACCTTTTACAAAAAACAGCGAGAGTTATTGGGCAAAGTAATTGCCACTAGTGACGTGGTGATTTCCACGGCGGCTGTGCCTGGGAAAAAAGCGCCGATTCTAATTACTGACGATATGGTTGAGGCTATGGCTCCAGGGTCAGTAATTGTAGATTTGGCTGCAGAACGTGGTGGAAACTGTGAGCTGACCAAACCCGGCCATACTATCGTAATGCATGGTGTGACTATTCATGGTCCGGAAAATTTATCCTCCACCGTGCCGTTCCATGCCAGTCAAATGTATGCCAAAAACGTGGCGACCTTTCTCCTCCATTTAGTAAAAAAGGGGGAGGTTCAAATTGATATGAACGACGAAATTACGAAAGAAACCATGATGACGCGAAATGGGCAAGTTATCCTGCCGCGCATTCGAGAAGCATTGGGGCTTCCTGCTTAATCGGCGCCAGAACGAGGGTATTGTTATGGAAATGTTTCTCATGTCCTTTACGGTTTTTGTCCTCGCAATCTTCGTGGGTTTCGAAGTCATCACGAAGATTCCGCCCACTCTTCATACTCCTTTGATGTCAGGTTCAAACGCCATCTCAGGAATTACACTGGTGGGGGCCATTGTTTCTGCAGGAACAGAGCTGTGGGTTACCACGGTCCTGGGTTTTCTGTCTGTAGTCTTGGCGAGCATTAATGTAATTGGTGGGTTTATGGTGACAAACCGAATGTTGGCCATGTTCAAAAAGAAGACCTAAAACATATGTACGATTTTATAATAAATTTTTCATACCTCGTTGCGTCCGTCCTGTTCATTTTTGGTCTGAAGGGGCTTACCCATCCTCGAACAGCAGTTCGCGGGAATATCCTGGGTGCCTGTGGAATGTTGCTGGCTGTGGTGGTGACCCTCACTGATCGGCACATTGTCAGTTACGAATACATTATTTTAGGAATGGTAGTGGGTGGTGCCATTGGAGCGGTCCTGGCGATGCGCATAGAAATGACCTCTATGCCAGAGATGGTCGCACTTTTGAATGGATTTGGTGGCGCGGCCTCAATCTTTGTAGCTGGGGCTGCTTTGATCGAGGGTTCTTCATTAACTGATTCACCTATTCTTCAATTAACGATTGCCACAGCAGCCTCGGGATTAATCGGGGGGGTGACGTTTTGGGGGAGCCTGGTGGCCTTTGGAAAGCTGAAGGGGCTGATTTCCGAAAATGCGATTTTGTTTTCCGGTCAACAAGCGATTAATTCTATTTTGGCCATATTGGTGCTTGGGTTGGGCATTGGTGTGGTCTTAAACCCTGAGAACTTCTCGCTGTATTGGCTGTTGGTTGGGGTGGCATCAGTATTAGGGATTTTGCTGGTGCTTCCCATTGGTGGTGCGGATATGCCTGTGGTGGTCGCATTATTAAATTCCTATTCCGGGTTAGCTGCCGCTGCAACAGGTTTCGTGCTTTCCAATAATGTCCTCATCATTACCGGGTCATTGGTTGGTGCGTCCGGGATCATTCTGACCCATATTATGTGTAAAGCCATGAACCGTTCGTTGACCAATGTCTTGTTTGGAGTGTTGGGGCCTTCGGGAGAGGGTGGCCAAACTGCTGATGAAGTGTATGGGGGGAAAGTTAAGTCGGCATCTCCTGAGGAAGTCGCGTTGCTGTTTGATGCGGCCAGGCGAGTGGTGATTGTCCCTGGCTATGGGATGGCCGTATCCCAAGCTCAACATCCGGTTGCCAGTCTGGCCTCACTTCTTGAGAGCCGTGGGGTCACTGTAGAATACGGGATCCATCCTGTAGCAGGTAGAATGCCAGGCCATATGAATGTATTGATGGCTGAAGCCGATGTTCCCTATGATGCACTAAAAGATATGGATGATATCAACCAAACCATTGATCAGGTGGATGTTATACTCGTTATTGGCGCCAACGACGTGGTTAATCCATTGGCCAGGACTGATCCAAGTAGTCCAATTGCGGGAATGCCCATCATTGATGTCGATAAGGCAAAAATTGTTGTGGTAATAAAGCGCAGTTTAAGCCCCGGATTTGCTGGAATTCCCAATCCATTGTTCGCTTTGGATAACTCATTGATGTTATTTGGGGATGGTAAAAAGATGGTATTGGATATTATTGCCGCATTAAAAGACTCATAGTGTGATCTTTTTAACGTGCAAAGATATAATAACTATACATATTTGATTTTAAAGGAAAATTTATAGAGTTTGGAGTAATTTTCGTCTTGCATAGGTTTACCACTCGTGATAAAGTGCCAGACTCGGAAGCAGAGCGTTAAATTGTAAAATGTTGATTTAAAATCTTTAGTTTGAGGGAAACGTGGAAGTACGAGTTATCAATAACAACGTAGAAAAGGCATTGAAAGTCGCTAAAAAAAAGCTAGCGGCTGAGGGGTTATTTCGTGAATTGAAACGACGCAGGTTTTATGAAAAACCTAGTGTTAAGAAAAAGGGTAAAGAGCGTGAAGCGGCACGTCGTCGCCAAAAATGGCTTTCAAAAAATAGAATGTTTTAGGGTTCTAGGTTATTAGCGGCATTAAATAACGCTTTTTTTCTTCAATCTCTCTCCAAGAGTCTAGTTAAAGAAAATATGAATGAGGATGACATTCTTGTCTTCCTCCGCTTGGTTGAAAAGGCTATAAAGCCATTTCCTGCCCCTGTCCTTAGCCACCTTGCCGAACATGGCAGTGATCCTTTTAAAATCCTGATTGCCTGTGTTTTGAGCTTGCGGACTCGTGATCAAGCGACCGCCAAGGCCAGCAAGAGGTTGTTTGCAATTTCTTCTGACCCATATTCAATGGGAAAAATGCAGGTGAAAAAAATAGAAAAAACCATTTACCCTGTTGGGTTTTTTCGCATAAAAGCCAAACAAATTAGGGCCATAAGTCAAAAGATTTGTAAGGATTTTCACGGGAAAACTCCTGGTACCATTGATGCCCTGTTATCATTGCCAGGGGTTGGGCGTAAAACGGCTAATTTGGTCGTCACTTTAGCCTATAAAATGCCAGGAATATGTGTAGATACACATGTCCATCGAATTTGCAATCGATGGGGTTATGTCTTGACAGCCAACCCAGATGGAACAGAGCAAGCCCTTCGTAGGAAACTTCCTCGAAGGTGGTGGATTCCTCTCAATGGGATGTTAGTCCCATTTGGTCAAAATATATGCACGCCGACCTCGCCTTGGTGCAGTACTTGTCTTTTAAGTCAATATTGTCCTCAAAAGGGTGTATTTTATAAACGTTAAAAATTTTGAAAATTTACAGAATGAACTTGGGTTTATCTAAACGGAGTCATTATAAAAAGTGAATGGTTCCGGATTGAGTTGTTTTCCAAGCAAAAGCAATTTGGCTTGAGAAATCATATGCCCCAAAATGAATTTGTTGGTTTTTGCCGCTGAGAATTGTTTTCGATGAATTAGTGTTACCGTTCAATGGTTTGTTACCGATTGGTATCTTTTGTGGGTTAGATTAAGGTTTTGATGGTATTTTAATTATATTATTCAACATCTTAAAAAATTTCATTAGATTTTAAAACGAAATAAAGCATTGGACAAGGTAATGATTGCGTTACCATTTGGAATCATCTTATTTTTTGTATGAGAGATGGTAATTGGATTTAATGTAATTTTTACAATGACTTATGATATTTTTCTAATCAATGAAAAAGGCTCAAGTCTTGCAAAATTTTATTTTTGCAATGTTGTTTTGAGTTTTAAATGAAAAGTGGATTGTGGTTAGTTGACCAAAAATTTATTTTCGAAAAGGAGGTGATAAGGGAATTTAAATGGTGAATTGGTGAATTAAATCATGGACTTAATGTCCTGCACTCACTTAGGAGGTGTAAGCAATGTTTCTTTCTAGACGGCAATTCTTGAAAGTTTCAGCAGGAACAGTCGCAGCGGTGGCACTGGCCGATAAGGCCTTGGCCTTAACGGCATTACAGCCGGTTATCGAAGTTGGTAATCCTCTTGGGGAATATCCTGACCGGTCATGGGAGCGTGTTTATCACGATCAGTATCGGTATGACAGTTCCTTTACCTGGTGTTGTTCTCCGAATGACACGCATGCTTGTCGTATCCGGGCCTTTGTCCGAAACGGGGTCGTCATGCGTGTTGAGCAAAATTACGATCATCAAACCTACGAAGACCTCTATGGCAACCGTGGGACGTTTGCCCATAATCCGCGGATGTGCTTGAAGGGCTATACGATGCATCGGCGGGTGTATGGCCCGTACCGGCTGAAGGGTCCCTTGATGCGGCGGGGATGGAAAGCATGGATGGATGACGGAAGTCCAGAATTCACACCGTTCATCATGAACAAATATAAATTTAACGCCCGCTACTTGGATGATATGTTGCGGGTTTCCTGGGATACCGCCTTTACCTAT
Organism: Nitrospirales bacterium; assembly: GCA_021604105.1. Lineage (GTDB taxonomy): Bacteria > Nitrospirota > Nitrospiria > Nitrospirales > UBA8639 > Nitrospira_E. The sequence goes on along the minus strand of BQIW01000096.1, from coordinate 3,114 downwards.
TTGGCGAAAGCTATGATTATCATTGCAGAGCGGTATAGCGGAGAAGCGGGCGCTCGGAGATTACGGGAGCAGGGCTACCCGCCGGAGATGATCGAAATGACCAAAGGGTCAGCTATACGCGCATTTAAATTCAGAGCCGGAATGCCAATTTTGGGTTTGATTGGGAAAATGGGCATTACCAGGATGAATGGGGGTTGCGGGGCATTATTGGACACCTATATCAGAAAAGTTCAACCAGATCAGGCTCAAGGGGGTCGGTATTGGTCGAACTATACCTGGCATGGTGACCAAAACCCTGCTCATCCGTTCTGGAATGGTGTTCAGGCTTCAGATGTCGACATGAACGACATGCGGTTTTCGAAATTGAACACGAGTTGGGGTAAGAACTTCGTGGAAAATAAGATGCCGGAAGCGCATTGGAAGCTGGAGAGTATTGAGCGGGGAGCCAGGTTGGTGGTCATCACTCCGGAATATAACCCAACCGCCTACAGGGCTGACTATTGGATGCCGGTACGACCAGCGACTGATGGAGCTTTATTCATGGGTGCATTGAAAATCATTTTCGACGAGAACATGTACGATTATGATTTTTGTCAAGCGTATACCGACATGCCGATTTTGGTTAGGACAGATACCCTCCAATACTTAGATCCCCGGGAAGTAATTAAAGATTATGCATTCCCGGATTTTGCCAATTCGTATTCCGGCAAAGTGCAAACCATGAAGCCTGATGTCATTGCTCGTTTGGGCGGTTTTATGGTGTGGGATCTTAATAAGAACCAGGCCGTTCCTCTTCATCGGGAATTAGTGGGTTGGCATTATCGAAAGAGTGGGATTGATTCGGCCTTGACGGGCACGTACCGGGTGACCCTGCTCAGCGGGCGGGAAGTGGACGTTATGCCGATTTTCCAAATGTATCAAGTCCATCTACAGGACTATGATTTAGATACCGTTCATCAAATTAACCGATGTCCGAAAGACTTGATTGTACGGTGGGCACGAGATTCAGGGACTATTAAACCAGCGGCCATTCACAATGGTGAAGGGACGAACCATTATTTCCATCAAACCATTATTGCCCGCGGCGCGGCGATGGTATTGATTGTGACGGGCAACGTCGGGAAGTTTGGGACCGGCCAACATACCTGGGCGGGTAACTACAAGGCCGGAATTTGGAATGCCACCCCCTGGGGCGGCGGCGGGTTAGGTACACATACGGGAGAAAATCCATTTAAGATCACGACGGATCCGAATGCCCATGGTAAAGAAATTCATGTCAAAGGGTATTACTACGGAGAAGAAGTGGCCTATTGGAACCACGGCGATACGGCGTTGATCGTGAATACGCCGAAGTATGGTCGTCGGGTGTTTACGGGTAAAACGCACATGCCCACACCGAGTAAATTCCGGTGGGTGGCAAATGTGAACGTGTTAAACAACGCCAAACACCATTATGACATGGTGAAAAACGTCGATCCGCACATTGAAACGTTGGTCAATCAGGATGTTGAGATGACATCCGATGTCAATCATAATGACGTATCCTTTTCCGTCAATACCTGGATGGAGTTTACCTATCCGGAACATACGGCGACGGTGTCGAATCCCTGGTTCCAAGTGTGGAAAGGCGGCATCCGGCCGTTGTATGACACCCGGAACGACTTGGATACGGTAGCGGGTGTGGCGGCCAAACTCAGCGAAATGACGGGTGATGGCCGGTTCCGCGATTACTTCAAGTTTGTGTATGACAATCGTGTGGACGTGTACCTGCAACGAATTTTGGATGCCAGTAGCACTGCCTATGGCTATAACGCCGATGTAATGTTGAAGTCGGAAAAGGGTTGGATGGTGATGTGTCGGACGTATCCTCGCCATCCTTTCTGGGAGGAGACCAACGAGTCGAAACCGCAGTGGACGCGCACGGGCCGGTATGAGAATTATCGCGTGGAACCGGAAGCCATTGAGTATGGAGAAAACTTCATTTCGCATCGTGAAGGGACGGAAGCCACGCCTTACTTGCCCAATGCGATTATGTCGTCTAATCCGTACGTCAGACCGGATGACTACGGGATTCCGATCACGGCGCAACATCATGACGACAAAACCGTCCGCAACATCAAGTTGCCATGGGCGGAGATTAAACGGTACTCCAATCCGCTCTGGGAGAAGGGGTATCAGTTCTATTGCGTGACCCCCAAGACCCGGCATCGAGTGCATAGCCAATGGTCGGTGAACGACTGGGTCCAGATGTATGAATCCAACTTTGGTGATGCGTATCGGATGGATAAGCGGACGCCAGGGGTTGGGGAACATCAAATTCATATCAACCCGCAAGCGGCCAAAGATCGTGGGATCAACGACGGGGATTATGTCTTCGTCGATGGTAACCCGGTGGACCGGCCATATCGTGGGTGGAAACCCAGCGACCCGTATTACAAAGTGGCGCGGTTGATGATCCGGGCGAAGTACAATCCGGCCTATCCATACCATGTCACAATGGCCAAGCATGCGCCGTACGTGTCGACGGCGAAGTCGGTGAAGGGGCATGAAACCCGGCCGGACGGACGGGCGATTGCGCTGGACACCGGCTATCAATCGAACTTCCGGTATGGGGCGCAGCAGTCCTTTACCCGTGACTGGTTGATGCCCATGCAACAGTTGGATTCGCTGCCTGGGAAGCATGCCGTCGGCTGGAAGTTCAAATTTGGCTATCAAGTGGACAACCATGCGGTCAACACGGTGCCGAAAGAATGTCTGATCCGTATTACCAAGGCGGAAGACGGCGGCATCGGTGGTCGGGGACCGTGGGAACCGGTTCGGACCGGGTTCACTCCAGGCCAGGAGAATGAGTTCATGGTCAAATGGCTGAAGGGTGACCATATTAAGATTAAGGTGTAGGGACGGGTTCATGGGAACCCAAAGGAATTGCTTTCTTTGGGTTCCCTCCTCGTTCACTTGGTAATTCAAACCACAGAAACGGAGGACGACAATGCCTGAAGTGTATAACTGGCAGTTAGGACGAAAGATGCTGTATCCGTATGAGGAGCGGCATCCGAAATGGCAATTTGCGTTTGTCTTTAACATCAACCGGTGTTTGGCGTGTCAAACGTGCTC
>BQIW01000095.1 GCA_021604105.1 Nitrospirales bacterium | reverse complement strand
TTATTCCCGTTTGGAGCTCTCGTGGCGGGCGCTGCTCCTGAGATTGTTACATTAGTATTTGGCCAGTCTTTCGAGCTTGCTGGTCCAATCCTGGGGGTGTTGATTATGGGAGCCATCGCATTTGTGATGGTCTCAGTAGCCGTGGTCGTTGCGACGGCTTCAGGTGCTCCACTATTCACCTTGTATTTAAGTATCCCGCTGGTCTTGCTGGTAGTGATCGGGAACTTGGTGATGATCCCAAGATTCGATGCCCTGGGTGCTGCCATGGTGACAGCACTGTGTCAGGGAATTGGTGCCTTGGCTTCCGTGTTTGCGATCTACCGGCTTTGGGCAATTTCCCCGCCAATTGGTACGTTGTGGCGTAGCACCGTTATCAGCGTACTAGCCTATACCCTGGCAGTGATGTGGCCAACCGCGGGACTTTTGCTCATGATAAAGATTGGGGTAATCGGAGTGGTGATTATTCTGGCATATCTGGTTTTGCGGGAATTCAGTTACGACGAAATTGCACTCACCCGTTCGTTTGTCACACGAAGAACGGTATCTATCGAACAACCGAAGGAAAGGTAAGGTCGGATCAAAGAGCCATCGAGTTCAATAAAAGGCTGAAAGTGTTATGCCCTCCACAAACGTAATAGGATCTTCACCCCGGGTGACCTCGGGTGACCTCGGTGAGGAAATTTTCCAGTTTTTCCCTATGGCGGTCGGGAGAAAATTGTCGGCTTAACTCCTCCGATGGTACTTCGGCGGCGAGCAGATCAGCCTGGGACGAACTTAAGAAGGCAATCCATTCATCAGCGCTATCCATGATCCTCAAGCCAGGTCCGGATGGGCATTCGAGGCCGCGTACCGCCAGGGTAGTCGCGAGAACCGGCATTCGATTGTACAGACTCTCCGCAAGCTTGATGTTCACACCGGCACCTTCGTGAATGGGACAAATCATGATATCAACCTGTTTCCATACCTCCCTAAGATTTTGGACAAAGCCATGAGAAATCACTCTGTCACGAGCGGGTATCTGGTCACTCTGTCGTCCAAAAACATGAACTGTGATTGGGCGGCACACCTTGGGAAGAATCTTATCCATGAGCCACTTCCAACTTTGGCGATTGGGCCACCATGCGAAATCGGCAAGGAATCCAAGCCGTAGGTGCCCGTTGGGCTGCGGATGACGGGCTATAGGAGGATTGGTAAACATCGGCGGAATATGAAGAGCACGCAGTCCTGGGACCTGGGTACAACCCCAAGCCATTTCGGTCGCCGATAGAAATATAACCCCTCGGGTGCCACGGAACCCTTCGATCTCATAACGACGTTGCTTGATAATTTCTCGTTTGAGGACATGTGAAAGGAATGGGTAGTTGGCCAGTTTTTGAGTCAGCACCTGGTGCTCCAAATTATGCGCGATGAGCACTGTCGGGATTTCTGGCGGTAATTCTTTGACGGCCCATACCATGTCTCCGCCGTTGATCAACGCCACATCGAAATGCTGGGATCTCGCCATTTTGCGAATTCTCAACTTAAACTCGGTCTGACGGGTAAACAATGTCAATGCTGGAAGTTCAGAAATGTACGACCGGGCCAACGACATTATTTGGCGCGACCGATACCATGGGCCTGGGGGCGGGTGAAGAGGAGCGACCAAATTGACCTCGTGGCTATTCCCCAGCGTGGAAAGGAGTCCGCGAGTGTAAGTTCCTGCACCGCCCGGGTGCGAAGCCGGGTCAACCAGCGAAGCAATGAAAAGCTTGGCCATAGTGGTCAGCGATATTTGGTTTGGTCTACTCGCTGGTGCCGGAATGCTAACAGCATGCCTTTGATTTCGAGAAAATGTATCCAAAACGTGAGTAGCAGTGCGACTGGATAGTCCGTCAGGCGTAAGCCGTATTGATGGCCGACTCGAAAACACGTCCCCAAGCTCTCAATAACTCTGCCGATGTAAAATAAAGGAATTGAAGCCTGTCCGAGCCGCAGGAGCCAGCTAAATCGCAAACCGGGATCGACCTGACGGATGCGGATAGTGGCCCAGCCGATATGGCAACGAATATCCCGCTCCATTGACCAGCCTTCGAAATCGTGGATCGCGGTCATGGCTGGTTGAAAGAGAAAACGGCCGCCGTCCCGCATGATGGCCGCAGATTGTAATTGCGCCGCGTAAGGGCCTTCCTTCTCCGGGAGCGGGAATCGTTCGTAAACCTTCCTGAGAAAACCGGAGTTGTTATTCGAAATGAACCGGGTTGGGCCTTCTTTTCCTGGATCGAGAAAACCGCGGGATAGGACCGATAGGCATCGCTCAGTCGAAGTTTTGCCCTCATACATGGTGCGACCGCTCACGGCAACATATTCTGGGTATGCCCGAAATGTGGTGATCAGTGACTTCAGCCAACCTGGAACCGGAATGCAGTCTGCATCCAAAAGGGCTATAATTTCACCCTGAGCGGCCTGAGCCCCAGCGTTCTTTTGCTCATAGGTCGCATCGTTAGGCACTCCGATTACCTTTAAGCCAGGTAACTCGGCCAGCAAATCCGCAGGAAGTTTTTGAGCGCGCTCTTCCGTTTCGACGAGCAGAAACTCAACGGGTTCGTCCACATCCTGTGTGGCGAGCGCTTGAAAACAGCTGCGGAGATCCGCTAGCTCTGCGTGGCGATCTGTGTCATGGTCGGCTACAATCAGCACACTCACCACCGGCTCGGAATTGTGGCTAATCCCAGAGCGCTTCTTGTCAAGCATGGAAGTACCTCCAGTTGCTTTGTTTACGAGACAGATTGCAATTTAAATGATTCACCTGTGTAAATCCCTACATTCGAACAGGTAATTATTGCTTAACTGAATTTTTTTCGCAATTTTTGCCTAAGAATTTCCAATTAAACGCAGATAAAGACGAGCGTATCGGCGGGCACTTTCCTCTTTGGTATATCGCATGAGCACGGTAGTTCGAGCTTTCTTCAACTTAACCAATGCTGGGGCCGGGTTAGCGATTATTTCGATTGCTGCCTCGGCCAAGGCGGCAGGATCGGCTGGAGCGACCAAGGTCCCGTATTTTCCGTGTTCAAGAATTTCGGGAAATGCACCGCTACGGCTTCCCAATAACGGTACCCCGGCGGCAATCGACTCTAATACCACTTTACCGAATGCTTCGTTGTATGAAGGGATCAATAACAGGTCCATAGTGGACATGATCTCACAAATCTGAGTCTGGTGACCGGTAAACTCGACGTGTTCCGTGAGTCGCAGTGCCACAACTTGATCCCTGAGTTCTTGTTCCAAGCTGCCCGCACCGACGATCTTGAGTTGAGCGCCTGGTATCGCATCGATGATTTTCCGCATGGCCGCGATCGCCACCCTATGGCCTTTATCGTATTCGAGCCTTGCGACAATGCCGAGAACTGGATGAGCGGGATTGGTTAGGGCTCGGATTTCCGGCAAATTGGGGCGTCCCGCAAGAAAACGATGTAGGTCGAAAAAACCATCGATGATTTCGGCACGATCCCATTCGTAGGGTTGTAACTGTTCCTTCATCAAATGCCTGGCGACACAGACGTAGGCGTCGGTGCTCGTCCCTAACCAGTGATGCATGGCACGCATAACCGGCCACATATGCCATCGCGGTTTTGGCTCCCCACCAAAATTTAACGTTGCGATGACCACGGGAACATGCGCCAATTTGGCCGCCAATCGGGCCCACACGTTGCAAAACCCTGATTGCGTCTGAACAATGTCCGGTTGAATGCTGCGGAACGTTTGATAGAAGGCTTTGATAACCTTGAGTATGCGGACCGGTTCTGTGAGACGGGGAATGCCCAGTCCGAGCTCGTGGATGGGGCAACCTGTCGCTTGAACTGCAGCGCCGATTGCGGAGGTGGTCGGCATCAACGTCACCATTTCGAAACTGAAGCGCTCCCGATCTAGTTCCTCGGCAAGGCCCAAGGGAGTTTGTTCCGCTCCGGCATCCCGGTAAAACCCAAGATAGACAAACAATATCTTTATTTTTTCCATTCTAGCCGGAACTTCTCGGCTGGTTTTTCTCAATCCCTAAAATAAAATAGCTGGGTATGCGTGAAAATCCACGTGAATTTGTAAAATCTGGTTTGTGGCTGAAAGGGGAAAAGGGTGATCAACGGTGCGAAGTGGCAGGACCAATCTCTGAGCCGGTCAACAAAAATCCAAAATGAAAATGAATCTGCATCAAGGAATAGCGTGCTCATCAAAAGGGCAACTCATGTTCGGTATTTTAACGAAAAAATCCGGATTGGTATTGCCAAAATGCACGACCTCGTCAAACTACCATTTCCCCGCCTTCCTTACCCAAAAGTGTAATGTGCATCTACGGAATGAGCTTCAGAACCCTCGTGCCTGAGTTGCGGGCCTCATCCATGAGTCTTTTGCCAGTGACCCTATAGATGACCTCAGTAGACATACACGAAAGACTTTATGGAAAAATTTTAGTAAAGTGCTCGAAATTCGAAAAAATAATCTCTCTTTTGAGGAGCAGAAAACCGTGGTTTTCAAAGGGAGGAGCCTCAGTCTCCTTTGTCCACGGGACCCTTTGGCAATCATGGAAAGAATACACGTCATGAACTGCTGAACAGTGAGTAAATGAAGGATCAGAGCTTATGGTCAGGTATTTGCTGCGAAATCTTCGAGAACCCAACATTCTCTGGAACATTTTTGTAGATCGACTTACGGAACCAATCCACCTGAACCTCCTTTCAGGGTTGGTGGCTCTCTTCGGAAGCCTCAGAACCAAAATCGAGTTCGATTTGATAGAGCGGCGATATCACGCATTTGGGCTGCTCCGAGCGGCAGACTTTGCAAGAGAAATTAATGTTGATTGTCTGACGGTAGTTGAATTTGGGGTCGCTAATGGGTCAGGGCTGCTTAACCTGTGCGAGGTAGGCAGGAAAATTACTGATATAACAGGGGTGAAGTTCGATATCGTCGGATTCGATACTGGCCTGGGATTGCCCTCCCCAAAAGACTTCCGTGATCACCCGGAGTACTATAGTCAGGGCGATTTTCCTCTCCAGGATAAGGATTTGCTGTTAAGAAAGCTTCCTGAAAATGCGCGCATCAATTTTGGAAACCTCGAGGATACTATAAAAGGTTTTTTGAGCGATGTCCGAGCTCCGATTGGTTTCATCTCTGTGGATCTGGATTACTATAGTAGTACAGTGGACGCTTTGACTATATTTGATGGGCCCTCTGATTTGTACCTTCCGATGGTGGTAATGTATTTTGATGATGTCAAGCGAGAATTACACAACTCATATTGCGGTGAACTCCTGGCCATTGAGGAATTTAATAATGGACATGAATGCCGGAAAATTACCAAGTTCAATTTTCTCGAAAAAAGGCGAATATTTCGCAATGCCGAGTGGATAGAGCAAATGTATTTTTGCCATATATTTGATCATGCCATTCGAACCAATGCATTAAAGGCTAAGCGGGGAGAGATTCTTACACGCCCCTAACTCTATCAGGGTCTGTTGAGGTTCCAGCCTCCAGTTTGATTAGGGCGCTATACTGGAATAGCGGGTGGACCATTTTCATGAATGATTCACAGGTTGCTGGATACCATCATTTTACCGTTGGTCTGCAAGAGGGTGGAACACTTTAACCAGGAAATTACTATTTTCTTGAGGTTTCATTAATTTTTTCCTTAAGATTTTCAACTAAATGCACATAAAGACGAGCGTGTTGCCGGGCGCTTTCCTCTTTGGTATACCGCTTGAGTACTGTATCTCGAGCCACCTTCACCTTTTCCACTGCTGGAGCCGGATTACCGATGATATCTATGGCAGCCTCGGCCAACGCGTCAGGGTCGGATGGTTCGACCAAGGTCCCGTATTTTCCGTTGTCAAGAATCCCAGGGAATGCCCCACTGCGGCTCCCTAATAACGGTACCCCGGCCGCAATCGACTCCAATACCACCAAACCGAACGCTTCGTTGTATGAAGGGATCATCAAAAGGTCCATATGGGACATGATCTCACATATCTGAGTCTGGTGACCGGTAAACTCGACGTGTTTCGAGAGTTGCAGGGCTGCCACTTGGTTCCTGAGTTCTTGTTCTAAGCTGCCGACCCCGACGACCTGGAGGCGAGCGCCCGGTATCGCATCCACGATTTTCCGCATGGCCGCGATAGCCACCCTATGCCCTTTTTCGTATTCAAGCCGTCCGACAATGCCGAGTACTGGATGAGCGGGATTGGTTAGTGCTTGGATTTCCGGTAAATCGGTGCGGCCCACCAAAAAGCGTTTTAGATCGAAAAATTGGTCGATGATTTCGGCACGATCCCATTCGTAGGCTCGTAACTGTTCCTTCATCAAATGTTCAGCGATACAGACGTAGGCTTTGGTGCTCCTGGCCAACCAGTGATGCACGACACCCATAAGCGGCCGCAGAAACCATCGCGGTTTTGGTTCATCAAAATTAACCGTCATAATGATGACGGGCACGCCCGCCAGTTTGGCTGCCAGACGGGCCCACACGTTGCAAAACCCTGATTGCGTTTGAACAATGTCCGGTTGAATGCTGCGGAACGTCTGATAAAAGGCTTTGATAACCTTGAGTATGCGGACCGGCTCTGAAAGACGCGGAATGCCCAGTCCGAGCTCGTGGATGGGGCAACCTGTCGCCTGAACCGCTGCGCCGATTGCGGAGGTGGTCGGCATCAACGTCACCAATTCGAAACTGAAACGCTCGCGATCAAGTTCTTCGGCAAGGCCCAGCGGAGAGTGTTCTCCTCCGGCATCGCGGTAAAACCCAAGATAGGCATACAATACCTTTATTTTGTTCATGAGAACCGTGAAGGATCGCCCTCAACTTGTTGAGAGGAAAAATGCGGTATTATGATCAGACCACATGTTTAAAAGATGACCCTCTAGATTGTTGGGGGGCCTCACTCTTGGCAAAGTTTGCGGGAGGGTTCGTCTTAACTTAAAAAATTAGCATAATATGAGTGAAAATTCAGCCGAATACATAGGATCTCATTCATAGCCGACCATTCATCGGACACTTATCTAGGGAACGTTGTGAAGCTTTCGATTACTTAAAATTGGTTAATTCGGTTGGATCTCCATCATGGCAGGTTCTCAGTGATATGCGAGAAGTGACTGGCCGGGAAGGTCATTGTGGGGCACCCCAGCTGCTGCTAAGACCGTTGCATTCAGATCAACCAGATGCGGATTTCGGCCATTGATCGTGCGATACGTTCCCGATCGCGGGACGATAATAGCGCGGGCGCCGGGGATGTGGTTTCCCGACCGCCCTGACCCCGCACCTTCGCGCAACACTGTACCGTATACCGGGGAAGTCACGCCGCGCAGGTTCGTAGATGATTCGTCACTCCATCGGATAACCAGGTCGGGAAGCCCGTCCAGTTTGGGGCCAGGAGGTAAATGGTCTCCGGGCCGTTCAATGCCCACAATGCACTGTTTACCATCAATGTCGCAAAAGGTTTGGAGGCCCTCGATGATCTCGTCGCACAGCACTTTTGCTTCGGATTCGGTGACAATTCCATTACGCTCCCGCCCGCGGATGTTAAGCCGAACCAATCCGGGGCCGTCCGAAGGTAGCGAAAAGGCACGTACCGCTTTCCAGTCTTTCCCGATGGTTCCCAGTCGAGCTGTAAGTTGGAGGGAAAGTGAATCCGGTAATGCATCTGCGACCATAGATCGAAGCGAGGTGGGTACGATTGAACGCAGTTTCGTCAGGATGTCATTTCCAGATGATGTGTGGACGATGGTGCGGGGGTTCAGAATCCGCTCCAGCATCTCGGGAAGAAGATCGGACCGACAAGTCTCCGGGCCCATTCCCTTAGCCCAGAATACCAGGAGATCTGCATTGTCAGGCAGAATTTTTCTTATTTGACCAAGTGCTGTGTCGGCTGCAAGATATACGTCAATCAATGATTTTTCCAGCAGACTCGTTCCGGTTGAGGACTGCCCGATGATGTCAACGGACGCCGTATCCCAAAGCTGGTGACCCGCAAGGTGGATCGCAGCCATGTGCAACCAGAGTACATCGGGAGTCCTTTCTTCCATCAATCGTTCAACTCCACGAGCTAGGCGGCTGGGCGCCTGCAGGAGGATTTTCCTCAGGTGGAGGAGATGGTGCTGAGATGGCTGACCAAAGGTTTCCTCACCTCTAGGTGTTTTGCCAAGAAGTTTCGAAAGTTCCTTGCCCAAGCTCGGAGGACGCGACCACTTCGCCAAGTGGACGCGTGACCGGAACTGACACCCACTCACCACGACACCGTTGTCCAATTCCTGGATGGGATGTTCGGGTGGATCAATGGCAAGGACTCGTTTGCCTGCTCGGTCCAGGCGTCGGAACAGAGTGTCACCTGACAGTAGCTCGTGAGACAATCGGAGCCTTTGCTCGGATGCAGACCAGGTAAATAAGGAGTAAATCCCGTGCTCCGACAGATGTTGGCCGGTATAGAGGGTGGCGTAAACCGCTCCATCAAGAAATGGCGGGTCGAGGCTGACGACTTCGCCCTCTCGTTGAAGAGCCGCGAAATGCGGCATTCGGTTGTCGGCAATCAACTGCTGGATGAGGGGCAGCGATGGAGCCTCCAATGAGATGGCCGCAATCATGTTTTGCTACCCAAAACAGAATTAATTAAATAAGTGAAACTGAGGTCATGGCACCTGCGGGTCTCACTTGAGAAGAGACCAGTGAGGGGGATGATCAGGGAATTGGGCGGCTCAAACATCATTGATTGTTTCTAGATTACCTTTGTAAGGTTTAACCGTATCTGATTTTCTTGAACCTCGAAAAATGCCAGGTTTGGATCAGTAAAATCAATCTAATGATGTTATCGATAAATTCATTTTAGGAGACCGATTGAATCCCCGGTCATAATTCTAATCGGGTTTGCCCGAGTGGCCAAAAAGTCTGGGACATGGCTAGAAGATCTTAGATGAACACGCTGCCCAGGAGTGTATAAAGGGTTTGCCGAGCATATATGAGAGTGCCATTTTTGCATTTCTTCAGAAACAGGCGTAGGTATAAGGGGGATCGAGTCAAAGCACGATAGTTGGCCAGGGGAGTCCTGGTGAAATTCTTCATCCCATTCAATGCCATTGTGTAAGGTGTTCCCTTGCACATTGACCCCTGTGATGCATTACCGCCTCATGACAACTAATCACTTTTTCCCATTCCAACCTTTAGGGTAGAGGGCCATCAATTTATCTTCCCCTTCTTAGGACTAGTCTGGGCAGCATGGAGTCGAATACGGGTAAAATACTATAGACTTTACCATTCCTCAAAAAAATGCCAAAGATAATGTTTTTTACCTAATGCCACCAGATCCATTTCAATATTGGGGAGAGAAAAATGTAGAAAAGTCTGGATACACCTACTACTTATGTAGGGTCCAATGGAGATCAATTATCTTCTCTCGCCTCCAATTCACCCAAAGCGTTCTTCCTCTAGAGTGGGCGATAGAGATGTTGGAAGGTAGTTGCGACTTTCACCGTCGCCATAAAAACCTGTGTGTTTCATAGATAACTAAAGACATAATACCCCGCTCAGATGCCCGCCCTTCGCTTATTGATACCTCCTCTTTGCCAGGACGGTCGATATCGGGTTCAGTCTCCCGCTGGTCCAAACTTCCTATTCAGCCAGTAATTCCGGCCTCCGACAAATTCAATACGGAACGAATCTTGCTTCATAGCTCAAGAAGTTTTTGAGAAACCTGAAGGGAACTTTTTGACCATTCATCAAATAAATGGATGGGTATAAGTATTTACCCCATCATTGTCGTCTTCATGACCTTTTAAGAATCAATTTTGGAATATTCATTTTCCTGATTTTGAGGAGAAGTCTGAGTCGTGAAAGACGTTCACCAGATTCGTGCCATTTTGCTCGATCTTGATGGGACGCTATATCACCAACGGTCTCTTCGTGGCCTGATGGCCCTTGAGTTGTCTACTGCACCCGCTACGTTAGGTTCCATTCGGGAGGCTCTGCGTATCTGGAGAATTTTGAAGTGTTTTCGAGAAGGACGCGAGGCCTTGCGGGCCATGAAAGATCCGTGTGTCCCCTTGGTGGGTTTGCAATATTCTCTCGTTGCCGAACGAGTCTGTGTGACCTCTAGAGAGGTTGAAATGGTTGTAAGGGAATGGATGTACCGTCGCCCTTTGAAATATCTCAGGATCTGTCGGCGTCGTGGTATGGAGGAATTTTTTCAATTAGCAGCTGAACGGGGCCTTCGTACGGGAGTTTTTTCTGATTACCCTGTTAGAGAAAAATTGCAGGGGCTAGGGATTCATGTTCCTTTAACGGTGGAATTATGCGGAACGGATCCGGAGATTAATGCGTTGAAACCTAACCCCAAAGGGTTTCTCTATGCTTGTCGACTCTGGAATCTTGATCCAGAGCAGGTGTTGTATGTCGGTGATCGACATGACGTCGATGCGTGTGGCGCCAAAGCTGCCGGAATGCCTTATGTCATATTTTCCCGCGGTACGTCTCGCGGGTTTAACCAGAGTGCAACCACAAAATATTGTTCGATTTCCAATTTTAGAGGGCTTTGTAATGTTATTCACTCCGCCATCTAATTTTTTCCGGGCACTCTGGCCTTATGTCCAGATTGCCCGGATCGACCACTGGTTTAAAAATGTCTTTATGGTTCTTGGAGTCGTGCTGGCCCTGTTTTATGAATTGGAACTCTTCGCCTGGAAAAGTATTGTCCCTTTGCTGATTGCTATCACAAGTACCTGCTTAATTGCTTCAAGCAATTATGTGATGAACGAAGTACTCGACGCCCCTTATGACCGTCTCCATCCAGTGAAAAAGAATCGGCCCGTTCCTTCCGGGATGGTCGAAACCGGCTGGGCCTGGGTGGAATGTTTCTTATTGGGGGCTTCTGGGATCGTTCTGGCTTTTTCCCTAAATGGGTATTTTGGAACTACAGCCCTGTTATTTTTGGTGAGCGGCCTGATTTACAATATTCCCCCGATACGGACCAAAGATCTACCTTTTTTGGATGTGCTTACTGAGTCTCTGAATAATCCCATCAGGTTGTTGCTTGGGTGGTTTGCGCTTGTAACCGATAGCATCCCTCCCCTCTCGCTTGTGTTGGCCTATTGGATGGTTGGCGCATTTTTCATGGCAACCAAGCGATTTGCCGAATTTCGCCGTATTGATGATCCGATACGTGCACGGGGATATCGAAAATCGTTCGGGTATTACACCGAAAATCGTCTATTACTGAGTATGTTCTTTTATGCGATGGCTTGTTCATTTGTATCTGGAATATTTCTTGTCCGATATCACATGGAATTGATACTTTTTGTCCCTATTGGGGCGGGATTTTTGACGTACTATCTTAAAGTTGGCCTGCTGAATGATAGCCCTGTTCAAAATCCAGAAAAATTATACAAGGAGGGTGGGTTTGTTGTGTATGTTGGATTGAGCACATTGCTCTTTCTCCTACTTATGTTTTCTGATATCCCATTTTTGTACGAGTTGTTTAATGTTAATCCAGCCATCATTTCACCTCTTTGGACTCTTGGTGGAAAATAAAAGTCCTTATCTGTTTAGCCAAAATATTGCAGGATACCCGAGGCATACATTGGTGTGCGTATTTTTTTAGGCGATGGACAAGGCAACCACCGAAGATTTTTTCAGTCTTATGCAGGAATTCCGAAGAATCCAACAAAACTGTGTGACACGCGTGCCCATGTCATGTATTGAAGAAAACTGAAGTTGGTTGGGCGTGAATTGCCTCCTGGAGTAAATATCCTGGCATGCACGAGATGATCTCTTCACAATCCTGGAAGCCTTACGGACACGGGGTGACGACTCTTTCTCAATGTCTGCTGAAATTGCGGAAGACCGATATTAGGAAGGGGTTTAAATATGAGGAAACGTTGGACCACAAATATGTCTGCCTTTTGTGACACAGGGCCTTCCAGGTGTGTGGAGGAATCAGGAGTTCTGATTATGAGTGAGTGTGAGGGGAAAATAAAAATGATGAAATTGCAAAGTGGAAAATTACCAATCGTCATTGAAGTAAAAATTGGAGGAAGGGCCCGTTTAGGAGCCGTTTGTTGTCCTGGAAATCTTTCTGGAAATGGATATGTCAAATGGGTGAAATGAGCCGGCGAGACATATCCAGGGCCAGGTTTGGCTTTTTTATTCTTCAGATTGGACTGCTGATTTGGGCTGGTTGGGTCAATCAGGATTGGATCAGTACCGATGGGATTTCCTATATCAGAATTGCCCAATATTATGCATCCGGACAATTCGATTTAGCGATTTCCGGTTATTGGGGCCCCATGTTGAGTTGGATCATGGTCCCGTTGCTCGGTTTTGTGGAAGAACCGTTATCCGCTGCGCAGATGGCCATGGCCCTATCGGCGATTGTGTACCTTGCGGGCTGTATGGCGATCTTCCGGAATTTGGGGATCGGGTCCTCCGGGGTCCTTGTGGCTCTCGGTATCGTTGCCTTTTTCAGTGTCCATTGGGCAGTTCAAGCGATCACCCCGGATCTTCTTATGAGTGGAATTCTTTGTCTGGCCATAAGCCGGACTTTGCATCCGGATTGGTGCGACAAGCCCTCCGTTCAATTTTCTGCCGGGCTCTTGTTCGGCGCTGCCTATTTAGCGAAAGCGCCTGGGTTGCCATTTGCCTTCCTTTTAATTATGGCGGCGGGATTGTTATGGACCGTTTCTCAACAGATCAGCCCGATGCGTGCTTTACGTAGCGCCACGATTTCCTTTTTGGGATTAATGCTAATTGCTGGGCCTTGGATTCTCGTATTGTCCCTCAAATATGAAAAATTGGTGTTTTCGACAAGTGCGGGAATTAGTCATGCTGTCATGGGTCCGCCTGGCGTAGGGCGAGGACATCCTACGTTTTCGGACTTTGTTATTCCTGATCAGGGTCGACTTTCATCCTGGGAAGATCCTATCTCGAATAAGTACTCTCACTGGAACCCGCTTGAAAGTACAGAAAATCTACGCCACCAACTGAGAATCTTTCATGGAAATGTGATAAAAACCATACGTCTGCTGAAGAACTTTGACTGGCTTGGTATCGGACTGGTCTCGGTCATATTCGGATTCTTATTTCATACTCCATGGACACAGAATATCCGGTCGGATCGCTGGCGATGGGCGGCGATATTCATCGGGTGTCTTGTAGTGATATTTTTGCCGGGGTATGGAGGAGAAAAAAGATATTATTATTCCGTCTATCCGTTTCTTCTTGGTGGGGGGTTGGGTTATGTGAGGCATTTGGCTAACAGTCGGTCCGGTCAGGAGAAAATTCTTCATATCATGGCATTGGTCCTCGTTTCCTTCTCATTTCTCTTTCCTCTCGTCAACCAATCCTTTTTTCCCCAAAGACCCAGTTATCAGGCGGCCAAAATCCTGAAAGAAAAACTGAACGACCTCCATATCAGCGGCCCCATTGCTTCGACGAGCCGGTTGGAAAATATTGATGCTTATACGGCCTTCCTAATGCAAGTGCCTTATCATGGAAGGTCGGAAAGGTCTCAAACCGTCAATGAGGTGGAATCGTCTCTTGCAAAAATCATCATCGTCGACCGTGGGACCTTGGCGGATGAAAATCTTCATAAGGATATGAGTTTCATCAGCCTGGATGAAAAAATGTTCGATTCTCTCGGGAAGGATTCCTATTCTGGAGTAAAAGTCTACATCAACACAAATATATAATTTGGCCAATTGAACAGTATATTTTCTGCGGCCCCGAGTGGAAACGTTGGCGGCTTCAGAATCTAAAATTGGATAGCCACAATCGTTCCTTCCAATTAGAGCGCAAGTTCTTCCGGTAATATTTAAGAATTCTGCATCTCTTTTTAATGCAGAGCTTGATGATACACTCGGTCACCCCCTCTGGTGATTGCTGCAGACGAATTGGAATCAGGTGACGGGTGTATTGGTAAATCACTGAAACATAAATCGGAGCATGATTAGTCTTTTGGGAGTGTTGAATAATAAGGATGTTCAAGGGCAAATTTGCGTAGGATGAGATTCCTCATCAAAGGCTCCGGGTCGGTTCAAAAAAGTCCGTCCAGCAAGACCGCAGCCGTTTGTACGCGCGGAGCGTACGCGTAGTACGTGAGCACGGGAAAATGGCGAGAACGCCGCTGGCGGCTTTTTTCAATAGACCCATTTTGACTCTTATCTGGATGGTGGATACAAAATAACGGAGAGGGCGTTATGATCGCTAAGAACGCCTTTGAATGGAAGGGATTGTGAGTGGTGTATGCGGATTCCTCTGACGGCAATCAAATCCGGCCCGCTTTGGTGCACAAGGGTTAGCGCATTCGATTTAAGAAATTCTTCCAAAATTTCCGCATCGCGTTCCTCTTGGTCTGGTCGAAGATTCGCATCCATGCCGACGAGCAATGGTGCATCAGGAGAAACAAAACGCGTAATGCCTGCAGTAAGCTGTCTAAACTGTAGAGCTCTTGCCTTAATGCTGGCTTCTCCCCGACCTGCGTCCATATGACTATTCAGTACCCAAAATGTTGGGAATTGAACAAGCTGAAAACCCTTCGAAAAGAAATCATCGGCTTTGTTCAGGTCGGTATTCCAGCCTGCAAAGGCCTCATAGGGTTCTGAATGGACAGACCGAGGTTGTTCACGAGCAAGCATCAGGAGGCCGGGGCTCAAACATATATGGCATATGGCTCGAAGAGGCCACCAGTCACCGCCTCCACCTTGGGTGAACAATGGGTGATTTGCCCAGGCATGTGTGGTGTATTGGGCGAGTTGTGCCGGACGGACAAAGGCTTCTTGAAACAGCACAAGATCGAACCGGGAGGCTAGATCGCCAATGCACGCGACCTCTTCTTCAGTATGGGCCTCACTCGAGAAGAATGAGTCGGAAAGAAGGCGGTCATGAATGTTAAATACCAAGACCGAGAACCCATCGCTCACCGTTGTATCAGGAAGATCCGCTTCGGAGAGGCCCGCTTGCTGTTGCCAATCCAGGCGACATGGTTCGGTCAATGTGGGTTTCGTTTCAAACTTTCCTAGGCAAGCACTCACTGTAGTGAGGGCCATGACGGCCAACACAACCAAGCCACACTCCCAGCTTATTTTGAATATGGGCATCGGCAGTCTCCCTGTCGTCCATTTGAATGCCAGCCTACAATTCTCTTAGCGTTGTGAGTCGAATCTCGCCACATAATCGGGTGGAGGTGTGGGCGATGACCCTACTTTGATGCAAAAGAAAATGAGGCTTCTGCACTCTTTATTTCGCCTAATCAGCCGGTTTGCTTCTCGGATGAAACCTGAAAACAATAGTGGGGTCAAAGCGAATGTACACGCCCGACTCCCTCCTTTCCTTTAATAGGATAGAGTAGGCAACATATGATGAGCATCTCCAGTCCGAATGTGAATTGTTAAGGTCCGACTACAGAGAGAAATGGACAACAAGAGTCGATCCTGGCATATGTACGACCGTCCTCCGTTTTAATCGAATTCTCCACTTGCTGCAAAGCCGTCTTGTTTCAAATCCCGTCCTCCCAGGCTTGCATGCCGGTTTTCCACCATCATGTTCCTTGCAGACAATGATGTTTTAAGACACTTTCTCAGGTATGACTAAAATATAGTGAACAGGGAAACATTCCCTACGCGGTTACGGTAGACCAGGAGGTGGAGAATTAAGGGAAGGGAGGGAATATTTATGGATTCTAACTTGCTCTCATGTCCGGTGAGGTGTCTTTCGTTAGGGCGTAATGATGACGTCGACAAAAGCAGGAAGACTGTCGGCACCTTGTATGTCCGTAACTCTGAGTGTGAAACGGAAGAGGCGTTCTTCGACGACAAATGGGGCCAAAAATTTGGCTTGCGCCGAATATGGATCAAGCAATGGAACCTTACTCCCTCGTACTTGTTCCCAGTGGTACTGCAGGGATCCGCCGTCGGGATCATAACTCCTTAAGCCATTCAAGGTGACCCGTGTTCCCGAAAAGACCGTTTGTGTAATTCCGGGATCCGAGACCGGTGGATGATTCGGTTCATCATTAACCTCAACAAGGATGTCGAGGGTGGCCTCTTGATGGCGATTTTTTACTGTGAGGGTGGTTTCCCCATTCCCCATCAACCGAAGCACCCCATTTGGGTTGACAGAAATAATGTTATCGTTGGCGGACTGGTAGGTGGTTCCTGTGCTTTGTGCCCGAAGGGAACGGGAGATTCCGTCTGAGAATCTTCCAATAACTGGTAATTCAAAGGTTTTCCCGAGAAAGTCTACTTGGTCGTACACACGAGTTCCGCTGGCTCGTCCAAATTTCAGGGGTTTGTCCGTCTGAAAGTCAATTTCCAGGAGTTCAGCGTCCGGTTCGACTTGAATCAGGATTTCATCGAAGATGGCTAAGGATTCATGTTGAGATTGCCTTCCCCCCTGTTCGGCTACAGCCAGAAGGCGATAAGTACCTATCATTTCTTTGGGAATGAGGATTTGTCCGCCAAAGGGAGGGCTGTTTTTTGCCGTGGCGACCAGGGCTAATTTTTCCTCGACGAATTCTCGCAGCATATCGTCAAATTCACTATACCAGTAGTAGTTCACCTTGGTGACTCCGGGGAGACCCTCTAAATCCAGGGAGACCGAGATTTGATCCCCGGACTGGTGAACAGTGAACTCTTTCGGCTCAATTATGGAGAAGGCCCAGGATGTTTGATATCCGTTTACAAGGGAAAGAGCGGTTAGGAAGACTATCGTCATGAGGGAGATAGAAGCGCGAAACATATTTGTACCTCACAAGGCATCAGGAGCCAATTGTCTTATCATACATCACCCATACAAGTGGGTGCATCTCTTATGAAAATGGCGCGTTCTTTGTCTGTGAGATATGGAAGAGTGGGGAAGGAAAGGCCTGGAAGCGCAATTTTAAAAAAGGCATGGGTGGGCCCGGTGCTTAAAAGTTCCTCCGTGGGGCTATGGATGCTCTACATCGCCATCTTCTCAGCTGAATCCGTATCCTGTGCCACCTGATCAAGGCTTGGGTGATTCAGTACCCAAGTGGGGACTGGACGAATATCCCAGATGATCCCGAAAAGTTGTAGCCCTTGCAGCAAATAATATGTGATATCGATTTCCCACCACCGAAACCCTTGCCGGGCGGAGCTGCAATATTGATGATGATTGTTATGCCATCCTTCACCCAGGGTGATGATGGCCAGAAGGAAGTTGTTACGGCTATGGTCGGGCGTTGGATAGCGTCGGCTACCAAAAAGATGGGAAAGCGAATTGATGGTGAAAGTGCCGTGCCAGAGGACAACGGTCGAAACCACGAAGCCCCATACCAGCATTTGCCATCCACTTGTTCCCAGATTTGGATAGGCACTGCCGAGCCATTTCCCCAAGAGAAACAGGGTGACTGCCAGCCCGATTGGCACAAGGGTATCAAAACGATTCAGAAATCGTAATTCGGGATATCGCGCAAAATCTCTGATGCGGTTCAACTTTGTCGCCAGTTGGTCATGGGTTAAAAACCAACCTACATGGCTCCACCAGAGGCCCCGGATGACCGGAGAATGAACATCTGCCGGTTTGTCTGAATAAGCATGATGGTGGCGATGATTCGCGGCCCACCATAAAGGACCTCGTTGGGCCGCGCTGGCTCCAAGGCAGGCAAACAAGAACTGCATCACTCGGGAGGTTCGAAACGTTCGGTGTGAAAAATACCGGTGATAAAAGCCGGTAATAGCGAACATTCGTATAACATACAAGCTAACGGCAGCCGCGATTGCCACCGGACTCCATCCAACCCAAAAGACTGCGAGGACGGCAATATGTAAGGCCAGAAATGGGATCGTTCGCACCAGGTCTATATCTCGACCATTTTTATGGGAAGCCAGTGCTGTCGCTTCTTGGGTGTCAAACAGGGACTTGAACAGTTTCCATGGGCCCATTCTGATCCGCTGGATTTCTGGCATCCTCAACGCTCCTCTCTCATGTGTAGGGAATTCCGAGATAGCTGTAGCTTACGATTGAAGAAACTTCATCAAGGCTTTCTTGTAAAACGGAGATCCTCAACTTTCCTTAGATAAAGGGAAATATTCAAACTCTACAAAGTAAACCAGAAGGAGACCTTCTGGCAAATATAATTTTACCGGGTGTATGGCCTTTGGGGTTTGATGTGAGACTGGATATTCTAAAAGAACCCGTTAAAAAAGGCTGCCCCCATTGTCCATTGGGGTGATATTGAATGCGAGGGGTGATCATAGCCATACAAAATTTTCCTTCAAAATAAAACCCCTTCATTTTTCTGCTGATTGGGTGTAGAAAGGGATTGGTCTCGGGGATTGGCATCATGTTTTCAGGGATGTGGATGGCAACCTGGGTCTGGTTAATAAATCAAAACACTCCGATTAATTGGTCCGATTCTGCTAAGTTTCTCGAAATAATGGAGTGAATGCTAAGAAAGTAACGACTATTCAGTTCGAGAAACACATGAATATTAATGGTGGATGGTGCAGAGCAAGCTCAGGAAAAGGGACCACTCTCTTGTGAGCTTCTACTGAGTTTTCTGTATGGAGAGACCCTAACAAAAACACCCCAAATTTACCAATTTGTTTTTCGTGACACTCGTATGGGGCAGCTATGGAAACTCTCATTTTATTATCTCCGCTCGAGCGTAACTGGGAACTTCTCCCGTACCGGCGTGCCTAGACTGTGGATTGGGCTAAAAATGCAAGCACCAGGGGTCGTTCATTGTGTATGTTTGGTCTTTCGCTGAATCCCAGGAGGACAATCCCTGTATTTCGGTTGTAGGGGAGTGTTGAATAATAAGGATGTTCAAGGGCAAATTTGCGCAGGATGAGATTCCTCCTCAAAGGCTCCGGGTCGGTTCAAAAGAGTCCGTGCAGCAAGGCCGCAGCCGTTTTTCCGCGCGGAGCGTACGCTTGGTACGTGAGCACGGGAAAATGGCGAGAACGCCACTGGCGGCTTTTTTCAACGGACCCATAATTCACATGGGTACCCAGCCATGGATATCCAATGACCAAGCTAAAGGTCAAACATGTCAGAAATTGTGCTGGTTCGAAGGGATGATCGTCAAAACATTGAGGGGTATTCGATAATCCACTTGCGATATATGGTCCTGTGTCTAGAATGCTTCATGTGAACTGTGTTTTTGGATCAGTACAGCGGCTGCACGCTTCGCAATTTTGGCTGCGTCAGGTTTTTGAGACACTTGGGCGGTCACAATGGCGCCTTCCAATAAGAGCGCGAGTTCCTCGGCC
>BQIW01000094.1 GCA_021604105.1 Nitrospirales bacterium | reverse complement strand
TCTTGCGGACCTGACTGGGTCATCACGGGTCCATGCACCGCTTCCCGGTATTGAGGAAGACGAAAGGAAAAACAAGCCCCCTGACCTACCACGCTCTCACACCAAATCTCGCCCCCTACCTTGTCGATCAGTTCCTTGGCGACCGCCAGGCCGTACCCTGTTGAAGGCTCTCCTGCCGTGGGCTTCGGGGTCAGTCGCATCCCGGGTTGGAAGAGTTTGGCTTGGTCGTTGGAACTCAGACCTGGACCTTCATCACGGACACGGCAAACCACCCAATCCTGCTGGGGTTCTACTTCAACCCAGATCCGCTTCCCAAGTGGTGAATACTTCACGGCATTCGAGAATAAATTATCCAACGCGGCAGCTGTCGCCACACGATCCGTCCACACTGAAGGAACATCCGAAGAAGCAACTGAGAGACACTGAATCTGTTTTTTATCCGCAATACGTTGATAAAAGATGCGGAACCGCTGGGCCATGATCGGCAGCTCCACCTTTTCGAAACGTAGCGTGGCACCTCTTCCAGTCTCGGCATTCACCATTTGGCTGACGGTGTGGGTCATTAAGTGAGTGGCATGCCGTAACCCCTCAAGCCCGGTGCGAACCTGGTCATCCGGATGTTTCGCCAGCAATAATAAAAGCAACTCGACTGTCCCCCCAACCACGGTGAGAAAGTTATTCAGTGCATGTGCGGAAAAATGGACAGCAGTTTCACTGACGACCGGCAGTTTCTCCAGATCATACAACACCTGCTCCAATTCCGCCCTGGCCTTGAGAATGCCCGACACAATCTGATTTCTGTCCTCCTGCATGGACACTCCTCCCTGAGATGAACATTGGGATCTCTCCCGCCTTAGTGAAATTCAAACAATCGTGAAACTGATCCGCCTCTACCGCGCAGCGCTGTTTTCCTCCATATCAGCAGTTCCATCGGGATAGGATGATGAATGCAATTGGACCTATGTGCATGACTTGCCGCGATGTCTCACCACTGCACAGCTAGGTCAATTTTTCTTCACCCAACGAATTAAGTCAAGAAAAAACAAATTATTTGATACCCGGTTTCGGAAAAGAGAAAGCCAGAAGGATCCGACTCTCAATTGCCCGGAAATTTCGAGGAGTGCCATGAATGTGGAACACCCCGTTCAAATTCAGGTGTAGCTGGGAAATTCAAAGCCAAACCTGCACGACAACAGTTGGTCGGCTTACCACCCATCAAGGACCGGCTTCCCCTCTCTACAACGATTCCTTAGCATGTTTGATCGGGTTGCGAGATCTATTATCTTTCGAAAATTTCTAGGACGAGAGCCCGAGCGGGTACGTATAGGCCTTTTGGCTCAAGGACCCACAGGGTTCTAATTTGATACCTTGTATCTCCTATGGAAATTGGCATCGTCGGTCTACCCAACGTCGGCAAATCTACGATTTTTAACGCATTGACCTCTGGAAACGCGTCCGCCTCGAACTATCCGTTTACGACAATCGAGCCCAACGTCGGGGTCGTAGCCGTTCCTGACCCGCGTCTTGGGCGCCTGACCGAATTGGTCAAACCCAAGAAAACCGTGCCGACCTCCTGCCGTTTCGTCGATATCGCCGGTCTGGTGAAAGGCGCCTCTCAGGGCGAAGGGCTGGGGAATAAATTCCTTGCGAATATTCGGGAAGTCGACGCCATTCTTCACATGGTAAGACTCTTTGAGGATCCCGATGTGGTGCACACCATGGGAAGCGTGGACTATCGTCGTGATATCGAGGTGATTGAAACTGAATTAATGCTCGCGGACCTGGACAGTCTTACTAAACAGTACGACAAGGTCACGGCCAAGGCGAGGTCCGGAGATAAGGCTTCGAAAGAGGCCCTTGTAATACTCGATATCCTGAAGAACGGTCTCGAAGCGGGGAAACCCGCACGGGCACTAGGCCTTGAGCCGGAAGTCCTCAAGAACTTTTTCCTGCTCACCACACAACCTGTGCTCTATGTCGGGAATACCGATGAAAATCCGGATCCGGCCATCCTTGCCGATTTTCAGGCATTCGCGAAGGAGCGCGGCTCGGAATCGGTCGTGATTTGTGGCAAACTCGAAAGCGAAATCGCCCAATTATCCGGCGAAGACCGCGAAATGTTCATGAAAGATTTGGGCATGGAGCAAAGCGGCTTGGAAAAGGTCGTCGTCGCCGCGTATAAAACACTCGGGCTTTGCTCGTTTCTCACCTCCGGAGTGCAGGAGGTCCGGGCCTGGACCATCCCGATCGGAGCCAAGGCACCA
The DNA here is from genome assembly GCA_021604105.1 of Nitrospirales bacterium. Lineage (GTDB taxonomy): Bacteria > Nitrospirota > Nitrospiria > Nitrospirales > UBA8639 > Nitrospira_E. The sequence continues at coordinate 17,102 of BQIW01000094.1, read as the reverse complement.
CAGGCCGCCGGCGTCATCCACACCGACTTCGAGAAGGGCTTTATCAAAGCCGACATTTACGCCTTCGCGGACATCGACAAATACAAGTCGGAAGCCGCCCTTCGCGAGAAGGGCCTGATCCGCTCGGAAGGCAAAGAATACGTCGTCAAAGACGGCGACGTCTGCCACTTTAAGTTCAACGTGTAAACCGGCCTTTCCTTGCCGCCATATTGGCGGGCACATTCGGATCCAATCAACAACACATTTCCCCCTCCCAGAAGCAACTTTTCCGCCTTCTCGCGTGCGCCGACAAGGGCCTATTTTGGTTCATGGCGTTCTCTCTAGATGAAGAATCTTTCCGCTTCATATCGCCATCATGGAGACAGTCTATGCTGTATTCATGAACAGCCGCGTAATCCCATAAATGTTTCACTAAGGAGTGATGTATCATGAAGCGATTACACACAATCAGTCTATTGGGCGCTTCAGCGTGATTATTGACTTCCCTTGGATTGGCCATGAGTCATGATGGCCAAGACAAAGCTTCCGTGGCCAATCTGGCCACCTCGGTCGCCATGAAAGAAGCCATCAAAACCTCAACGACTCAATTGCCATGCAAGGTGCTGGAAGCCGAACTGGAAAGTGAGAACAGGAATGTGCTGTATGAAGTCGAGATCGTCAATGCCGCCGTTGAGATCAGGACGTTTGAAATTGAAGCCCAATCGGGAAAACTTCTGAGTTCCGAACCCGAGGACGAGGAAGGGCCCGAGAAGAGCGCTTTTCTCAAGAATACCGAAAAATCCTAAGAAAACAGCAAGGCCCCATGCGCATGATGGCATGGGGCCTTCTCTCGTTACTCTACGCTGACGACACACAGGAGGCATCATGTTTGAGTTGCAATGACATCCCATGTTAGGTCATGTCCTCATCGCCTTGTTCTTCACTAGCGTGCTATGTGATGCCGCAGGAGCCTGGTTCAAACGTGAGAACGTTCGTGACAGTGCTTTCTAACTTCGTATTCCCGGTCTTCTCGGGTGGTGGCTGCCGCCATGCCAGGCGATCGGCCAGAGGAAGCGGCTGAAAAGGCGGGAATTGTTGAAACGATGATTGAGCCGCGAGAGACGCTGGCCTTCGCGACTTTGGGATTTGTGAAAGTTCTCCTATAATGTGCTGGAGAACACCCGATCCTACCGATTTGTATTTTCAGTGGGAAACCCATGCGTATTCTCTTAGTGGAAGATGATTCAAGTGTGTCCGGGTTTATTGTAAAAGGCTTGCGGGAAGAGCAATATACTGTGGATCTCGCCACCGATGGGGAGATGGGATTGGCCATGACCGAGACCACCCGGTATGACGTGATCATTCTGGATATTATGCTCCCCAAAATGAACGGCATTGACGTCTGCCGCCGGCTTCGGGCGAAACGCCACCCGACCCCGATTCTTCTCTTGACCGCACGGGAGGCCATTGAAGATCGAGTGACCGGTCTGGATACCGGGGCCGATGATTATTTAACAAAACCGTTTGCCTTTGCCGAATTATTGGCACGTCTCAGAGCACTTCTCCGTCGAGGCAGTGCCCTCCCCACACCCCGTCTTACGATTGCGGACCTGGAGTTGGATCCTGTGACTCATCGTGTTTCACGGGCAGGCCAAACCATCATTCTGACTAACAAAGAATATTCGCTGCTGGAATATCTCATGAGAAATACAGGACGGGTATTGACCCGAACTGCCATTACGGAACACGTGTGGGACATTCACTATGAGTCCGTCACCAATATTGTGGATGTGCACATTAAAACCTTGCGCAGCAAAATGGATCGGGACTTTTCTCCACAGCTGATCCATACGGTGCGCGGGGCCGGATATGTCTTAAAGATCCCGGAAGCCTAACCAATGCAATCCTTTCGCACTCGCATACGTCGCGTTGCCTTAGGTTTCATCGTTATCCTCTTAGGCCTCTTTAGCCTGCTCCTGTACCTGGGACTCTCCACAATTTTACACCGCCATTTCGATGGAGAACTGTTGGCACTCGCACAGGAGGAAAGTCTCCGCGTGGAGCTGGCCGACCATGTATATGTGGCTTCTCAACGGAAACATGAAGAAGACGAATTAAAAGAATTTGAAGACGAAGAGGAGTTACAGCAGGCCATCCGCTACAGCGTTATTCTGGATTCCGCCGGCCGCATTCTCTGGAGGGGGCAGAGCACAGAGAACCGGCTTCCCGTCAGCTCTGAACTCATTACGCAAGTCCTCGAGGGAGAAACCGTTTTCGAAACGATTCATTATCCAGACCGTTCTTCCATTCGCCGAATCTCCATTCCTCTCGTCATCAAAGACTATGGGCGATTCATTTTACAAACGGAAAAATCCCTGCAGAATATTGAGGAAACCCTTCAGTGGTTAGCGTGGCTACTCTGTGGCACCTCCGCGATTTCACTTCTGCTTGCCTGGTGGGGAAGCGGTCGATTGGCCAATGAAGCCCTGTCTCCCGTCAAGGCTTTGAGTCAGACGGCGGAAACCGTTTCCGGCCAGACGCTCTCAACTCGTCTCACACTCAGCTCACCCTACGCCGAATTTCAACGCCTCGCCCACACCTTTAACGGAATGTTGGACCGCTTGCAGCAGGTCTTCGAAGGACAACGTCGCTTCGTGGCCGATGCCGCCCATGAACTGAAGACCCCGTTAACGGCGATGAAAGGCAATTTTGAGGTCAGCTTGCAACGGACACGGTCGGCAGAGGAGTACCGGGAGACCATTCTTTCCAACCTGGCTGAAGTCGATCGACTCACCGCCATGACCAAATCCCTCCTCACCCTCGCACAATTCGCCGGCGAACGCCCACCTCTGGTGTTGCAAACCCTTGACCTCACGCCTCTGGTTGAAGAAGTCGTGAGCGCGTTTTCCATATTAGCTCACGAAGGCGGTATCCTTCTGCAGACAGAGTCTGAACCTGTTCCTCCTCTCATGGGAGATGCCTCACAGCTCAAACAGGCCCTGATCAATCTCCTGGATAATGCGCTCCGGCATACCCCCCCAGAGGGAACCATCACCGTTCGGGTCTGGTCTCAGAATAGTTCAATCCGCTTATCCGTGGAGGATACCGGACCGGGAATTGATTCCCACCACCTCCCTCACCTTTTCGGACGATTTTATCGTATCGATCAGGCGCGGGATCGCCAATCAGGAGGAACAGGACTGGGATTGGCGATCGTGAAGGAGATCATCGAAGGCCACGGAGGAACAATTTATGTACAGAGTCAAGTAGGAAATGGCACCAGATTCACCATCACACTTCCGACCGGGGAAGAACCACCGCTAACATGAACAGCATGATCATTTTTTGTCGCAGGAGATTTTCTGTCCGAATGAGCCAATCATGAAAAATCCAAATCAAACACCACGGAATTGGCTCCCGGTCCTTTGTCTTGTCGGGCTGTTCCCGATGGGATGTTCCGACCCCCAGTCACCAACGGCTAGCCCACAGGACCACAATGTATCGGCATCCTCCGCCGATCTTGCCTCCTCACAGGAACACCCCTTTCACGTGGACCATGTCCCTGACCAAGTGCGTCAACGTATCCGAATTGAAGAAGTCAAAGAACAGTTGACCCCGCATTCCATCTCGGCCCCGGGCCATGTCGCCCTCAATCTCGCGCATGTGGCAAAAGTTTCCTCTTTCATCTCCGGGCAAGTGGATAAGGTTATGGTCCAATTAGGCGATCGGGTTAAAAAAGACCAGCCGCTCGCGGCCGTGGAAAGCCTGCAATTGGATGAATTGGTCCAGGAATACCTGGTGGCGAAATCCAAAATGGATGTGGCCACCAGCAATTTTCAACGAACCAAACAACTCCAGGCTGAAAACATTATTTCTCAACGTCGGTTTCTGGAAGACCGTGGACAGCAGATTGAAGCCCAGGCGGTCTATCAACACGTCCGGGAAAAGCTCATAAACATGGGACTCAGCGAACAAGAGCTCCGGCAAATGGAGCATGGCGGTCACCTGGAAGGGCACAAATATGTCCTACGGGCTCCACTCAGCGGAACCGTGGTGAGCCAACACATCGTGCTGGGCCAGGGCGTGGCGGCCGGGGACGAGTTCTTTGAAATTGTGGATACCAGTCACGTATGGGTATTTGCGAATCTGCCCATCGAACAAGCCCGTCGCTTCCAGGAGGGCGATCAAGGGCAGGTTCTTCCCCGTGGCGGCGAGCCCATCACCGCCCGACTCGACTATATCGCCCCGGTTGCGGAGGCCACTACTCGAACCATCCGTGTGCGATTCGACGTCGAAAATTCGAAGGGCCGCCTTAAACCGAATGAATATGTAGAAGTACGGTTGATCGACCAACAACATCCAGCCTTATCCATACCGTTATCGGCCTTGACAATGGTGAATGGCGTGCGCGGCGTGTTTGTTCAACGGGACACCGGATACGATTTCGTGTTTGTCGAAACCGGCCAGGAAGGTGGCGGGCTTGTGGAAGTCAAACAGGGTTTGAAGTTAGGAGAGCACGTGGTCACTGAAGGTGTCTTCGACCTGAAAAACGCCATCATGAAACCCTCCGCCCATGAACATTAACCACCATCACACTGGGCAAGAAAGTGGAACGCCTGCCAAAAATGAGTGGTGTGTTTAAAGCCATGCCTGACGAACCAGATTCTCTTTTTTGGGCATACCCGCAATACGTCAAATGATGAAATCCCCATAACCCCATGGAACGTCTTCTTTCACTTTCACTTCGATACCGGTTTTTTACCGTCGTTGCCCTGCTTCTGGTGATTGGCTCCGGAATATGGTCGTTGAACAACCTCACGATCGACGCAGTCCCCGATCTTACCCCTGTCCAGGTACAAATCCTCACCCGTTCCCCCGCCCTCGGTCCGGTTGAAGTGGAACAATTCATCACGTTTCCTATTGAAACGGCACTCAGTGGCATACCGGGATTGCAGGAAGTGCGTTCGGTCTCACGGTATGGGCTCTCGGCCGTGACGGCGATCTTTGAGGAACACCTGGATCTCTATTTTGTCCGGCAACTCGTCAACGAGCGTCTGGCGTTGGCAACGGAACGCATTCCCCCCGCCTATGGACGACCGATGATGGGGCCCTTATCAACCGGCTTGGGTGAAGTCTACCAATTCACCCTCAAAGGAGAAGGACATAGTCCCATGTTCTTGAGGACACTCCTGGAATGGGATATCGGCAGGCGGCTTCGGGCTGTTCCCGGTGTGGTGGAAGTCAATATCTGGGGGGGAGAAACCAAACAATTTCAGGTGGTGGTCGACCCCAGTAAGCTCCTCGCCTTCAATCTCACGCTAAAAGCCGTGTTTGATGCCCTGTCGCAGAACAACGCCCTTGCCGGAGGCGGGTACATTGAACACGAGCGGGAGCTGTATCTCATCAAAGGAGAAGCGATGGCTTCGACGATTACCGATTTAGGGCAAATTGTCGTAAGTCATGGGCCGGGTGGCGTGCCCATTTTCATTAGAGATCTTGGAGAAGTCAAAGAAGGCGCGGCCTTGCGGATAGGCGCGGCCACGCGGATGGGTGAGGGGGAAACGGTGATCGGAATGGTTCAAATGCTGGCAGGCGCCAATGCTCAGCAGGTCGTCGAACAGGTGAAAGAACGCGTCCGGGAGATTCAAGCCTCCCTTCCACCGGGAATTGTGATTGAACCCTATTATGACCGGACCCTCTTTGTCTCAAATGTCATCAACACCGTCAGAAATAATTTGCTCGAAGGGGGTCTGCTGGTCATCGCAATTCTCTTTTCTTTTTTAGGAGACGTTCGTGCCGGATTTATTGTGGCGTTGGCCATTCCTCTATCCATGCTGATGGCTTTCACCGGCATGTATTACGCAGGCATCTCCGGCAACCTGATGAGCCTGGGAGCAATCGACTTTGGACTGCTCGTAGATGGATCGGTGGTCATGATCGATAACATACTGCGACGGCTCGGAAACGTTACCCTCCAATCGAAAGAAGAGAAGTTGGCGACAATTCAGGAAGCTGCACGGGAAGTGTTGAGGCCCATTGTGTTTGCAGTCGGCATTATTATCGTTGTGTATCTTCCTATTTTGTCGTTGATCGGCTTAGAAGGCAAAATGTTTCGGCCGATGGCCATGACCGTCATTTTTGCCCTGGCCGCTTCACTCCTCTTTGCAGTAGGAGGCGTGCCTGTGCTCTCGTATTGGTTTGCCCGCGCCAGGCCCAACCATGAAGAAACCTGGCTCATCCGGCGTTTGCACCGGCTCTATCGACCATGGCTCGCGGTCTCTTTGGACCGGCCGGCGATGGTGCTCCTCCCTGGCATTCTCCTGTTTATTCTCAGTCTGGTGATTGGATCACGCTTAGGGCTCGAGTTTGTTCCGCGGTTAGAAGAAGGCGATATGGCCATTCAAGTCTGGCGCCTCCCCAGCGTTTCCCTAACCGAATCCGTGGAAACCGCCTTGGACGTGGAACGGGCGTTGCGCCGATTTCCAGAGGTTGTGCAGGTGGTGACCAGAACGGGAAGTCCGGAAGTGGCCACGGACGTGATGGGCATTGAACTATCCGATGTCTTTGTGGTCCTGAAGCCTCGAAGCGAATGGACTACGACCACCTCGAAAGAGACATTGATCGAAAAATTTAAAACCGCGGTTTTGGAAGCGGTCCCCGGGGTGGGACTCAGTTTCACCCAGCCGATTGAGATGCGATTCAATGAACTCATCGCCGGCACTCGCTCCGATCTCGCGATCAAAATTTTCGGAGAGGATCTTGAGGTCCTACGCCATCAGGGCGATGTGGTGGCTCGTGCACTCAAACAGGTGCTCGGCGCTGCCGATGTGAAAGCGGAACAGGTCACCGGTGTCCCCAGAATTCGGATCATCGTCGACCGTGACCAAATCGGGCGATACGGGCTGAGTGCCAGAGACGTGTTAGGAATTATTGAATCCGCCCGTGTCGGCCAAACTGTCGGGACCGTCTTTCAGGGACAACGCCGCTTTGATCTGATTGTCCGCCTTTCCGATGAGACATCGGCCGGGCCGATAGCTCTTGGCAATATCCTGATCCCCACCGCACATGGTGAACTGGTTCCCTTGTCCCGCGTCGCAACCATTAAAGTAGATGAAGGCCCTGCGCAAGTCAGCCGGGAAAATATTCAACGACGTCTGGTGGTCGAAACCAATATCCGGGGTCGGGACCTCGGCTCATTTGTCACCGAAGCCCAACAAGTTATTCGCGACCGCGTCTCCCTCCCACCAGGGTATTACCTTGAATGGAGTGGACAATTTAAACATCTCAAGGAGGCCTCACGGCGGTTAGCTGTGGTGGTGCCGATTACCTTACTGCTTATCATCGCCATTCTTTCGGTGATTTTTGGAACGATTCGTCCGGCCTTGCTCATATTTCTGAATGTGCCCCTGGCATTGTCGGGAGGGATCCTGTCCCTCTGGATTCGAGGATTGCCATTGAGTATTTCGGCGGTAGTCGGCTGTGTGGCCCTCTTCGGGATCGCTGTCTTAAACGGTGTTGTATTGGTGAGCCATATCCGAAAACTGGAAACCGAAGGGCTGCCAACCCGGGACGCCGTCGTACAGGGAGCCATGGATCGCCTTCGCCCTGTCTTGATGACCGCTCTTGTCGCCAGTCTGGGATTTTTACCGATGGCCGTCGCCACCAGTATGGGGGCGGAAGTCCAACGGCCTCTGGCCACTGTCGTGATCGGTGGTTTGATCACATCCACGGCCTTGACCCTCTTTATCATTCCAGCGCTATACGAGACCTTCTGCCGTTCAACAACACAACCAGCTTTACCCCATCAAACTCACACAAACACCACTTCGATCTGAGAAGGATGGCGTCGTCACAAAAAGGGGAGACATTGCCCGAGCCAAAGGCACCTTGCGGCAACGGGAGGCAAGGCTCCTGCGGACCAGACAGGAACTTCTCAAAGGGATCGCCCAGCAGATCCTACGTGCTCAAGCCGCAGCCGCAATATTTGCCACATACGAAAAAGGCCTGCTCCAGCAGGCACAAGAAGCGCTACGTATTGCCCAGGTCAGCTTTACATTTGGGGAAGCCAGCCGATTGGCCTGACCGAACAGGAACGCATCACAGGCGGAAAGGGACAACCCTGAAACACCATCGGTTATCCCTTCCATTTGGATAGCACCATCGGATGCATCTATTAATACTCCTCATGCTGCCTTGTTTTCGCTACTATCTTTTACTTTCCTTGTGTGCTACGATTTTTTAACTCATCGCCCTGGGCTTAGCTTTGAGAGTTCAATCACTCAAGCCCGTAACCGGTGTTGTTTAGCCCGAGAGATTAACTCGGAAGTGTCTGACCTGAGTGGCGTGAAAACAGCGTCCGTGGGCTACCTCTTCCAAATGTTTTACCCTTCTCGAGCATCAGACAATATCATCTTTTAAAAGGAGGAACCCCATGGGTTCAAAATTGTATGTAGGTGGGTTGCCGTATTCAGCGACTCAAGCAGAATTAACCGACCTGTTTTCGGCACACGGCACCGTCGAATCAGCTAACGTCATCAGCGACAAATTCACCGGCCAATCGCGCGGATTCGGATTTGTGGAAATGTCTACCGGAGAGGAAGCGCAAGCCGCAATTGCCGCCTTGAACTCCACGGAGTTTGGTGGCCGCACATTGACCGTGAACGAGGCCAAACCACAAGCTCCACGAACCGGTGGCGGTGGTGGCCGTGGTGGATTCGGTGGCGGTGGCGGAGGAGATTTTGGAGGAAAACGGCGCAGCCGATTCTAACGATCACTCTATACGTCTGATAATAAGGGAGAGGTCCACAAGACCTCTCCCTTTTTTTATTCCATTCCAGGGCTGTAAGATTCTTATCCTCAAGATCTCACCATGATGACGGCAGACAACAGCACCCCCAACCCTAACAACAGGGTCAGTCGGCCAAGCAGCGGGGATACCCGGAGCAGAAGCCTTTCGCCAACCGATAATTCTGAAGCAGGCTTGCTCTTCAGGGTACGCACTTTTTGCGCCATTATCCGATCATGACTCAAGGAAATCACCGCTAACAGGATCACCAGTATCAGTTTCGTGACGACAATGGGAGGCCAAGAAGAAAGAGGAGTCCGGAAATTGATCACATTTCCAAGAAGGACCGACCCCGTCATTACCAAAAGGAATAGGGCGCTCCATACGAGCGTTCTGAATCGACGAGCAAGGCTTATAAATCCGCGTTGAGCGGAAAGAGGGTCTGAGTCCTGCTTCAGGAGGGGCACTGCGACAAGAGAAAGGAACAGCATCCCTCCAACCCAGAAGGTTGCTGCTATCAGATGGATCCAAACCAGAATAATATAAAAGACATTCACCCCCGGGATTGTAGCGAGATTGCTGAGTCCTCACCACATAAAAATGTATCCGATCTCGAAAATGGGACCCGTTCACCTGAATGGTAAAATCATAGGCCGTTACCACTTCAGACAGGCGAATCGTCGAAACGGCTTCTCCTAAAATTGTAGCCGGATCATAACGGATCCAACGGTGACCGGGTGGACTGAAACAGCCAAATTGGTGGCATGTGCAACATGAGACCGGTGAGACGATAAAACATTCATAATCCAGGCTCAATTCATCTCAGTATTGAGCACTCCTCATTCGTCCGTTACAGCCCACTAGTTGCGGCTGCTGTTATTGACTGCAGAATTTCCCTTCCCAATGCCTCTTTGGCCAATCTGGCCCGATCGCAATCTCTTCACCCCCACTGCCCATGCCTCCCTCACCGTAAATTAAAAGGCGATGCCGACATACGCACCGGCGGTGCCGAAATTATTTGTCGTATCTGTTTGGCCGGTGGCGAGATGAAAGCGGCCGTCCACTCCGAGATGTATGGCTTTCCAAATTCGATACTGCGCTCCGACTGCGAACTGGACACCGATATCCAGAACGGTCGTATCATTTGAGGGAGGACTGATGACATGGAAGTCCAGCCCTGCCGGAATAACCCATGGACGGAACCGGCTGCCTTCCATAAACATGATTTTCGGTGCCACATTCACCGTCAACATTGTGATTTGGACCTTTTTGTTTGTTTCGACCGAGCAAGTCGGGACTCCCGCGAGGGCACAGGTGCTGGGAACCGCCTGCGTTACGTTTTTGGAATTAAACCGTTTATATTCCACCCCGATTTCCCCCAACACCCAGGTTCCAGGAAACAAATCCCAAATATCTCGCGTGAGAACCAGATCCAGTCCAGCGCCAATATAATAGCCGTCATTATTATCATTGGACCCAGTCAATCCAAAGACATCCGTCTCTACTTCATTCGAACGATCATTCACTAATCCCGCCCAACCTCCCCGAAAAAACACCATGTTTCCGGTTTCTTGATCAGCTCCCGGGGATTGGGAGAGCGTTTTCTGCTCCAAACGCTTCAGCCTTTCGTCCACGCTTAACCCCTGGGCGAGGCTGGCTTCCGGTACTGCCCACAACACACACCCCACAAACCCAACCAATATCCCCAATTGTGTCACCCACAGGCTTCTGCTCATATGGTGCCTCCTCATTCAAGAATTGTGGTAGAACGTTGACCCGCCATGAACATGTCCTCGACCGGGAAGTCATCTCTGCTTCCTTCATCTGCAGTAAATTTTGGGAAAACCTATGAACCGGCCATAGGCTATACGATTCCCGAAAGCGGGACCTTGTTGGAAAACAATGGCCAATCAGATAGTTATCAAACTTTTGAATAGGCCTAATGGCCTAAAGAAGGTGAGAACATGCAGGAGACAGTTGGGGAGTGCATGAAAATCGGGATAGAGGGTAAAGGAGCCTCAGCAACGCCACTGGGAGAAAATGGGAAATACGATTGGAGAGAGAAGAAGCCTTGAGGAGGTATACGTTAACGAGAGAGGGGCATACCGGCAATTTTCGTCAGGCGATCGGCATCTGTAATTATCAATTCCCGTCCATGCACCGTCATGAGGTGCTCTTCCTGGAAATCATGAAGAAGCCGGACCACGGTCTCTACGGTCACGGCCGTCATTTGCGCAAGATCTTCCCGTTTGAGTTTGAGGGTAATGCGAACGCCGGCATCATCGTGTTTCCCGAATCGATCGCACAACGCCAATAAGAGTCTGGCCAATCGCTCCCGTGCCGGAGTGAACGCAAATTGATCAGCCGCATTCAACACAGCCGTCATTTCTTTACTGAGCACTTGAACCAGTTTGACCGCCAACTCACCATGTTCTTTTAGAAACGAGAGAAAGCTGGTGCGATCCAACAAACAAATTTGCGAAGGCTCCAGAACTTCACATGTGACCTGATGGACCGGTTGCTCCTGAAAGGCCTGTTTTTCCAGCAGTTGGCCGCTATCCAAAATGTCCACCAACCGCTGTTGCCCCTTCCGATTAAGCCGGGTCAGTTTCACCCGCCCCTGGCAAAGAATATACAGACCAAGGGCCACATGCCCTTCATAGAAGACAAATTGGCCGGCCTGATACATGGCCCTGCGTTTAATGAGCCCGGAGGGTTCATCCACAGAAGGGACGAGTTGACAGATATCGGATGATTCACGATTGGGACAGGCTTCACATTCAGGAATGGCTGGGGAAGTGGGTGGTTTCATCGCTCACTCCGCTACAGTTCGGTCCCTTGGACTATACCCGATTCCTCATATTCAACCAACCCCTCGCCCAGCGACCGGATTATTTTTGGAGTATGAGTGTTCCAACCCGTCTCCCAAGCAAGAATATGCTCCCGGATTCATCTTCAGCAGTTTCAAATTACTTCCTGGGTCTTTATAATCTTCGCAAGGTCCTCTTTGTGAAAATTGTATTGGCCTATGACCAATTTGCCACAATCTGATCCTCCTCTCCTGTCTTCCCCGGCCTTCAAACGGGCAGACTCCGACCTGGATTTTTTGCAGCGAGACGACCTCAGGGCGGTCCGGCTCCAACTGGAGTGGTTTAAACCCGAACTGATCCAACAGGACGAGGGAATCGAATCCACAATTGTGGTGTTCGGCAGTGCCAGGCTTCTGGAACCGGCCGCAGCCAAAGCTAAGCTCTTGATCGCGGAAGAAGAGCTGGCCGCCTCACCGCACGATCCTGAAAAAAAACGGGCCGTGGCCATTGCCAAAAACCAAAAGGCTTATTCTCCCTATTATCAGGAAGCGCGGGAGTTTGGCCGCCTGGTGTCTTCCAGTTGTCAGATAGACGGACGTCGAAAATTCGTCATCATCACCGGCGGGGGTCCCGGCATTATGGAGGCAGCCAATCGAGGTGCAGCCGATGTGAAAGCCAAATCCATCGGACTGAATATTGCGTTACCACATGAGCAATTACCTAACCCATACATTACTCCTGCACTGTGTTTTCAATTTCGTTACTTTGCTCTTCGGAAAATGCACTTTCTCAATCGAGCCAAAGCCTTGGTGGTCTTTCCCGGCGGCTTCGGTACCATGGACGAATTATTTGAGACCCTGACCCTTCTTCAAACAGGGAAAGTACGTGACGTCTCAGTCGTACTCATCGGACGACCCTTTTGGGAAGATCTCATTAATTGGGAGAAATTTGTGGAGAATGGCTTAATCGAGGCTGAAGACCTGCAATTGTTTCATTATGCTGAAACCGCAGGGGAAGCCTGGAACATTATCATGGCCGAACATCCACTTGAAGTCCCATCATGATGATTTCGTTTCATGGAGCCGCCCGATCCGTCACGGGAGGGAGTCTTCATTTCATTCAAGCGGGATCCTCCAGCCTGTTTCTGGACTACGGTATGTTTCAAGAACGGCGAGACCAAGCGGCCAAACTCAATCGCCAACTTGGCTTTAATTCAAAATCCCTGACGGCCGTGTGCTTATCCCATGCCCACATCAACCATTCAGGGGCTCTTCCGGTTTTCGCAAAAGAGGGCTTTTTCGGATTGGTCCAGGGGACGCATCATGCATCACCTTAAGCCTTGCATTGAGGATGAAGCCAATGTGATCGTCCCGGTGGGCTGGCGGGCCGAATATACATTAGGACGCAAACTGGCGCAGGAATGGGACACCATACCCATCTTTGGAATTCCTACTCAACGGGATGCTCAAGTCGTCCGATTGATTGGATATTCAGTCCATGCGGGCCGGGATGATTATCTCGCCCATGTCCGGGCGATCACACCGCATCCTCAAAAAGTTTTTGTGGTGCATGGGGAAGAACGCCATACGCTCTCGTTTGCCATGAAGCTAACCACTGCATTTCCCAATATGGAAATGGAAGTTCCACGGACTGATTCCAGGTATGACATGTAAATTCATGAACCCGGTCTTTTGTCGGTTCCGGTTGTACCCCTGCATGTGGGATCTCGGACAACGAACAATCGTAGTTGTACCTCAATTTTTTAACCTGAAACAGAGAAATAACTCCCATATGTTCCCATGGCGCCAGACTTCAGTGCCTTGCTTCTCAATTGCCAGGTGCCGACTATGAACGCGTTGGATACCTTTCACATACAAGACGGGAGATGCATCATCGTCTTTGCTTATGACGTAGGTGCCTCCATTCAAATCGAGGAAGCGGAACAGCGGATTACCGCGACAAAAGAACGAGGGCGAATCAAACGGAAACGCCCAGCACCGGAATACTTTGATTATCACCCTCCGCCGCTCCGCATTACGCAAGAACTGGACCCCATCAGCCTCGGTGCGCATCACACGATTTCGACCGTCGAAACGGTTCTCTACGACTTCGGCGGGGTCATGGTGATTTATCAGGTTCCACTGGCGGGACCATTTGCGTCTCTGCTCCCGTTAAGTGAAGCACTCTATGAAAATGCTCTACTTCTCGAAAACACATTCCGTCATGTCCAATCGCTCCTGATCACGTTAGGTCCGGCAATTGAAAAACCAAATATATCCGAATTCGTGGAAGACTATGCGATTTTTCATATTTTTTCGACTCACCCCGCGTTAAATTTGTCTCAATTTGTGAACCAACACGGCACGCTTATCTCTCAAATTCTCCGTTGTGAGGATCAACCCTTATCAGACCAGGAAATTCATGATGCCACCACCAGCCAGATTGCCTTTGGAACACAGGACCTGACGCTGATTGATTGGAATGCGGCGCTGATGATCGGGCAAGAAATGGATGATGTGCGGGCTGTTTTGGAATTCGCGAATGTAGAATTAGTCGAGCGACGATTTCTCGATCACCAATTGGACGAGGCTTTAGATGAGGCTTATGGCGCCCTCACGCAGGAAAGCCGGCATGGGTTCCGTTGGCCGGGCTCATCGGATGCGAATCTTCGACGAATCGCAGGCATGCAGGTGGATAGCGCAATTCTCTTTGAACGGGTAACCAACACGCTTAAATTATTCGGCGATCAATATCTGGCCAGGGTGTCGAGACTGGCATCGCAACGCTTCCACTTGCAAAGTTGGGATACCAGCATTCTCCGCAAATTGAACACGCTGGATAATTTGTATGACAAGATGGCCGGTCAAACCGGCAATCGGCGAATGGAAATTCTCGAATGGATCATCATCATTCTCATTGCGATCTCCATTCTTCTTCCTTTTATCCCGGGATTCCCGGGATATTAGATTGCTTCCTTTAGCCCAGCATCCCCCGCCCTCCGTCACTTCCAACCACTCCAATGGGTAAAGATACCTTTCAACACTCTCAGTTCGGAAGAGGCGCCACACAAGCATTCTGAGAACGGGCGACTGAAACGCCTCAACGAGAAACGGGAGAGGGTCAAGATTGTAAAGGGAGGAACTTATTCGAGTGAAATGTGACCGTCGATATTCCGAATGATTCTGGCACGGCCGGACTGGTCGAGCAATGCTTCAATCCAGTCTCCCACATGCGCCGGACGATCAATCTGGGTATTTTCATCAAAAGGCAATCTGGCTTCAATCTGATCGTTTACGTGCACGACATAGGCCGCCCCTTCGATTTTAAACACCTGCCCCTGAACTTTCCTTAGATGCCTATTGACGGACAACGCTTCTTGTTGAATCTGTTGGTACCCTTTGGTTCCCTCGACAATACCTCGCCCGATAGCGGCTTGCTGTGCGTCCACGAATTCCTGCTGTCCCACACATCCCATCAGTCCCATGATAACCAATATCACGCTCATCCTGCCCTGATGACCTAATGCCATTCCCCGCTTTCCTTTCTCCTACTCACTCAGATACATCACAAACAATACCAATAAAATTTATCCTATCACACACGCTCGGAGAGTCTAGGAAATAAGGATGATCCTGTACGATGTGACGCCAGAAACTCCACGTCCAAGAGCTCTCTTCTCTTTTACATACCCAGGCTATTCCGCTCCGATTCCACAATGAAAATTGACCTTTCCATCGAATTCTTTTACCCTTCCCGGACGCATTCCACAACATGATTGATCCGCATTCATCAATCCGTCCAGCAATGTCACTCAGAGGCGCGTCCGGCTTCATCCTACTAATCCCTCTATACTGTCATTCAACCAATCTTTAATTTTTTCATTCGGGTCAGGAGCCTTCGATTTATGCTTCAAGATTTTTGGAAGGAAATTCTTACGGTCTGGCAGATCGGCATTTTAAATACCACCCTGGGTGATATCTTTATTGCGTTAGGCGTGTTTCTGGCATTCTTGTTTGTCCGTCGCATTTTCTTCCGTTTTTTTTCCCGTCTCTCGCGGCGACTGACCGGACGAACCAAAACCGACATAGACAATCGTATCCTGGAAGCCATTGAACGTCCGCTTGAATTCACATTTGTCATTATTGGTCTGTACATTTCCGGACAGGTCGTCTCCTTGTCGCCCGCATTGGGCGGGATCTTTGCGCAAATCATCCGGTCCTTGATTGCCTTCACAATTTTCTGGGCGATTTTTCGAATTCTGGACCCGCTGTCGGTACTGCTTGATCGATTCATTACACTCTTCGGCAGTCAAAGTATGCATGACACGATTAAGGGATTTTTCGTCAAAGTCGCAAAGTTCGTGGTGGTCTGTTTAGGCATCGCCGCCGTGTTTCAGGAATGGGGATTCAATGTTGCAGCGGTCCTTGGTAGCTTAGGATTGGTCGGCATGGCTGTCGCTCTCGGCGCCCAGGACTTCATTAAAAATATGTTCGCGGGACTCACGATTTTTTTGGATCGAGTTTTTGAAAAAGGCAACTGGATTAAAACACCTGACGTAGAAGGCACCGTGGAGGAAATCGGATTTCGTGCGACAAAAGTCCGCCAATTCGACAAAGCCCTGGTCACGCTTCCCAATTCGAAATTGGCCAATGAAGCCTTGATCAATTACTCCCGCATGACGAACCGGAGAATTTATTGGAAGATCGGAATCGAGTATCGTTCGACTCAGGACCAAATCCGGAACATTATCCATGCCATTTCGACCTATATTTACGAATGTGGTGACTTTGAAACCAATCCGGAAAAGACCAAAACCTTTATTTTTCTGGATTCATTCGGCAATTCGAGCATTGACATTATGCTGTATTGTTTTACGAAGACCATTGTATGGGGTGAGTGGTTGGAAGCGAAAGAACGATTGGCATACAAAATCAAGGACATCGTCGAGGGGGAGAAAGCCGGCTTCGCGTTTCCATCGACTTCCATTTATGTCGAAAGTCTACCATTCGGACAACCGGAAACTTTCCCCTTTCAGCCTTCCGACAAGCCCACATCTTCACAAATGATGAGGGACGCCATCTCCGATCGTCCCGGACCTGGCTAAAGGGATTGCGGTCTGAATACACGCTATGCCTATTGAGCCCTCTGCCTTGGATAAAACGGCTCCAGGAATAGCTCAAGAGGGTTCAATCAACCGCCGTTGCCGGGAGTGTTGAATAATAAGGATGTTCAAGGGGAAATTTGCGCAGGATGAGATTCCTCATCAAAGGCTCCGGGTCGGTTCAAAAAAGCATGCCCTGAGGCTTCCCGAAGGGTCCGTCCAGCAAGACCGCAGCCGTTTTTACGCGCGGAGCGTACGCTTCGTACGTGATGAGCACGAGAAAATTGCGAGAACGCCGCTGACGGCGTTTTTCAACAGACCCTTGCCTGATTTTTTCCTGTCTTCACGTATTTCTGCCAGGTAGGACAAAACCTCGTCACTATTTTGATTTCACTTATCTTATAAACGTATCGAATCCATCTCGTTG
>BQIW01000093.1 GCA_021604105.1 Nitrospirales bacterium | reverse complement strand
CCCCCGCAGCCGAGCTACTTTTGTTTCGGCAAAAGTAGCCAAAACCATGTTGGCCGTGGCATGGCCCTTCGGGTGCCCTGCGCAGTGCACCGACATCGGCGGCGGGCAAACTCGCCTGGCTCAAACACTGCCCGCCTTTTTCCCGGTGCCGGTTGCACTGCTTGGCCATGTCACCAGGCCAGGGGAGCCTAAAGAAGGATTTTGAATCAACTCGCCGGGCTCAGACAAGGTCCGCAACGGATAAGAGCGTCCTCCCTGTGGCCAGCCGGCAGGCGTCGGAACTAAGGTCCGGCTGGTTTTCTTTCATGACGTACAAGTTAAAAGGGGAGGCCGAAACCTGCTGTGAAATTCAGACCATCTTCCGAGAATCCGAAATCGGCGCGAAAGATGGCCGCACGCTCCATCGTGAATCGGCCGCTGACCCCGTAGCTCTGGCGCACGCGTTCCTGGAAGAATTTGAATCCGTTCTCTGCGACACTGCCGACTTCGTAGAAGAGCGCCAGCCCAAGGCGCTCGATCCGGAGATATCGCCAGATGGGGAAACCGCGTGGGAGGACCCAGACGCGATATTCTGTGGCCGCAGCCCAGGCCGCATCATCCCGCCAGCGACCGGCGATGTACCCGCGTAGCACCCGGCTGCCGCCGAGGGTCGGCCGCGCGAAAAACGGCAGGTCGCCGGAGCTCAGTTGGCTTTCGAGGTGGAGCGCGATGGTGTCGGTCGGCGGGTGCTCTTCGTCCTCGCCTCCTCCATCGTGGAAGAGCCCTGGAACGGGGATCAGCTGGTCGCCGAAGAGTTGGTAGATCACACCCCGGTTCCAATCACTCTGGAGGAGCGCGGCATCAACTCTCCCGCCCAGGACCGTCCCGCGGTAGGGATTGCGCTGGCTGTCACGCGTGTCCCAGCGAATGCCGCCGCCCACCCACCCGAGACCATAGGGATCCGCCTCGGCGAAGAGCCCCGGAAACTCCCTGTCGGTTTGCCCGGCGCCCCCAACGTGGCCCCGGCTGAGCCAGTGGTGTTCCCCTCGCACATCCAGCTCGAGGACGACGTCTTCAAACGATCCCTCAAGCGACTTCGAGAGACCCAGTTCGAGAAAGGCGATCTGGTCGGTATAGCTGGTCTCCTGACTTTCCTTGGTCGATGGCCCGATCCCGAAAAAGCGGCTGGTCAGCGTCTTGCGATATCCCCCGCCCGCGCTTAGGAAGCTGCGTTCTTCCTGGAGCACGCCACCCGTGGGAACTTCGAGATGCTTGAGCCACCGTCGCCACCGCAACACATAACTTTGTTGGCCCTCGGTCGTGTGGGAGAGAAAGGCCCCCAGGAATTCACGACGACGTTGCGCACGAAAATCGATGTCGGTGATGGCCACGCCCAATCCGGCGCCGACAGCGGAGTTGGCGAAGAAGAACGGAAGTAAGAAGCTCGAGACCAGGAAGCGCTCGAAGAACCCGCCGGGCTTCAGTCGGCCCTCGGGGATATAGCGCCAGCGTTCGGGCTTGGTGACAAGCGCGGCTTTGTCGATGCTGGGAATCCGGCCATTCTGGTCCATTCCTCGATAAGGGTCATAGACCACCTCCTTCTCGACCGCGGCAGAAGCGGGGACGCTGGTTTCGGCTTCCACCGGAAGCGCGAACAGGAGGAGCATCGGCAGGACCCAGGATATGCAGGACGAGACGCAGCGGATTCGACGACCATTCATCATTCTATTTGTCGCAACGTTCGATGGAGATTTTCCCCTGTCCCATTCGCATGGTGTGTCTTGATCAGGCGCAAATCGGATTCATCAACGAACCCGCGACCATGCTACCCAACCCCTTTAAAAAAAGTACAGAATTAAGCTTCATGGATGTTTGTCGGTCGATTGATACCGGGTCTCGGCCCGGTAGCCGAGCCACTTTTGTTTCGGCAAAAGTGGCCAAAACCATTTTGACCGTGGCATGGCCCTTCGGGTGCCCTCCGCGGTTCACCGGTCCCGGTGGCGGGCAAACTCGCTACGCTCAAACACTGCCCGCCTTTTCTCCGGGGCCGGTTGCACTGCTCGGCCATACCACCAGGACAGGGACGCCTTAGAAAATACAAGGAAAATGGATCCCCGATGACGAATGTCGGGGATGACGGAGTGGGAGCGCGAACCAACTCGCTCAAGGTCCGCGAACTGTGAAGAGCGTCCCTCCCTGGGGCCAGCCGGCAGGCGTCGGGGCAGTAAGGAGCCGCAGCATTTAGAAATTTTCAAGAAAGAGAGCGACCTTTAGTATTGGCGGTGGATAGAATGTTGGGGCCGGTTGCACTGCTCGGCCATACCACCAGGCCAGGGACGCCTTAGAAAATACAAGGAAGATGGATCCCCGATGACGAATGTCGGGGATGACGGAATGGGAGTGCGGACCAACTCGCGGAATTTATCCTGAGCCAACGCCGAAGGGCCCAGACAAGGTCCGCCAAATGCTCAGAGCGTCCTTTCCTGGGCCAGCCGGCAGGCGTCGGAATAACGGTCCGTCTGGTGATTTGAGCGACAGTGGTAATAATGAGGAAAGAAACAAGGTGAAAGCCTGAGGTCACGAGGAGTACATTGGGCCAAGTCAAGAAAAATGCGTGCTCCCACTTTATTGGACATTCACTCGATTTGAACTTTTGTGGTATTGGGATAGATTTTCCCTGTCAGTATCAGACTGAATATTGTACGATTTAAGGACCGAGGAAGCTCTGTATGAAAATTACGTCAGACATCAAACCGATTACCTATCTCAAAGCGAATGCAGCCGAATTGTTGGACCAAATAAATAATACCCATCGCCCCGTCGTTATAACACAAAATGGTGAACCCAAAGCCGTCTTACAGGATCCCCAAAGTTATGAGGATATGAGAAATGCCCTTGGCCTGTTAAAGCTGATTTCACAGGGAGAAGAAGATATTAAGCACGGCAAGACGCGAACCCAAGCTGAGGTATTCAAGAATGTAGCGTCTCGATTGCAGCGACGATGAAACAGGTTTATGAGGTCATTTGGGCGAAAATTGCGGAAAATGACCTGCAGACGATTGTTTCTCATATCGCCGAGGATAGCGTTTCCCGAGCCTTACAGATTCTGCCCAAAATTACGAAATCCGCTTCAAAACTCTATCAAGCTCCAATGCGAGGCTGAATTATCCCAGAACTCCAAGCCCAAGGGGTGTTGCAATACCGTGAATTGATCGTGTCTCCCTGGAGAATCATCTATCGAATAGCAGGGCAAAAAGTTTTTGTTCTCTCTGTTCTTGACGCACTCCAAAATATCGAAGATATCCTCCTCCAGCGACTCCTCAGTATGTGACAGCTGCCAGTTCAGGCCTTTTGAGCATTATTCGCTCTTTTCTCATTGTTTGTGAACAGTTCTCATAAAAGTTTCAGCTGAAGGATGAGTTGAGAATGGGAGCCGAGCCACTTTTGTTTCGGCAAAAGTAGCCAAAACCATTGACGCCCCGTCTGGCCTTGTGGGAGGGAAGGGACGCCAACCTTTTGAAGAGCGGACCAACTCGCGGAGTTTATCCTGAGCCAACGCCGAAGGGCTCAGACAAGGTCCGCCAAATGCTCAGAGCGTCCCTCCCTGTGGCCAGCCGGCAAGCGTCGGAAAATATTTTTTAGGGACTTCCAGGACAGAGGAAGGACTGCAGAAAGGACGGTGAGGGGATTATAGATGTCGGGGTTCGTCACTGCGGCCGAGGTTTTGCCTGATGCGTCTCGAAGAGACGCGACCCTTGTTTGGCTAAAGGACCACAATCCTGGTGAGTGTTCTACTTTTAAGCTGCGTCAGGGGTTGCGGGGGGCCAGGTGCCGACTTTGACTCAACTAGCGATGGGTTTGTTATCGCTCCAAGAGCTGGTGCCGGCCGAAATAGCCACTATGGTTATTCTAACCGTTCATCCGGACATAGCTTGGCGATCAGCAACCGGGCATCCGGTATTTCGCGGTGGACATCGTCGGGTTGCAGTCCTTTCGCCCCGACGCTTGGGTACCGTTCCCCGATGTAGAACCCTGACACGCGTTCGCAGACTGGCCGCAAGGGGACTACATCCGGCGCAAATACAGACGCTTCATCGAGTAAACTTTGCAGCGTGTGCACTTTCTTCAGTTTCCACCCATTCCGAAGCAAAAAGGCTTTGAGATACTTCTCCAATGCTTGTTGGAGGAAGAATCCCGCGCCATCCGCATCTCCATCAGCAAGCATGACGTGAATCCGATGCCAGTCCCGACGGGCCACACAGCCAACCAATCGTCAGCGTAAGAGGAGTCCGATCGATTCACAAATCCACTCCACTCCGAACCATCTCCTCCACGAATTGATCCCCGTGGTCTAGTCGGGTGGCCAATTCCCCGGGAGTCAGCACAATAGGCGCAAGGGGCATGCCGTGTCCGAGGTCCCTGACTAAGGCCTGCACCGAACCCATTCGTTCGTAAAACCGTTCTTTGGTTGGCGCGATGACGAGCAGATCAATATCGCTATCTTCTGTCTGCTCGCCGCGTGCGACCGAGCCATAGACCAGTACCCGCTCCGCGCCATAACTCTCGCGTAATCGGTCTGCAATGGCTTTGAGTGTTGTGGGGCTCGTGAGCCCCGTCGTGCTTCCCATCGTGGGTCTCCTTTCGTCTACTCTTCCATCACTCTGTCTTCGAGGTTTTATACTCCGGGGCCGCACGTGTTTGGCATTTCCGATATGCGGCATGCGTCAAGCCAATTTGCGTGCTACGGCTACCCTTGATCAACGGCCAGCATGCCATTAAATCTGACTCCTTTTGCGCCACAAAGGACTCGTTGTATGAGGAATGTACCCAACCTCTTGCTTAAAGTACAGAATTTTGTAGGGACGGGTTTCGGCTCGGCAGCCGAGGTCCATTTGTTTCGGCAAAAGTAGCCAAAACCATTGACGCCCCGGCTGGCCTTCTGGGAGGGGAGGGACGCCAACCTTTTGAAGAGCGGACCAACTCGCCGGGCTCACACAAGGTCCGCTACATGCTCAGAGCGTCCCTTTCTGGGGCCAGCCGGCAGGCGTCGGAACAACGGTCCGTCTGGTGATTTGGGGGGCAGCCCGTTTGGCTGACTTGAAGGTGGGGAATAGGGTAGACCTTCATATTTTTTGTTCCCGATGAGGGATTTCGGGGAAGGGGATGAAGGGAGGACAAAGCAATGATTATTCGTAGACTTGAAGATGTAGTTTGATTGCGGCTTTTTGAAGTGGACTATCAGCGGTCCATAAACCACAACCTGTCAGTTGAGCGGAGGCCAGGAGATTGATATCTACCCATCCCAATCCTGATCCATATAATTTTTGAGACTCAAGCAGGTGTAAGACTTCGTGGTCGTCGGCTATTTGTGCTTTGGGAAGTGCTTGGAGCAGGGCTAAGATTTCTGAGCGATTTTTTATCATTCCACACGCGAGTTCACCAATGACATACGAATGGGTGAGGACCAAACTTTCTTGGAGGAAGGTTGCGAGGCGTAGACTTCCTGCTCTGAGATGGTTGACCCAAACGGATGTGTCAACGAGCATCATGATTTGGGGATCGATCGCCGTCGCGGAGGCAACCGTAGTTGCTTTTCTGATCCCCCAAGTTGAGCCAGGCGCCGTGCGGCTTCTTTGGAAATGAGAGCCTCAAGTCCGAGCCGGACTAAGGAGGTTTTTTCTTCCACACCGGTCAATTTTGCGGCTTTTTCCAGAAGAGCATCATCAATATTTAGTGTCGTTCTCATATGTATGAACATGCTCTATTTATGCATATATGTCAACAGCATTTAAATTGTTGAGGAGCCGGCAATTGGTGCTTGCTGAACAATGGCGAGAGTAGTGTGAGAATTTGAGGGTTTAAATTATGGTGGGGTTTAGCCCCCGGACGGCGAGCCACTTTTGTTTCGGCAAAAGTGGCCAAAACCATTTTGACCGTGGCATGGCCCTTCGGGTGCCCTCCGCGGTTCACCGGCCCCGGTGGCGGGCAAACTCGCTGCGCTCAAACACTGCCCGCCTTTTCTCCGGGGCCGGCTGCACTGCTCGGCCATACCACCAGGCCAGGGATGCCTTAGAAAATACAAGGAAGATGGATCTCGGATGACGAATGTTGGGGATGACGGAGTGGGAGAGCGGACCAAATCGCGAAAGGTCGGTGCTTAGGCTGTCGCTGCGACTGTTTTGCTAGATCCTTCGGTACCCTCAGGATGACAAAGGGGGAGAGGATAGCGGAGTGGCACAGGAGACAGAGGGGCGCAGGAGGTCAGAGGGGCAGGAAGACAGAGTGGTGCAGGATGACTGGGGTGGCTACTGCTGCTTGGGAATGAGATAGATGTCGAAGCGGTGTTTTTTGGTTTTGATTGAGGCTTGGGGTTTGATCGCGGCGAGATATCCGGCAGAGGCCGGGCGCTTGACGACGACCCGGTTTGTGGCAATCGTGAGCGCCACCTTCAGTAATTCATCGGCATCGGTGTCCCGGCCGACGACATCCTGGACCATTCGCATGGCCTTTTTGACTAAGGCTGATTTGTCTTTTACGGGAAACATGGGATCGACATAAATGACCTCGGGTACAAACGGGACCTGGAACAGTGCCTGACGACTATCGCCACAGGTGAGCGTCAATTTGTCGTTGATGAGCGGACCAATTTTCTCATTGGCTGCGGCGCGACGTATGCCGTCTTCCAGGAGTGTGCCGATCATTGCCGATCGCTCGATCATATGCACGCGGCAGCCCATGGTGGCCAGCACAAAGGCATCACGCCCCAACCCGGCGGTGGCATCCACAATCGTCGGGCGTTTGCCTTTTTTGATGCCGACGGCTTTACTGATGGCCTCGCCACCGGCGTGGCCATATTTTCTCCGGTACGCGGTTTTGCCGGACACAAAGTCAATCACCACCGGCGTCATGTCCGGCGCATCCTGGTCGATCAATTGCCATTGTTGATCCTGTAATTGAAGACAATACTTCATCTGTTTATTGATGGATGATTTTGGAAAGAATTGCAGGAGGGAGGATCAGGGAGATGGGAGATTTCTGACAGAGTCGCGACGACATCCAGCTGATTTACATGTGGATGTCCGGATTCATACTTTGATGGATGCATCTGGCAATCACAATCCGCTTTTTCCCCATTTTGTAAAAAATTGAATGGGGGCCACATTCAAAACGGAAATAGTCGGGCAGAATCTCGCTGCAATCCCTTCCCAAAGCCGGATTGTCGGCTACCTGCAAAAGGCAATCCCTGAAGGAGAGGAAATATTCATCCGCCACGCTTTGTCCGAATTGCTGGATGGAAAATTCATAGGTTCTTTGGAGGTCCTCCTCTGCCTTTTTTGAGAGGAGGTATTCACTCATGGTCTTTGCAGCGTTTTTTTACATCGTTCATAATATCCTCAACCTTTCGGCGGCTCATACCGCTACGCTCTCCTTCGAGGAGTGCGCGTCGCAACACTTCGATCTTTTCCTGATCCCGCCGGATCAGATACCGGACGTAATCGCTGGCGTTCGCGTATTTTCCCGTCTCAATCTGGCCCTGCACCCAGTCTTTCATGGGATCGGGGACCGACACATTCATCGTTGCCATGGACCATCCTCCATTTTTCATTTTGGCATAGATGGGCAATCCGGTCCAACCAGGGACCCCGCCCTAACCCGCGTGTGAGGAGGAATGTTTGAAGAGTCTCAAGGGTTACCCGGGCCACATGTGCATGATGGACACGGATGATGAACTCCCCAGGCGGGACGCTCCGGCATTGACCAACGCCACGGCAGTGATCAGGTCGCGGATGCCCCCGGCCGCCTTGACGCCCACCCGTGTTCCTACCATACTCCGCAGAAACCCCACCTCTTCAATGGTGACGTGGTGACCGGTGAATCCGGTCGACGTTTTCACATAGTCGGCTCCGGCCTTCTCCACGAGTTGGCAGCCGGTCTGTTGTTCTTCCTTATTTAAGAGCGATGTTTCGAGAATGACCTTGACCAGGATTTTTGATCGGGAGGCACGACGCGCCATGTTCACGACGCCCTGGATATCGTCAAGGACGGCGCCATGATTGCCCGCTCGGAGCAGGCCGATCTGGATGACCATATCCAATTCATGCGCTCCGGCTTCAATTGCCAGTTTGGCCTCGTAGGCTTTCACATCCGGAACCGTATTGCCGTGAGGAAAGCCGATAACCGTGGCAATCCGGACGGGAGATCCCGTCAGACAACGCGTGGCAAACGGAACCCAGAGCGGGGCGACGCAGACCGTTCCGAACCCGAACGTCACCGCCTCTTCGCAGAGCTGTCGTATCCGGTCTTTGGTGGTGTCCGGTTTTAACGCGGTATGGTCAATGATTTTGGTGAATTCGTCTCGGGTCATCCTGCAGGCTCCGATGCGGGTTTCGAGAGGTTGCGGTGTCCCCTCCGAGAATTCCTATGACCTGACCGTGTCGTATCGGCACCCGGCTCAGACCATGACCATGCCCTGACAGGGCATGGATTACAATGTCTTGCGGATGTTGTCGTAGCCTTTTTTCAGTTCGTCCAAGACCAGTCCCAGCCCGGAGGATACGGACTCGGTTGTGTGACTGGCCTCCTTTCGGACCGCTTCCATCTTGGTCTTGACGTCTTCCCACCGGGTTTCCAGTTTCGCCCATTCATCACGCGCATCCGCTTGGGCCAGGTGGAGTTTCACCTGAAGTTCGTCACGTTGCCGTTTCAGATCATCGGCAATTTTTTGAAGCTGTTCGAATGAATGCCCCATGCCTGTCTCCTTTCCTTGATACCCTGCAGAACCGGGTGAATAATTTTTGCTAGATTAGCAGGAAACCCGACCGAGAGTGTACTCCGCCATCATGGAATTCATGCATCGGTCAACCGGCTTCGGCCGATTCCGTTGGTGGGCAAGACGGCAGGAACCGTGTCGAATCCCGAGAGTAGGGGATGGAGCGTGGCATCTGATTTTATGAAGCGGAGGTTTTTGACGGTTGACGAGTGCGAGTGTCTGCAGGATGTTGAAAAAGTCCGCCAGCGGCGTGCTCATGTACTTCTCTGTACGCTCCGCCCGTCCAAGCGGCTGCGGCTTTGCTGGACGGCCCTTTTTGAACCCGGCTAGTTTTAAAAAGGATCTTTCTGTGCCGTCGCCTCCTCCGTCTTCACTTCGTAGGGGACGATATCGCAGGTGCAGCCATTGAGCTTTCGGTCGATATACATGGTCCAATGTCCGTCCCGGTTGACATCATGCCAGTAGAATAACGGCCACTCTTTGGTTTCGACCACCGAATTCCAATGTTCATTATATTCAGAGATGAGGATTTGACGGGCGGTTTTGTAATCCACGATACCGTCTTTGCGGAGGGAATATTCTCGAATGTAGAGGCCGGTGACAATATTGATATCTTCGTCGACCAGGTATGTCTCATCCGGTTCGGGTGGCGGCATTTCCGCGGTGACGATTTCTCCTCCCATGAGAATAAGGGCTAAAACAATGGCGAGTGCGTGAATGGGGATGGTCGTTCGCATGACATCCTCCTTGGCTTAAAGCCCGTAGCACGACTCCACCTGGTTGTGGGTGGACTTTCTTTCTGTGGATTAAAGCAACTGGTATGCCAAAGATGACGTTGATGGCTGGTGGTGATTCAGGGGGAGAACCTCTTGAGTTGTAAGGATATTGAAGAGTGGTAGGGCCGGTGTGGGGAAAACGCACTCGTCAATTTTTTGTCGATAATTTATCCCTTTTTACACAAGTTACAAATTTTTGACACCCGTGGATGGCTCTCACCAGGCGTAGGCTTCGGGTGCGGGGCCTCCTGGTCCGGGGAAGATAGTATCCAATTTTTTCAACACCTCTTTAGAGAGTGTGAGGTCGAAGGTGCGCATAGCGCCCTGTAACTGGTCCAACGTTCGGGGACCAATGATGGGTGCCGTGACGGCTGGTTGATGAAGAAGCCATGCCATGGCGATATGTGCCGGTGCTTCGCCTACTTCCCGGCACAGCGTTTCGTAGGCTTCCAACCGTGGCCGGAATTTTTCCACGTTCTTTCGTAGATCCTCATCGGCCCGTCGTCCGCTTGATGCGGGTTCAAGGGCTCCGGCCAGGAGACCGCGCGCGACCGGACTCCAGGGAATTAAGCCAATGCCGTATGCCTCGCAGGCCGGAATGACCTCCAGCTCAATCATGCGGTCATTTAAGTTATACAAACTCTGTTCCGCCACCAGTCCCAGGAAATTCCGGTGCCTGGCCATTTCCTGCGCTTGTGCCAGATGCCATCCTGCAAAGTTACTGCTTCCCACATATAAGATTTTTCCCTCGCGCATGAGTTGTTCCATGGCCTGCCAGATTTCCTCCCATGGCGACTGCCGGTCAACATGGTGCATCTGATACAGGTCGATATAATCCGTTTGGAGGCGGCGCAAACTGGCTTCACAGGCCCGCTTGATATGGAGTGCGGACAGACGGGATTGGTTGGGCCAGTCCCCCATTCGCCCGAACACTTTGGTGGCCAGGACGACTTTTTCCCGGCGGTGGCCACCTTGCGCAAACCAACGACCAATGATCTGCTCGGTAATGCCTTCCCCCACTTCCCAGCCATACACGTTTGCGGTATCAAAAAAATTGATGCCGAGTTCCAGTGCGGTATCCATGATCGTGCCGCTGTCGGCTTCTGTGGTTTCCGGTCCGAAATTCATGGTGCCCAGACACAACCGGCTGACTTTCAACCCGGATCGCCCAAGATGGACATATTTCATGCAACTCCTCCTCATTCAAAGAACACAGACATCGCGGAAAGGCACTGCCGCACTGTAGCAAGAATGAATAAATCTCTTCCAGAAGAAGGGAACACGAACGGCGGAATGGGTCGGGTCTAGAGGGTCCTGAATCCCCTGGGCCTCGTCCGCTCTGACAATTTTGAACTGCGTTCCCATTTGGCGTATGATGGCTCCTCCTTCACGATTGTAGTGGGAGGCCCTATCCAACCCGGAGGTCCACCATGCCCACGTCGATTTAATATAGCATCGATAAAGCCGATCGCATTCGGTTTATCAATGAGGGGTGGTTACAGTTTGCCTGCCAAAATGCCGGGGGGCATTTGAATCGCGCCTATGTTATTGGAAAGTCCCTCTGGGATTTCATCGAGGGGGAGGAACTCCGTCAGATATACCGCCATATTTTTAAGGCCGTGAGAATGAAACACCAAGCTGCGGTGTTCAAGTTTCGCTGCGATTCCCCGGTGTGTCGCCGGTATTTTCAACTCATGGTGTCTCCTCTGCAGGAGGACGAATTGATGTTTTCGACTCACCCCATTCGTGTGGTTCCACGAGACCCTGTTTTGTTCCTCGATCCCGATGTACAGAGAGGGGAGCCTCTTCTGACGATCTGTAGTTGGTGTATGAAGGTCCGTCTCCCGAACCAGGGATGGGTCGAGTTGGAGGAGGTGGTGAATTATCTTGATATTCTTGGCAGCGGGATGGTGCCATCCTTAACGCATGGGGTTTGTCGGGAATGTCAGGGCGATATTGAGAAAGAGTTGAAAATCCTGAAGTGACCAGGTAGAACAGGCCATGGCCTTATTCATCTTGGCGATGAAAGCCGGGTGCTCGAAAAAATCCGACATGGTGGTGTATAGTCGTTCAGCGTATTCGTGAACAAAAGGACGCAAATCTCTGTGACCGGTTGTTCGTTGGGAGATTTATTATTGGTCAATTGGAGGGTAGTATGGCCGTAACAAAGAAGTCGATCCGTCAAGCATCTAAGAAACGCACTCCTTCTTCTAAGAAAAAGCAGACGCCTTCTCGCAAAAAAGGACCAGCCTCCTCCAAAAAAGCGACCGCTTCTCGAAAAAAGGGGACCGCCTCCAGGAAACCAACGCGGCCTCAACGCGTCGGGACTTCCCGTGCATCGGGAGGCATGGCCAAAACGATTGAGTCTCTCACTGAACGTCTCGATATCATGCTCCCTGAAGTGATGTTCCGGATTGCCGCGATTGAGCATCTCTTAGTGAAAAATCAACTGTGCCTGTATGAAGAACTCACCAATGCGCGACAATTTATTCAAGAACAGGAACGTACGTAATCGGAATGTCCGGGGCGGAGACCAGGATGGAATGGGCATGAGCGGCATGGACGATATTCACCCCTTGACGATGAAGGGAAGAGTATGAGCGTTGATTCCAAGGAAACCATTGGGCATTTTATGCAGCGTGATCTTGAAGGCGTGAGCGAAGACACTTCTGCGGTGAATGCCGCCAGTCTCATGGCGGCACGCCGGATTGGGAGTCTCGTGGTCTATCCGGCCGGGCAGGAATCCCACCCTTCAAAAATTATCGGACTTATTTCAGAGACCGATCTCCTTCGCCGGGTGATGGCCCAAGACCTGGCAGCGGCAGGAACACACGTGGGACAGATTATGGCAAACCCGTTACTCTCCATTCCCTCCGATCGCATGATGCTGGATGCCAGCCATTTCATGGAGAAGCATGGCATTCGACATCTGTGTGTGACAGAAGGGGAGGGGATTATTGGAATGATTTCCGTTCGCGACCTGGTAAGGCATTTTGTGTACGCGGAGAAAGGGCCGATCAGAGACCTTGATGATGTGTATAGGCCTCTCAGTGTACTAATGCGGCGGGATATTGAAACCATCGATCGGGAAGCAACCCTCATTACCGTTGCCAAGCGTATGACCGACAAGCGGATCGGCGCTCTCATGGTCACGCAGGCTGGTGAGGTGATGGGGATTGTCACGGAGCGTGACCTCATCCACAAAGGTATGGCTCAGAACCAGGATCTGGCTCAGACCAGGGTGTCTTCTGTCATGACGCACACGTTGATCGATATTGATATCAACCGGACGGTGCATGATGCCAGCGATCTCATGGCCGAAAAAAATATCCGGCATCTGCCCATTACGGAAAATCATGCGATCGTGGGTATTTTGTCTGTGAGGGATTTGATGCGAATGATTTCCGTCAGGGATCGCCCCCGCTATCTCAACCAGCCATCATAAGGCTTCTCACTCATGGCCGGATTGATTTTTTCATATTAAGGAGTGTACCCATGGGGGCAACCAGAGGATACGCGGCGTTGCAGGCCGGGGCCTTACTCGAACCGTTCAGCTTTGACCGGCGAGCGGTCGGATCGAATGACGTCCTGATTAAAATCGAGTATTGCGGAATCTGTCACTCGGACATTCATCAGGTGCGAGACGAATGGGGGGGATCCATTTTTCCTATGGTCCCGGGGCATGAGGTGGTCGGGACTGTGACCAAGGTGGGGGCCGATGTGAGGAAAGTGGCTGAAGGGGAAACGGTCGGGGTCGGATGTTTTGTGGATGCCTGCCGCACCTGTTCATCATGTATCAAAGGTATAGAACAATATTGTGAAGCGGGCATGATCATGACCTATAACGGTCTCGACAAAGATGGCCAGCCCAACTATGGCGGGTACTCCAGCGACATCGTGGTCCATGAATCGTATGTGCTCAAGATTCCCTCCTCTCTTTCGCCGGCGGGTGCTGCCCCTCTGTTGTGTGCCGGAATTACCACGTACTCTCCTTTGCGCCAGTGGGGTGTGGGGAAAGGCCATACGCTTGGTGTGGTCGGACTCGGCGGGCTTGGTCACATGGCTGTCAAATTTGGGAAGGCCTTTGGGGCGGAGGTTACCGTCTTAAGCCGCACGGACCGTAAGCGGGCGGAAGCGAAGCGTCTCGGGGCGACAGAGTTTGCGGCGACATCCCAGGAAGGGACCTTTTCGCGTTTGGCCCGTCAGTTTGATTTCGTGATTGATACGGTCTCTGATACCCATGATTTCAATGCCTATCTGGAGTTGCTTAAAACCGATGGAACGTACCTTCTTGTCGGTGCGCCGAGCGAACCCCTTTCCGTTGAGGCGTTTTCGCTGATTATGCGGCGGCGGCGTCTGGTGGGTTCCCTGATTGGTGGGATTCGTGAGACGCAGGAAATGCTGAATTTTTGCGGGGAGCATGGGATCACGTCCGATGTGGAGGTCATTTCCATGAAACAGATTAATGACGCCTATGAGCGGGTCATTCGGGGGGACGTTCGTTTTCGTTTTGTCATTGATCTGGCCTCGTTAACCGAAATTCCCACATAACGGGAGGGTTTCCAGGGGGCCTGATGGGTTTTACCCGCCCCCTCGCTAAGGCGCTCTTTGGTTAGCCAGGCCGGTTGCGAGAAATGGAGGGTTTGTCAATTCCCATGCCCCTTGTGGGCAACTTTGGGTTGGGAGCGGGTGACGAGCCTTTGTTCTTAACATTCCTCTTTTTACAAAAAAGAGGGTTGCGGTTCCATTAATCTCTGGTACTCTTGCTCAAAAGGGGAGATTGCCATGATGGGAATAGTGGTGCATCTCGTTTTCCTTCTGGTGCTTGTTTTTCCAACGGACAGTTCGGCCCGCCGCGCCTCTTTCACTCCTGAACAACGAGCACAACTCTCCCGCATTCAAACTATCCGGGTTTCCGCCCTGGCGTTGACTGAAAAGGGTTTCGTGTCGCCTGAGCGTATCCTCCAGGTGGTTCAGCGGCGATTCGAAGAGTTGGGATTTCAGGTGGTTACGGATGGCACTCAACCACATGATGTGGAATTCCACGTGATTTGTGAAGAGCGTAAACACCAACAACGTGTCGCCCGCTATGGCGGAGATAATGAGTTGGCCTATACGCCGGACCGACTCTGGCATGGTCCGGCCTGTCAGTTATCCTATCTCCTTGAGGGAAAGGACCTGAGTTGGCACAAAGAAGTACACCCCTCAATGGACCAGGATTCCCCTATTCTGCAAGAGGCACAGGCCACAGACTCCGGAGCTGCTGTTTTTGAGCAACTCACCGGGGAACTTGAACGGTTTGATTTTCCGGTTATGCTCCTCAGCGAGTGGGGACAAACGCATCGACTCGTGTCTGTGCTGACCAACCCCGAGACTTCCCAAACCCGTCAATTCATTATTCTTGATTTGCTCCGTCAGTTTCCGGACCCGGAAGCCCTTCCATATCTCCTGAAGGAGGTTGATCAGGGAAAGGCTCCGGAGCAAGCGATTGCTGCCCTTTCCGGTCTTGGGCTCGAGGTGGTTCCGCACCTGCAACACCTGTTCGAATCGCAGGACAGAACGCTCTCGATTCGAGCCGCGGCAGCCAAGGGATTGGGACGAATTTTGCGAGCCGAAGGTGATCTGGAGGTGATGAGGATTCTGCTGGATTATCTGACCGACGCGACGTCGAAAATTCGGTCTTCTTCCGATATTGAATTCCCTGTGCTCACGGAAGTGGTGTGGGGGGTTGGGTCCATTCACCATAGACCATCGGTCGCACTCATTAGCACTCTCCAGGATCGACTATGGCTGATTTACGATAACTCCCCGGAGATGAAGACACTACGGGATGTGGTAAGCGTCGTCCACAAATATCAGGATTTCAATCAACTGTAAAATGTGGGGGTGAGTGGAACGACGTGACCGTCGGGATTGGATGAAGAAAGAAGGGACGCTCAGAAACTGTTGCCTCATTCTCACGTCCCACCAGTTTTTCCCTCACCATTTCATGGCGGAGCAAACGGGCGCCAACCGGATCGCGCTATAAAGTCCTCTACTCAGGCCTAGGTTGGGGGAAGAAGGGGCCCCGCCCATTGCCCTTTCACGCGCTGAACATCCACCAGATTGTTCGGCGGACCCAGATCGGCCATGAGTTTGGTATCAATCCGGCCATGAGTCACATGCAATAGTTGTGGTTCACTGACGCCCGGCCCTTTAAACCAATACCATCCCGGACAGTCGGGCGTGGTGTGTTTCCAGGTTGGGATCACGTGGCGCAGGGCATGCTCCAGTTTCGCTTGAACCTGGTTCGCGTCATGTTGTCCCAATACTGGTTGAATGCCTGCATACAATGCTTCAGCATGGGCTTGCAAGGTCATTGGATTGAGAATCCTTTCGTGTGAAAATTCTGGAAAGATCGCACACACCATACGTCATTTTCTTTCGGCGATTCAACGTTCGCCAGGAATCGCAATAGATCTGAAGCGCAACAGTTAGTCATCGTTCATATGGTGACCGTGTGGCTGACGGGTTGGATTTCTTCTCAAGCTCGGGTACGGATCGTGTGTAACCATGGGGAAATTCTCCTGGTTTCAATAGGTCGGTTTTTCATGTATGGAAGGGGATGAGAGCGGGTGGTCAGGAAGTGGGCAGGAAACATCGCAGTCGTCTTCATTGGATGTGGAATGGTCTTTGTCATCGTTGAATTCGGTCTTTCCCTTTTCGGAATTTCCTACCCCTCTTTCTTTATTGCTGACAAACTGACCGGCTATGCACATAGACCGGGGGCTGAAGGTCTTTATAATAATGAAGGTGAAGCCTACATTCGGATTAATAGTGCAGGGCTGCGCGATCGTGAGCACACTCTGGAAAAGCCTGTTGGGACCTTCCGGATTGCGCTTCTGGGCGATTCCTACACGGAAGCGATGCAGGTTCCGATAGAACAGATCTATGGGGCCAGGCTTACCCGCGAGTTGTCGGATTGTCCCTCCCTTACCGGGCGTCAGGTAGAAGTCATGAATTTCGGTGTGTCCGGCTTCAGTACAGCCCAGGAACTACTGGTGCTGCGTCATAAGGTTTCTCCCTATGATCCGGATCTTGTTCTGCTAGCATTGTATACAGAGAACGATATTCGTGGGAACCTGAGAGAACTGGCCGGGAAAACCAATATCCCCTATTTCATCATGAATGACGGGCGCCTCGTCCTCGACAATTCCTTCCATCACACGACGGAGTTTTGGCTTCAACAATTTCCGCTGAGTGCCGAAGCCTTTGAAGTCTCCCGCGTGCTACAGGTATTTCGCCGGGCCAAATACAAACTACAATCCTTTCTGGAAGACATGGCCCAGCAAGAAAAGATGCAGGACTGGAAAGATCCCGCTCTTCGTCTCGATTTCCTGGTCTATCTCGACCAGCCGGACCCATCCTGGGAAAATGCCTGGAAGATTACCGAACGATTGATCGTGCACATGAAGCGAGAGGTAGAGGATGGGGGACGCCGGTTCCTTCTTGTGAGCCTTTCAAATCCCGACCAGGTTCATCCCGACGTGCAACATCGACAGGCATTGGCCCGTCAACTTGGCGTGCCGGATCTTTTGTATCCTGATCGGCGAATCCAGGCATTGGCGAAACGGGAAGACATCGAATTATTGAGCCTGGCAGAACCTCTCGCCACCTATGCTGAACAGCATGGTGTGTTCCTGCATGGATTTCAGAACACGGAAATGGGAAAGGGTCACTGGAACGCCGCCGGTCACCGGCTTGCGGGGAAGCTGATGTCAGAGAGGATCTGCCTGATGGTGGAAACGGTAGCTCCGGCTAAAGACACCAAGGCGGAATGACACCCGTTATTTCCACCCTCGGCGGGTCTGATGTGACGCGCATTCAACACATGTGCTGTCATATGGTATTCCTGGGACCCTCAAGATATGAAGTGAAAACCATGCATGAGAAGTGAGTTGCGGAATTATTTGGGCGATTTCATCAAGTGCCCTCCTTGCCGGGTGATCATTCAAGACCTCCCCTTCCAGTGTGCAAATGAACACGGCAAACCCTTTTATGGTTGAACCTTTATCTTCTCTACATTCTTCCCACTCCGTTTGGTATATTCCGTAAGCCATTTTGATTTGGGTTCAACCGGAGGCATAATTCTTGGTTGCGTGGGACATGGCGGCATCGTAGAATTTCCCTTCTCGTGCCTTGTTGAAGGGTATGAGTGGAGGCCCTTCATGATATTCTGATGTTTCAGGTATGGGGTCTTGGAGTATTGCATCCTTACGTCACTCGGGTAGTACCGTCAACCGTCATCTCACAACGTTGCAGTCCGAATCTAACCTCATGCAGTCGCTTTTACCTGTGATGAGTCCTTTTCTCTCTGGAACGGTTACCGTCGCGATCTAATGCTGATTCACGGTCTTCACTTCCGCAACCTGAAAGGGGATGTCTTTGGAGGGGTGGTCGCCGCAGTCATCGCGGTCCCTTTAGCCTTGGCATTCGGGGTGGCCTCGGGTGCCGGTGCTGCAGCGGGCCTGTATGGCGCAATCTTTGTGGGATTCTTCGCCGCGTTATTTGGTGGGACTCCTGCACAGGCTTCAGGGCCCACGGGCCCCATGACAGTCGTGTTTGCTGGTCTCCTGGTCGAAATGGCCGACAACCTGCAACTGGTATATACGACCGTCATTTTAGGTGGTGTGGTCCTGATCGCCATGGGGATGTTAGGAATCGGGCGGTATATCCGCCTCATGCCCTATCCAGTCATCTCCGGGTTTATGAGCGGCATAGGGGCCATCATTATTATTTTGCAAATCGGTCCCCTCTTCGGGCATGAAGCTAAGGGGGGTGGGGTCATTTCCAATGTGATGGGTGTGGCGGAGTTTCTCACGCAACCTGTCCTGGATGCGGTCATATTGGCCGGAATCGCCTTGCTCATCACATATCTTACCCCCACCTCTATCGGAGGAGTGGTTCCCCCACCGTTATTGGCCCTATTGCTTTGTACACCAATCGCGATCAACTTTTTTCCTCATGCACCGGTCATTGGTTCAATCCCCTCGGATTTTCCACCCTGGCATTTCCCTGCAATTGAGATCGAGTTCTTGCCTCTCATGCTCGAAGGGGCCTGTGTCTTTGCCCTACTGGGCTCGATTGACAGTTTGCTCACATCCTTGGTGTGCGACAACATGACCCGCACTCAGCACAACTCCAACCGTGAACTCATTGGTCAGGGAATCGGCAATATGATCGCAGGTCTTTTTGGTGGCTTGCCAGGTGCCGGTGCGACGATGCGGTCTGTGGCAAATATTCGATCCGGCGGGCGAACTCCGATTTCCGGTGCCTTGATGGGTCTTGTGCTGTTAGCCACATTGTTGTGGTTGGGTCCGCTGGCCGAAAAAATTCCGCTTGCGGTTCTGGCAGGCATCCTGTTGAAGGTCGGGGTAGATATTATTGATTGGCGATTTTTGCAACATATCTGGGACGCCCCGAAGACTGATGTAGGCATTATGATTGTGGTCTTTGTGATCACCGTGGCGGTGGATTTGATCACGGCTGTCGCGGTGGGTGTCGTCCTGGCGAGCTTACTTTTTGTCAAGGAGATGTCTGATTTGCAATTGGCCAATATGAACGTCATCACGGAGGTGCATGATGAATCACCGCTGACCCCTGAAGAGGTTGCTGTTATGGAGCGCAACGCCGGGAAAATTTTGCTGATTCATGTGGATGGTCCGATGAGTTTTGGGTCAGCCAAAAACATGGTGCGTCGTTTGGAGACCGTGCCGGGATTGCGAAAGTTTACCAGTTGTGTGCTGGACTTGTCGGACGTTTCGGCAATCGATGGGACGGCCGCATTAGCTATTGATGATATGTTGCGTATCATTCGCGCCCATAAACAGCATTTGTTTTTTGTGGGGATGCAATCTCACGTGATTCAAGCGTTAGAAGGGTTCCGGGTGCTCTCCCATATCCAACCGGGTCATCGCTATGCAGAGCGATTGGATGCGTTAAAACATGCGGCGCAAGCCGCCGGTTCCACTCATCCCGATGATCGTTCGTCCAATTAGAC
>BQIW01000092.1 GCA_021604105.1 Nitrospirales bacterium | reverse complement strand
TCACCGGCACACAATTCTTCGTAAAGATTAAAAGCCTCCATATATTGTTGGATATAATGCATCACATTTAGATTTTTATCGGTCTGTTCACGATCAATTAATCGACAGATCATCTCAAGATAAAAAATCAATCGGTAGGTTTTTTTAAGCGACTTCAGGCTCATTGAAACCTCTGGAGCCTTTGCGGTTAATTCCGAAATGACCATCGGCAATGCTTTCTGTATTTCTGAAACCAACACGTACACTGACACGTCCCTGCAAGCCGGCCGATAAAAAAAATAACTATAAAAATCGAACAATGCACTCCGATTTCCAGCCCCTTCCCAATCAATAATTTTCATTCCATGCTGGGTATTCAGCATATTGGCTGGAACAAAATCTCCATGGGCAAACACCAAAAAAATTGGGACATTCCCTTCCGTTTGGAGTCGACGAACGATGTCCTCAAGAAATGAGGTAATTTTTTGATACTCCGCTCCATTGGATCCCGACTTCGGCAAAATTTTTGAACTTGATGCCCTGGTCATATCGAGAGCATGTTTTACGGAATTTTGAGAAATTGGCTCCTGAAACAACATTACCCTTGTTAAATGCTGAAGGATTTCATTGAAAAATTTTTCTAATAACGCATCTGAATCCAAAGGCTTATAGGAGGAATCCAAAGACCCATTTACATATTCTTCTTCATACCATCTTTCCTCAATGCTCCATTGTTTTAATGAAGAGGCAAATTCAATACATGAGACACGCTTCAATATTTCAATTTCATCGCGAATAACGGCAGAACTCACATGACCATCGAATACTTTAATGGCAATCCTCTTGTGAAAATCGAATATTTTGTACCCCTTATGAATGGGCACACATATTTG
Organism: Nitrospirales bacterium; assembly: GCA_021604105.1. GTDB lineage: Bacteria > Nitrospirota > Nitrospiria > Nitrospirales > UBA8639 > Nitrospira_E. The sequence continues at coordinate 18,793 of BQIW01000092.1, read as the reverse complement.
ACCATAGCATGGCAATTCAACGATCCCCTCCCTTCGTAATATCTGAAATTTATAACCCAAAAAAGTAATTAGACACTTTACGTTGCTTTTCGCAAATCCCAGGTAACTACGTATCTGCTTTAAGAATAGCCTGCCACGAGAAGTCTTTGGGTCAAATCGTACAATAGGGGTTAAGGAGTCTTTTATGAAAAATAACATCCACGCCAAAACAAGGATGTTTTGCTGTAAACAAAAAAACCGTCTATTCTCTCTTTGGATTTTTACATATTGAAAGCCTACTGAATGATGAGAGGTCATCTTTAAATTATCCAAATCTTTGTCATTCGAGGTCAGCACGGTTAAGCGGATGCTTCAATCAGACCAACATGGCTGGAATTTACGCTTGAAATTTTGTGGATTACAGGACTATCTGGAGTGGATTGAAGGGCAAGTTGCGTACTAAAGTACAGAAGAAGGAGCAAATACTGTGGAGAAAATAGAAATATTATATTCCTCAGCCTACACTTCGGTCTTTTCTGCATGTGCTTCTTTTGGACTAAATTGCGTTTCCCACTTTAAAAGGGGCCTGACCACTCCTGGAATATGTCCGACAGAATCACTACGAGCTCCATTACCATCCATACTGTCAATCACATGAAATGCCACAACATCATTAACTCTCAAACGCCTCACCGACGGATTTTCGGTGCGTATCGTCGGCCCGATAAAATATCTCCCCTCGGAAAGCAAATTCCCAGGAATCACGGACGTACTCACGTATCGCCCCATGGGGCGAGGCTTCTGCCTCCAGGCCATATCATTATCGAGAGGTAAAAAAGCTTCAATACCCTCTTCATTGATCACATGGTAATAGATCCGCAGCACATAGCCCGGTTGCAGTACTTCATATTCTATCTCGATTCGAACAGGTTGACTGATATCTGTTACGTCCGACACGAGGCCATCGTATGTCCGCACTCTTACTCCGCATAATCGAACGACTTCATCTCCAGGCGCTTCCATGACATTAGGCCATCTGCGCTCAGCTTTGCTACATTTATCGGAATTCATGTAACTGGTGATGACTTCATGAGTTGGACCATCGTGTTGTACTCTTCCACCATCGAGCAGAATCGACCTGGAACATAGTCGAGTGACGGCGGGCATATTATGCGAGACAAAGAGTACGGTGCGGCCATGCTGGCCGACCTCCTTCATTTTATCCAGGCATTTCTGTTGAAAACGTGCGTCACCCACTGCCAACACTTCATCAATAATCAAAATTTCCGGCTCCAGATGAGCGGCAACGGCAAACGCCAGGCGTACTTTCATGCCGCTCGAATACCGTTTCACAGGGGTATCAATAAATTTTTCTACTCCTGAGAAATCCACAATTTCATCAAATTTTCTGTCGATCTCTTTCTTGCGCATGCCTAAAATGGTCCCATTCAGATAGACATTTTCTCTCCCCGTCAGCTCAGGATGGAATCCGGTTCCAACCTCAAGAAGACTTGAAATCCTTCCACGGATCGTGACCTGCCCACTGGTTGGATAGGTAATTTTCGATAGAATTTTCAGGAGAGTGGATTTTCCGGCGCCATTGCTCCCGATAATGCCGATAATTTCCCCTTCTTTCACTTCAAACGAGACATTTTTGACAGCCCAGATGACGTCGGAAGGATTGGTATCTTGATCGGGATCCACATCGTCAAATTTATAGAGGGAACGATAAACACGGTAATTCTTGAGAGGATTTTTAATGAAATTCACTACGGTATTAAATAAATTATCCTGGATTGTCTCTTTTAATCCGATCCGGTAGCACTTACTGATATTTTCAATTTTGATGGCAAGATTTCGATTATTCATGTTTTTCCTGGTAATGGTCCGGTTCCTTAAATCACATCCACAATGATACGCTCCATGCGCTTAAAATACACCGCTCCACTGATGACCAACAGGACCGCTGTCAGTGCTCCAGGCCATATGTACAGCCAGGGAATAGGCGTACCTAGCAAACAGGCTCTGAATCCCTCTATGACACCTACGAGGGGATTGAGCGAGTACAGCAACCGATACCCCTCCGGTATCGATGATGCCGAATAGACGATGGGGGCAGTATACATGAGCATTTGAATAAAAAACGGCATGGCTTGTTTGATATCACGAAATCGAATGGCCAGTGAAGATAGCCACAATCCTATACCTAACGGCACAGCCATCATCATGATTACTAGCACGGGGAAAAGCAGGAGGTTCCATGTGGGAACCACTTGATAGTACAACATGATACAGAGGACAATGAACAGGGAAATTCCAAAATCAATCAGCTTCGCTAAAATGGGAGTAATGGGAAATATAATCCGAGGAAAATAAATCTTTCCCAATATATTCGATCCCTGGAGGAGGCTTTGACTCGATTGCGTGAGCGCCTGCGACATATACGTCCAGGGGATTACCGCCATACTTGAAAATAAAATATAGGGAATTCCCTCCGTCGGCAATTCCGCAACTTTCCCAAAAATAACCGTGAAAATCACGATCTGCACAAGGGGTTGGATGATTGCCCATGAAAATCCCAAAACGGTCTGCGCATATAACGCCTTTATATCGCGCCACGTGAGAAAATAAAATAGATCTCGATAATCATTCAGCTCTTTAAAATTAATAATATTCCACCCGGAATCAGGTTGAATAATGGTGACCACATCGGCACTAGAACATGCAGTTTCTTCTGTATTCTTCATTTTGTTTCCAAACATTTTATTCCTTAATTTTGGCAGGAATTCGGGTTTGTTCCACGATATCAAACCCGACACTCTTTCCCTAATTGCTCTCGACCATTCACGTCAGCTGATTGATTATAAGGGATTCGGAGACTTAGGATTTCCGTTAAGGACTACAATCCATGAATTGTTTGAAATACACCTCGATGGAGTACCTATCGTTGGCGGCCAATTCTTCACGCTTCCCTGATACCATTTACCTCCTGTAAATGAATAAATTTCCCTTTAGATACTAATATTTAATCTTTCAAGCTTACCTAGGCATAATCTGAAAACCATACCGTAAGCAGTGTGATAGTTAAAAAGCATCGTTTTGGTTCTTTGTGTGCCAGTGAAACACTACATCACAAACCACACTATTCCCATAGGGTGTATGATGGCCATAGTCCCTGTATTCAAACCAGATTTCATCCCTCTTTTCCGGAACATAAATCTGATCGAATGAATCAATAATTTCAATATCATATTGCTCTGCATATTTTTTAATAAGCCCTCGTTCATGATTTCTTCTTTCAAAGCCTTCCTCCAGAAAGATCCCCGGACCATACTGTAGTAACACCACTTTTGCGTTTGTTCCCGTTAGGTTGGCAAAACGTTGAAAAGAAAAATCTATGATCTCTTCAATTTCTGCAGCATTCTCCCCTGGAACTTCATATCTCCCGTCATATTCAAAATTCCCTCTTTTCTGAAGAATTGGCAACAAATACCTTTGAAGGATCACCGAATATCCAAGGGGCCATAAGAAATCCGGGGTAGGATCAAACCCCGCTGGCGGCACCATTATTGTTTTTTCTTCCACCCTGGCGATATACGGTTTAGAAAAGTTCGACCGAACCATTAATCGATCTCGACGAAAATCTGGTCCGACCGTAATTGACCAAATTAGAGTGTCGAAAGGTCCATGATTGGCAACAGCCTGTTCCGCCCTCAAGAGGGCTTGTGCAGCTCCAAAGCCACCCACTCCGCCATTCCAAACCTCATCGCCTGTTTTTTGCTCAACACAAGCCGGCCACGTTTGAGAGTTATGCACTTGATCGCCAAAAGTGAAACTATCACCCACGGTCAACACTTTTTTTCCGGAATGATTACTCACATTCACATTGTTGCCATCGACATTACGACGAAATCCATGGCGGTCAATAGAGACTTTCACGTTATCCCAATAGGGTGGATGATGAATGATCCCACTAAAACCTGGGTTGGGCTTATACCCAAGAACGGGATCGTGGGTGGTAAGGCCAAGCATTCTATTTTCATGGAACATATTGAATCTGGTGAATAATGATCCATCACATTGCCCTATCAGGCACGATTTGACGGTAGAATAGGTCCTTAACCCGATTTCGGCGAGGACAAAAATTAGGATCACCACGCCAATATTAATGAGAAGAATTTTAATCCAGCTTTTCATTTTTTTCCCATTCGAATTTAACCGATATCTTGGGCGAGGAACCTATCTGCTCAACCAGGTTGGCAGAAGCAAAATTCATTTCTTTCTTTATTTTCTTTTGGCTGGGTATTGGTTGATTTTTAGAGATTGCTGGCATTCCTATCAATTCGGATGGTTCAACCGATGAACAGATAACCATTTGCAGAACAGTCATATAGGAAAATCTTCAGCCAAGACCATGCCAACCCATCAATCGAGCAACCCAGCCTCTGATCATATAGGTTACGCGGTTCACTCATCCAGGGGAAAAACCCTCTGGCGGAATATTGTGGGAATGGAGGGTAATCCTGCACAATCCTAACACCAGTACCTTCAGATTATATATCGTCTCAAAATGCTCTTAGCCTTAGGGTTTTAAAATTTCCCTGATTATCGTGGCATCTTGTCAGATTGCCATTCCTCGTATATCCCAGCTAAGAGGTTTAGTCAGGGATCAATGTGAAAACCCCATCCATCATGGGCTTCAAATGAGGGACATTTGACTGGGCACGTTCAACACCCGATCAGCCAATGTTACTCATCCCTACGGTAATTGAATGATGGTTTAAAATATGAATTTTAGAGGGTGGTTTAGCCAAACGTTAAAACAATTGTGGCATTTTCTATGAAATTTCCTGACGGGTTTCTACCGATACGCGTTTATTGACTCAGTTCTTATCTTGCTGAAAATGCCTTACAAGGTATAGAACTAGGTCCGCATCTTCCATCAACCGCTGCCATCCATTGCCCCTTGATGAGATGTGGGTCGACATGGTGCATGCCATAGGCATTCCATCCATCACCTGACATGGTGACGACAGGCTTTTCTGAAACTATTTTTTCTGTGTAGGTGGTTTTCGTTAATTCTTCAATTTCAAAGGCAAACACCTGAATGCCATAACGTGGCTCAGCATCTTGGGTGAACCGGTAAATCCGCCCATCATGAACGAGAACCCTTCCACCCGGTCTGGCGATATGCTTATTTAATTTCACGATCGGATTCATCGGATGGGGCCTCCAATCCCCCATCAACTCGTCAGCATAATAGAGGTTTAAGGCGTCATTTTGTGGATTTGAAAAAAACAACCACCAGATATTCTCATATCGGAAAATTGAGGGATCGATATAATGCTCTCCATGTAATATACGTTTAAGGAATTCCCAGTCTCCAGGAAAGGACGTTGCTCGATAAAGCCTGACAGAAAGATCGTGACCACTCTCAGGAATTAAGTAATGATGATCCTCCCACTTAAAAACGTAGGGATATGACAGATGGAATGGTTCATCGATGATACGTTTTTTGTATTCCCATTTTTTACCATCCTCGCTTTCAGCATATCCAATGTCTCCTTGATTATTGGCCCGATTCAAAATTTCAAAAAACAGATAAAAACGACCATTTTCGGTTGCCAAAAAGGGGTCGGCAACAAATTTTGCATCGACATCCTTAACATCCTTTGGCGTAAGAACGGGATTCGAGATGTCTTCCGGATCATGTAAGTCAAATGGAGTGAATCCCGTATACACTCCAATTGACCAAGGGCCATAATGAGGATCGTCTCCCTCATTATTTACATAATTTTTTGCCGTCTTGAGCAATGCATGGGGAAAGAAATGATATTTCTGGATAGCTATCCCATATACCATGCCAATTCCTAAGGTTGTAGCTAAAATACCAAGTAATAGCCATTTTTTTCTCAATAAGGACAAATATCTACTCTTTTCTGAACCCAGTTGCTGGATATCCTATCGCGGAGTTAGTCGGTTCACGAATTTTTTAATTCAAGCTCTCGGTGAGGTAAAACTCTTCACGCCTTCCGCGTTGATGGAGGCAACTTTCATCAGGACTCCCCACTTGACCTTCAAGTCCCCTTGCAAGGAGGTATGGCGATATTTTTGATACCATACCATCTCATCACCTTGGGGAGTCTGCTCAATGTACGGCTGACTTTAACATTCATTCACTTATTTTTTTACCATCTGAAAGTCCATCATGATTTTTTCAACCATTGTTCTATACTGTTTATCGAAATTTTCCAACGTATAGTTCGCTCGGGCAAATTCCCAAGCCTTTCGAGATTTTCGCTCAAGTTCTTGTGTGGAACACCCCGCAAGTTGGCGAACAGCCGCTTGAATAGACTCGACTGAACAATCCTCAAAAAAGGCATTCACTTCCTCACTCACATCCACACCAGATTCGCGACTAATAATAGGAATTAGGCCAGCATGTAAAGCCGTCTTAACTGCTCCCGCACTACCTTCGGAACAAGAGGGGTAGACAAGTCCAACACACTGAACGGCTAAATTAAAAAACTCAGGGCTACTAATATCAATCCACCCGATGGTATGAATATTTGACGTGTGATACAACTCTTGATCATACACTCGCTCAAAATCCTTTTCCTTCGTTACCGGACCACAAACAGTAAGATGATATTCAGGCATTTTTGCGAAGGCTTCCAAAACCAAATCAAGTCCCTTATGCACCATTCCATGACTACCAAGCCACATAAATCGGTTCCGACAGGATTCAAAATTTTTCGCGTCCGCCCAGGGATACACAAACTCAGTCGGATATGGGACAAGATAGTAAGGTTTATTGGCATACTCAAACGTTTGAAGGCAAAATTCAGAGGGAACGGTAATACAGTCGGCATACTCAATAGCCACAGCGTACTTCGGTGGCATAAACCTGTGAGAGTGCACGGTCACGTGTTTCCTTTCTTGTAAGTCCAACAGACGTTTAGCTTCCGCGGCATTATGAAAATACGGATGAGCCGTCGTGGCATGCAATATCTTGACACAATTTTTGTTAAGTAATGGCGCAAGCCGTTCAAAATTCATTCGAGTATCAATGAAAAATGAATATTCTTTATTTGGAACGAATGACTTATTTTCATTGGCAATAACATCGACAGCAAAGCCCAAATCCAAATATATTCTTGCAATATGCTCAGTATTGACCCAACTGGGGTGATAAGAAGGAACGTGGTGACCCATTCTTTGCAAATACGATTCAATTCGATAAGAAAGAAGCACCTGACCTCGTACAGGGCCTTCCGGTTTCAGGGATACCACCAGATTTTTAATAGGTGGGTTGAACCTATCTAAAACCTTCCCAAGGGCTCCATAAACCCATCGAGGTACTTTTTTGACAAAATTACGAACATTGCTCATCAACAATCACAATCTCATTGAAATTAAATGTAAAGAATTTGCTTAAACTTATGAAGAGAAAAAGCTCTGGCAGTGATTATCAAAATAAAAATCTAGAAGCATACAAGCTCCAAAAACCCCATGTTACCCAGTCAGACAAAGGTCATTCTGAATGCCGAGCCATTGAAAAGGGAAAATGCTGTGCTCTATACCATTCCACGGTTTGCTGTAGCCCACTTTTAAGCGAAACCTTTGGTTTCCACCCGAGCTTCTCGAAGGTCTGAAGTACCTCGGCCTTTCGAGCCGGTTCCAATACCCGATCTGGGAGGGCACCGAATAGAGGTTGAGCCCCCCTCCCCACTACCTCAACCAGCCGTTCAACCAATTCACGAACAGTCACCAGGGTCCCCGACCCCAAATCCACCGTGGTCCCTTCAATTTGTGATACGTGAGCAGCGGCAAGAAACCCCTCGATTACGTCATCGACATATATCCAGTCGGCCTTCCATTTCCCGCTGGAAAGTTTTGGGGATTCTCCTTTCAGCAGAGAAAGTGCGACGGTGGGAATCAGTTTGCGCGTTTCTTGTCCCGGTCCATAAGTCATAAAGGTCCTGACAATGACGACGGGCGTTCCATAGAGCGCATGAAACATGCGCCCATACCCGCTACTCGCCCACTTGGCAGCCGCATAGGGTGAACTGGGGATACTCTCTCTATCATCAGGTGGTTCATTGAGGGATCCGGCCAGCACGATGCGTTGACATCCCCTTTCCGTCGCAATAGTTAAAAGATTCACCGTGCTGGTTAGCAGGCTGTGGAATGTCGGCAAAACTAATTCTCTGTTCTGAATCCCTGAGACTAAACCGGACAAATGGAAAATGACGTCCGGCTTTATGGATTCGAATAACCGACGAACCGCTCCGAAATCCTCCAGGTTCGATTGCCACCAGATGGGTCCCCCTTTCTGACGGTCTTGAGGAGAACGAGATATCGCATGTACCTCCCCACCACGGGTAAGGAGATGACGGCATAAATGCGATCCCAAAAACCCGCTGGCACCTGTAACCATAACTGTGCGAGTTTTCCATGAAGAGGTCGGTTCCACCAGTGGACTCTGATTAGAAGAGGTCATCTCTCACCTCCCGACCACAAGACAAGATCAACATTCCCATGATTGAGCACCCTGACAAAGCCATTCTTTCTTGAAACATTGCACAAGTCGTGCTCACACCGCAGCTTCACCCGCCCTGATGTCCATGATGTCCGTCAGAATTCATTGGACCTGACACTAAGGATACTTCCTTTAGGAGTTCGTGCTCTTCCAACGATTCAGCGGCTTTGTCAATGGACTCAAACTCCAACCCAGATCGTTCGGCAATGTCCAAAAGCGAATGCGTTCCATCCGAAAAATTCAACACCCATAATATCGCCATCTCCCTTTTCGCGCCTTCCGATTCACCACCAATGGCCCGGTAGAGGCCCCTTTTTCCTAAACGGGGTTCGCACTTGGGATTTTGACTGAGGAATGTTTTGTTCCTGTCCAAAAGATTTAACGCCCTCATACAACAGGTCAAGGACTCTTCCAACGGCTGAGGCTGGACAAACGATAAATTGTCCCCTGACGTGTGATATTCGGAATACTCTCCGTGAGGTGTCCTCATGAAACAGCCCACGGGCAAATTAAAGCCCGGGGAACAATATTGCCTTTCATCATACCCATAGGGGAAGAAATCGATGATGGTATGCTCCAATCCGGAGGTTTTCAGTATATGCGTGAAGGCCCGATCGATCCCGGCATTGCCTTGCCGGCTTTTTTTATACGTGAACGCTCCGGGGTCTCCCACACCGGTCACTACCATGCCATTGGTAATTGTGGACACGTGGTTTTCATGCAACGCCAGCCAGACAATAGATCCGATCGTCCCTGGAATAAAGAGAAAGCGGTAGGAATATCGCAAAGATCGCCCGCTCAACGCCTTGGCCAGAAACGTAGCAACGGCAATTCCGGACAGGTTGTCATTGCACAAGGATGGATGGCAGATATGACAGGAGATCAAGATCTCTTCTTCATTTTCCCCTTTTATGACGTATTCCCCGTAGGTTAAATGCCCGGATTCCAAGGTTGAATTGATACAGACTTCATATTCCTCATCTTTCATTGCCATCAATTGCCGATGAGTCAGACAAAATCCCCAGCTTTCCTTGTAATAAGAAGTTCGGTAGGGAATCCAATCAGGATGTTCGGGCAATGAATACAGATGGGGCTTTAATTCTTCCAGCGTCATCGTGGTGTGAATGGGCTGACTATAACTGACCACATGCAGGTTCGATTGCGTAAAATCGACAATCCGTTCTCCCTTTGTATTTTTTATATACGCATCCTGAATATTCCACTCCTGTGGCACTGTCCAATCAAACACCTCGGTTCCGCTTGGGACCTCATGCATCTTCAAAGGGATATGGCGGGCAATTCCTTGTAGGGTCTCCCGAACGCCATGACCCGTGATACTCCGACAGATGGGATACAGTTCAGCAAGAAACTGATACATCTCATGTCCAATTTGATTTGAAAATTTGTCAACCATACGGCCATGCAGCCTTATCGTGTTAATTGTTGAGGTTCGATAAAATCGGGGTAACCCAGATCGCGGTCAGAAATGAGCCGCTCATCGGCCGGCCATTGAATACCAAACGCAGGATCATCCCACCGCACCCCTTTGGCACATCGAGGATTGTAGAACGCGGAGATTTGGTAAAAAATCTCCGTATCATCTTCAAGAGTCTGAAATCCATGGGCACATCCTTCCGGGATAAAATGCATCCGCCGGTTTTCCGCAGTGAGAATGACTGCCGCATGTTGGGTATACGTTTGAGAAAAAGGCCTCAAATCGATCAACACATCGTAGATTGCGCCTTTGATGCACCAGACGAGCTTGGCTTCCTCATACGGAGCACATTGATAATGCATCCCCCGGAGGATCCCTTTCTTTTTATTAAAAGAACGGTTGCATTGCACTTGTGTGAATGTGATTCCATGATTCTCAAACTCTTGTGGACACATCGTTCGGGCAAAGAACCCTCGACTGTCTTCAATCCGTTCCGGATCAATGAGGAAGGCTCCCTTGATTGTTGATTCGGTGAAAATCACGGATACACCCTGACTTCCGGAATTGGCACCACGAATGCCCCTCCCCAGTCCCGGATACACGCCATTTGCTGCATGATTTCATCTTTCAAATTCCAAGGCAAAATCAACACGTAATCAGGCTTCGTTTCCCTGATCGCATCGGGGTCATGGATTGGAATATGCGTTCCTGGCAGGTAAAGCCCTTGCTTGTGAGGGCTACGATCAACCGTGTAATCAATGAAATCCGTACGAATTCCACAATAATTTAAAAGGGTATTCCCTTTGGCCGGAGCACCATACCCTACGATAGTCTTCCCCTTCTCCTTCGCCTCAATCAAGAAGGAAAGGAGTTGCCTCTTGGTATGATGAACTTTTTCGGCAAAAGAAAGATAATGTTCCAAGGTTTGTAAGCCTGCCTTTTTCTCACGATCCTGCAAGGCCGCAACTCTGGACTCGACCAGCTTTGAGTGATCGGCTTCATGGCGAGCATAAATCCGAAGAGACCCGCCATGCGTGGGGAGTTCTTCGACATCGAAAAGGATTAACCCGTGGCTCCGGAATACCTGTTCTACGGTGACAAAAGAAAAATAGGAGAAATGTTCGTGGTAAATCGTGTCAAATTGATTCTCCTCCATGAGGCGCATCACATGGGGAAATTCCATGGTGATGACACCCTGAGGCTTGAGCAGCGTCTGAAGCCCACGGACAAAATCATTCAAGTCCGGGACGTGAGCCAAGACGTTATTGCCGATCAACAAATCCGCCTGTTTACCTTCCTCAACCAAACATTGAGCCGAACGCTCCCCAAAAAATGAAACACGTGTGGAAATCCCTTTTTCCGTAGCTACTTTGGCCACATTTTCCGCCGGTTCGATACCCAAAACGGGGATGCCTTTTTTGACGAAATATTGAAGTAAGTACCCATCATTACTGGCGACTTCAACCACAAGACTGCGTTCATCCAGTTTTATCCGTTCCTGAATCATGTCTGTATACACGCGTACGTGTTGAAGCCACAAATCAGAATACGAGGAAAAATAGGCATAATCGCTAAAGATTCTCTCAGGGCTTGAGCAGTCTTTTAACTGCACCAGAAGACATCGGCTACAGACAAAGGCATACAATGGAAAAAATGGTTCCATTTCCCCTAAGCATTCGGCTTTCACATAGGAATTTGAAAAAGGAGAAGTCCCGAGATCAAGAAACGTATGCTCCAGTACTGTTCCGCAAAACCGACAAGACTGAGAATTTTTCATAGTTTTTCCCTCGTGAGTCGACCGCCATCACTCACTCCAAAAACCTGGAATAATTTGGTCGGCGGCAATCCATCCCAGAATCGAAACATTTTGACGCTCTACCATTTACACATTGTGTTTGTGGAAGGCAGGAAAATTTTTAACAGGGCGCAATGTGGGGACCTTTTTCCTTTAACACTTCTTCGTACTTTTTGGTTCGAGAAATTTTTTATACCATGTAATCGTCTCAACCAGTCCTTTTCCCAAGCTATACAAGGGAGCCCACTTGAGCCTTCGCTTGGCTTTGCCGGAGTCCAGATATTGATCACGGATCTCGGCATTGGCCTGGTTCAACACGATTGGGGTGAACTGATGGCACTCCATCAGCATCTGAATTTCGCTCACAACATCGAGGACCGTCCACGGCTGTTCTCCGCTAAAATTAAACGCTTCGCCACGAACCCCTTCCTCCCGTGCGTGTGAGGCCAAAAGCAGATAGGCTTGCACGACATCAAGAACGAAGATGTAATCCCGTGTAAATTTTCCATCGCTCCGAATGACAGGAGATTCCTGCTTCAGAAAACTTCGAATGGTTCCTGGAACAATTCGACTCCAATTTAGATCGCCTCCTCCAAAAATATTGCCACACCTTGCAATCGTGACAGGCAAATCGTAGGTCTGACTATACGAACGCGCGAGCAAATCGGTACAACTTTTACTCACATCATAAGGGAACCGTCCCAAAGGGGGCATATCTTCCGTATAAGGCAAGACCTCAACATCACCATAGGCTTTATCACTGCTGGCCACGACAATTCGTTTGACCAGGTTTTTATGGATCCTGCAGGCTTCCAGTACATGATATGAGCCACGAATATTCGCCTCAAACGTGGGCAGTGGACTTCGCAGAGCAATCCCCACCAACGGCTGGGCAGCCAGATGAAACACTGTATCTATTTCATTCTCGCTGATGGCACGCTCCAGAGCCTGATAATTTTCCAATTCTCCTGAAACCACTGTCGTTCTTTGAACATCGCCACTCCGTATGAGCTCGCTCTGAGGATTCCAATCTCTGATTAGGGTGGCCACAAAGGCGCCTTGTTCAAGCAGGCTTTTCACCAGCCAGGAGCCGACAATGCCGGTGGCGCCCGTCACCAATACCCGGTTTTCACTCCAAGTCATGCTCATTTCCACACCCTCCAGGGAGCTTGTCCGGAATTCCACAATTCATCCAAATAGTTTTTCTCTTTCAAGGTATCCATGCAGGACCAAAAGCCAAAATGCCGAAACCCCATCATTTGCCCATCTTTGGTAAGCCCTTCCAACGGCTCTTTCTCCCAGGATGTTTCATCACCACTGATGTAATCAATAGCCTTGCCATTTAACACAAAAAACCCACCATTTATCCATCCTTCCCCTGATTCAGGTTTTTCATGAAAGTTACAGATCCTGTCTCCGTCATACCCGATTCGCCCAAACCTGGCAGGTGAGCGAACGGTCGTCACAGTTGCCAGTTTTCCATGTGAATGATGAAATTTAATCACCGATTCAATATCGAGATCCGCTACACCATCACCATAAGTGAACAAAAAAGTTTCATCATCACCTAACCACTTTTCAAGCCGTTTGAGCCTTCCACCGGTTTGCGTCTGCATTCCAGTATCCACAAGATGAATTTTCCAGTTTGGCTGGTTGCCGTCATGTATCGTAGTTTTTCCATTCGCTAAATCAATGGTAAGATCATTATTGATAGCATAAAAGTTTAAAAAGTATTCCTTAATAACCTCAGCTTTGTACCCTAAAGCCACGATGAACTCCGTGACATTATACGCCGCATACACTTTCATGATATGCCAAAGAATCGGTTTCCCGCCGATCTCAATCATGGGCTTTGGTTTTAAGGCCGTCTCCTCAGAAAATCGAGTTCCGAATCCACCTGCTAAAATAACAGCTTTCATAATTCTGTCCCTTTTCTTATTTGCTGCTCAATTATAATGCCCTGGCCAAGGATGCACCCAGATCCAAAAAGGAAAACGGTTAATAGCCCTGCTCCGAAGGCCTACCATTGATGGCCCAATCGAGCCGACATCGGTAAATCAATTTTTCATTTCGGCTGAATCCTCTCACAAACATCCTTCTGAAAAAGGGATAGAGCATATAAACCCAGGAGAGATTGCATTGAAAATTTGCATGGAATTTTCCTTCTCTTTCAAGAACAAAATCCATTTGGAAGCTCTTCTCCTTCATATTCACCAGTTAGGCTCTTATCCCTGGCGTATAGTGCTTGGCTTCACCCAATCTAGAAAAGCCAAAATGACCAGATGGCGGAGGGAAATTATTCTCCACTCTTGAAAAAGTCAATTTCTTAAAATAAAAATCAGGAAACCCAATAAGATACGTGGCCCTAAAGTGGGGTCCATATACTCTTGAAGGTTGAAGTTCTCAAATCCGTATGGTTCCCGCCAAAATGAGGAAATCGCCGTTGGTCCAATCTTAGCTTTTCCCGCCGAAGTGTCTGTGACGTGAACTCCGAGAAACAGATTCCGAAAATCTGGAACTGGATAAAATTTCTTCGGATGGCTTCTCCTGGCTCACTCGAATAGGGGTAGAGTCCTTAATAAATGGCAAAATTTTATCATTCCCGGAAAACCGAAATCCTTTGCAATAATGTCTGCATAAAGACCGGCCGTATTCATGAGTTACCCTACAAAAGCACCGCTTGAGGTAAAAACCCCTCCTGCGTTTTCTTGAGAGACTGAACCCCGCCACGAATATGGGCCTTCATTAAATGGCATCGCTGAGCATTGATTGCAAAACGTTAGTTGGGTCCACGGTTGATGTTACTTGAGATAACAAGGCTCGCTGGCAGTTTTTCACACGGGGCTCAATAGTTTTGGCTTCCTTCTCAGTAATGGCTTGTAAATCTTCTTGTTTACGTTTCCTGGCTCGAGAAATTCGTTAAGAGCTGGGTGTTCGATACAATCTTTGGGAATAATAGACTTTCTTCACCTATTCATCGGTACCTGCTTAGATTTAAAGTAGTCCGTCAGCAGTTTTTTCCTAAACGTGTAAATTGGGCATTCAAACTTTCTGGTGAAAAATAGAAACCAACATGATACACCAGGCTATTCCGACCATTGGCCTGGTTTCCACTGTGATTTCCTTTTTCAATAACAGTCACGGTCGTATAGGAAATCTGCCGTTTCAATTGTCGGGCTATATTCATGCCAATGATTCCACCACCAATGACCAGAAAGTCTAAGGTTGCTATTTTTTGCCTAAGGCAAATGCGAGAAGATTTGGTAAGCCCTAAACCCCTGACAGAATTGACCCTGAGAACGATGCCCATGACGTTTCCCCCAATTTAAATCTACCAGTGAGAGAATAACATCGGGACAGCTTAAGCATGGTCACTACAGGGAAATGAATTATAGTTCAGGTAATCTGTAAAATCTTACTCGAAAAAAAACAAGCTGCCGCCCTTCCCAGCTAACTGAGTTAGTCACCTTTTTGTCACACTTTTCTGCCCCAACAAATACCGAAATTACTCAGACCCTAAAGAGTAAAACAAATGAGGCGACACTAGATAACACGACACGGACATCTCTTATTCCATTCATGAAACTGCCCGTTGGACCATACCCTGAAAAGGCTGATTATTCTCTATGAACCTTACGTCAACAGGTACTTACATCTGCACATTTCTCAAAGCATGATGTGAAAGGAATAAAAATTAAGGGGCAATCCTACGTAGCCATTTATTCATCTTTCTTTTTGTAGATATGCTGAAAGGCTTTATTTCGAAGCCTTTATCCCCCTAACAATCGGATTGGCCAAGGCAATTCTCATTACAACACTACACAATCGCGATCAAGGACCATACGACCTTGAAATGCCACCGTTTTCATAAGAAGAGCGACCCGTTGCGTCCCATTGAGTGTTTGCTCAAAAATTGCCTCAAGGCCAAGAAAAGGCCCTTTATAAATACGAACTATTTTTCCAGATTCCAAGGATGCTAAAGGGGGGGGAAGAATGAATCCATTGTGAACTCTCTTCCTAATTGAGTCAATAATTTCTTCTTCCACGACTGCTGGTTCCGCGCCAAACTTGACTATCCTCAATACCCCATGGGCATAGGTCACTTTTCGGTAACCGGTCTTCATGTTAACTCTTACAAAAAAATACCCTGGGAATAATATCTCTCCCCCACATTGAGATTTACTTCGAGTCGATTTCAATTCCCGTAAACGTGGACAGAAGGTTTCAACACCCAACAATCGCAGGTTCAATTCCGCCACATCCTCCTGGCGGGCTTTACTATGAATGAGATACCACCGCGAGTCCGACATAATATCTTTGTATTCCTTCCATCAGAGCATACCAGAAAATTCAATTAACTCAACGCCTTAATCCAATTTTTTCATTGGCATTTCATAAAACAACACGGTGTGAATTTGTCATACACATTGGCCATTGGACTTCATAGGCATGAATTTTCTCAACCTACAATCGCCCGGCAATCTTAATGCTTCCGGCTCTGGAGAGTTATTGAAGCGGGTAAATTCAGAGAGCACGAGGCATCCAATTTCTATAGCCCGCTGGCGTATGTTCCCAAACAGCAAAACCTTGGATTTGGAACTGTGGCACATGCCTGACGAATTTTGGCCAGGAAGGAACCACGAAAAATACGGAAGCCTTACTCGTGGTATTCCTTTCCGGATTTCCGGGCAAGGAGTCGGTTCCCATCTGCCCTTAGCCATCCCCACTTCAGACTAATGATTTGGAACAGACAAAAAGAACTCCTATTGTGCGCTGGCTCTGAAACGCGGCACCGAATCTTCTATCAGAACACGATACGCCGAGAGGGAATATGGATGCCGCCGCTACCCCATTTACCTGGCATTTGAGCAGTGTCGGGCGACTGGCTTGTCCTGCAACATTAAACGTGGGAGGGATAGCGCTTTACCTTTCTCCTCATCATGGGATTAACAAACAATCAGAGAGGGAACATTATCAATGAAGGTTGTTATTGAGGTAAGAATGCAGAGAGGCCTCGTTACCGTCATTGCCGATAGGGGTATAGCGTAACGAGATTCAATGGTAAACGAGAGCTCTTAGAGGCACCCAATAGTTGTCATTGTTTTTTCAGGGCCGTGATCTGTCATCGCAATTCATCGGTTTTCGAAAGTTCCACGACCCAATTATTGATAAATTTCGAACCGTTGTTGAGATATAGGCAAGCCAAGGATAGATCTAAAGCATCAAATTTCAAATCAAACCCTTCACTGATGAGCCCGACCAAAGGTTTATTCCTGGGTCACGACTTAAATAACACTGGATATATAGGCTTCACCCCTACCAATTGCCCTACAAGTAGATATAAACTAGCGATAAACTAGGCCTTCTCATCCGGAGAGGACCAACTGCTTTGGCCAATGACCTGACTTTTGAGTCAAGTGCGACGGTTAATCCAGCCTTCATCCCAAACAGAAGTTAACCTTATAATTATGTATAGGGCAAAAGAGTCATTGCACATGAATTTTTATTTCAGAACAGTACCTAAGCTTGGCTTCCTTTACAATTTATAATAAGCTATTCACAATATACTTGTCGCAGTCCGAGAGCTTATCATTCTTGGAGAGAGACTCGTCAAATCCAGGGAATGTTAATCGCCGTCCCTACCGAATTACCAAACGATTCCAACTCTGAAGAAGCACAAGGTGGAGCGATCCACTGAGTAGGAGGTCCACAGATGAACAAGATGACCCCAGTTACCGATAAAAGACAGAAACGACTCAAACCCGTTACTGTAAAAATAGGCCAGACAATCAGCTCTCCACACAGATCTTATCTCCTGGAGATGGCTTGCTTGGCATTGGCAATCGGATGTTTTGGTTTTATTCAGCTTGCCACCGCCCATTCGGGGCTTGAGCCGGAGATTCAAGAAATCACAGAGAAATTGATCAAGGACCCAGATAATGTGGACCTGCTGGTTCATCGTGGGCAAGTCTATCGGTCCAATGGAAAATATATCGAATCCTTGCTTGATTTAGAACGAGCTTGGTTGCTGGACCGCGAGAATCGCACGGTCGTTTTACAACGCGCACTAACTCTCTCTGCCTTGGGCCGTGACAAGGAAGCCGAAAGGGCTCTAGATCATTTTCTTCAGGAAGAATCAGACCCGAAACGGGTCTTTGCCTTGGCCGAACGCGCGAACATTCATGCACGAAATGGTCAAACTGAACTGGCCATTTCCGACTTTACCTCAGCCATTCAGTTGCAACCTACAATAGAGCTATACCTTATTCGGGGGAAGCTCCTGGAATCCTTAGGAAAGCTTGAGGATGCAGCGGCAGGATATCTGGATGGTCTTACCAAACTGGGAGACGCCATCTTACTAAAGAAAGGCCTTATTCGTGTACGGATGGCTCAAAATCAATACAGCGAAGCGCTAGCCTTAGTAGACGAAGAGATAGCTGGCTCCTCAGTAAAAACATCCTGGTACCTCAAACGGGCAGAAATCCTAGATCATATGGGTCGACCAGACGAAGCCAAACTCGCCAATGAACAGGCATTAGCTGAAGCCAACCGGGTACTGGGAAAACGCCAGACAGCCATGCAATTACTTGCCCGCGCTCAAGTTTATCAAGCTATGGGTCGAATTGAAGAGGCAAAAAATGACCTCCGTGTGGCTATTCAAAAGACTCCGCACTTTGACCAGGCCAATGACCTTTTAAGAACATTAGAGAGCCAATAGACCTTCGCCAACAGCCCTCACCCCAAAATTAAAGCACTTGGAATACTTAAAAAAAAAATTAGAATCGTTAGTGGCACTTAGCTGTGCGTTATTTGTGCTGGTGACCTCTGTGGTGCCAGCCGGTGCCGCCGTGGTGCGGCAACCGTACCTGCAGCTTGTCACCCCCACCTCCATTACGATTGCCTGGCGTACCGACCTGAATTCAGCGGACAATAGCCAGGTAAAATACAGCACGGTTCCCGGCTCCCTGACCCAAACAGCCTCCGGCACGGCGGTCACCCGGACCGGGCTCAATGTCAAGGATCACATTGTTACCATTACGGG
>BQIW01000091.1 GCA_021604105.1 Nitrospirales bacterium | reverse complement strand
CCTTTCAGGCAATGGACCCGGATAGCGTCGTAAAGGGAAACTGTGACCTCTGCGGTTCGACAGAAGCATGTGTTGTTGCAGAACCATCCGAACTGAATTGTCGAATTGTCATTTGTATCCGCTGTCAATTGATGTACGCGTTCCCACAAATTGAACAGGAGGATTTGGACAGATTCTATGAGAGTAGCTTTGCCAACGACCCTGGCAGCCGCAGTAGGCCCGGGGAAGGAATCGAAGATGAAGATGACATTCAAAAACAGGATGCCGTCGCGGAGTGGGGCTTGAACATCATTAACCGTTTCATACAGGTGAAAGACAAACGGATTCTCGATCTGAGATGCCAAACCGGTGCACTCTCGGCACGGCTCCGGGCTGGAGGAGCGAAAGTATTCTGCGTAGAGCCCTTCGAAAAAAATAGATGGTACGCTAGCGAGCGACGCGGATTAACCGAGATCGTTCCCATGCCATTTTCCCGGTTCTCCCAGTTTCCCATTCCCTTTCAGGGACCCTTCGATGCAGTAAATGTGCTGACACATCATGTCCTGGCCCACGTCTTGTCCCCCCGCCTGCTTCTGGAAAAGATTTTCAGCATGCTCGCGCCAGGGGGCTATCTTTTTCTTGACGAGAAAGACGTGCTGCAGCCGGCTCGGTACAAAACCGGATCGGTATTTCAGTCAGGTCCGGTGCATCAATATCATCTTACCGCACAGACCACAGCCAGATATCTTGAAGCAGCCGGCTTTGTATTAATTGAATGCACGATCGACAACGGCCGGACAAGCGATTTTCATCACATCCGGGCCGTGGCACGAAAGCCTGACCCTCAGAACCTTTCCGGAGTACCTCCTCAGACCATTCAGCATGATTCATCCCTAGAAAGCATCAGAAGACGATTATGGTGGCTCAAGCAGACATGGACGCTCCGACAGCTCTCTTTCTTAGGAAAACGTAAAACCCATAAACTTCTACGCCGAATCCGTCGACGGATTGCCTCAACATAACACACACAGTCCTGCTAACAGGATGCCAATATCAGAAACTCCACGATCTTTCGGAAAGAAAGAGATCGGCTTCAAGATCGTAGAATTATGATATTGGACTGGCAATGACCATTGCTGGCCACAGGCGAATTTTGTGGGGAATGTCAGAATACACAAGATTGGGCTCGAGACCATCCTGGCGCAATTCGTCAACTCTTCCACGAAAATATTGGTGACTGGTATGATAGAAGTATCGAATACCTTTCTCATTGAAATCAGAAAAAGGTTCGATCATGATGACATATTTCCTGGCGACTCTGGCCAATTCCCGAAGAGCCTGATGGCGAATTTCCTCCATAGCTTCTAGGGCCAGCACGGTATAGACCACATCGAAACTGTTATCCGCAAACGGCAAATTCTTGGCACTGCCCTGATAAAAATTGCTCCGCCTATTTGCACTTTGATCTATAATTTGATCAGGGGCAAAATCGACGATATCCTGAGAAAGACAAGACATTGTTCCGATCTTTTTTGCTGCCAAGGCCCCCTGTCGGGTCAATTCCAAACCGGAGAATCGTATGGCAGGAAAATACCCGGATAGAACAAATAGATTAATGCCATAGCCACTCCCAACCTCAAGAACGCTTTCGGGTTGCACGGCCTCAAGAGCCCGTTTCAACAAGAGAAGGTGTACACGTTTTGTCCCGATTCCTCTGGCTAACATCCGATCCTTTCCCCACAAACACGGGGTAGCCTTGCCCTTCGTGCTCAGGTGCGCGCCGGTCTCGGTAGCACCCCAAAAGTCCTCGTATGTACTTTTCACTTTATATTGCCGCCCCCCAAAGGAGGTGTTCAAACGCTTAAAAATTTTGTGCTGCCAAAATTCAAGGAATTTTTTCCGCCAAGATCGAAACACTCTACGCTTCCAACGAATATCGCTTCTGCGAAAACGTCGATGAACGAATGGTTCAAATGCGGAGTAAATTTCCTCACGTGAAACACGAACATTCAATTGTAAAGATTGAGCCATAAGCTGTAGCCTCTTCGTTATTCCAAAATGAGATCTATCATCCTTACGATATTGCTATCACACGAAAGTATCCATGAGAAAGCCGATATGATTAATGCATCCCTAAGGCCAGCTTCTGAACACGGTCCGGCTTAAATCCAGGAAGGTCGGGAGGCACATTAAAGGGAGCCGTGGGTCGGAACGCGGAATACCAGTTGAGAAATTGGATGATCAGGACCACGCGATCTCGCCGGTTATACCGGCTTCCATAGTGAAGACAGCGGGACGTGTCCAGGAACGCACCTGAGCCTGGCGGTCCAATCAACTTCACCTCATGGTTTCTCCCACCTCCCTCATAAATTCGTTCATCCTGCACACGACCAAGCACACACCCGATCGCTCGCTGCACCTGATGGGATATATCCGCGGGAAGAAACGTCAGCGGCCCCTGGTCCTCCTTTGTCTCAAAGATATTAATAAATACCTTGACCTGCCTGAGATCTTCATAATCAAAATGAAAAAGCTGGCTGGATCGAGCCGTGCCATTTTCAGGCGACCAACAGAGCCTGGCTCCGGTCAACTTCGGGACCGTTCCCAGATACGCGGCTGCGGCATCAAGAATAGGGCGGGACACCATAAGCCGGAGCAATTCCGGATGGCGACAGAATTCGGCACCTTCAAGAATCGGGAACAGAAATTTCTTTTGAGGATGTTTTTGGAAATATTCCGGGGGGAAAGCCTCTCGAGATTGCTGATAGACTTTTTCACAATACCTGACAATGCGATCGGTTCCTGCAATATCGTCAGGCCCAAACAGCCGGTATCCGACTCCGTCGGGAATGGTCATCAGAGGCTGAGTGATCGCAATAATTTCTCCGGCCAATCGCTTTCGCAAACGATATTGAGTAGGGCTACAGGAGATTTTCAGCGCGCGATAAAATGGACGAATCACCCACGGGGGAATTCTCAGATTTTTATGCAGGACCTTATAAAGCCGATTCTGACGAATCGGCTGCTTGACCATTTCCGAATTTTCAGAGTGTAGAGACATCTGTACTATTTCGCGGGGAAAATTGGAGATTATGGCCGTGCAGCCTAGTCTTCAATGGTCTTCCATGGATGCCAATGAAGGAATCCTACACATGGAAACCTAGGTAAAACGATTCATGTTTCCTGAAAAGACGCTTTCTGTCAATTATTCACATTAGCTCTCCCTGAGCCGAAACGCCCCATTTGGAAATTCCTTATTCATTCTCGAGAATAACCTATGGTATTCTTAAAATTGCAAACAACGATTATATATTCAAAGCCTTTCGCTTGTAATCCTGCGAAACGATTACCTGTCAAGCGAAATATCAAGGTACGAACTTTCCTGCTCACGAAATGGGAACTCTCGTTCTTTTACGCCATGGGAAAAGCCTATGGAACCGCGAAAAACGGTTTACAGGCTGGACTGATATCGGGTTAAGCCAAAAAGGGGTCATTGAAGCACGGCGGGCAGCCCAAATCCTTAAGGGTAAAAAAATGATGTTTGACTTGTGTTTCTCATCCGTTTTAGGGCGAGCATATGAAACGGCAACCATTGTATTGGAGACCATGGACTTAACTTCTGTCCCAGTGCGGAAGAGTTGGCGACTGAATGAACGTCATTACGGGGCTCTCCAAGGAATGACATGGTGGGAAGCCTCAACACAGTTTGGTGCGAAACAAGTCCTGATATGGCAGCGACATTTTTCCGCGGTTCCACCTTCTCTCTCTCCTCAGGATCCTCGATTTCCTGGGCTCGATCCCTTATATGCCGATTTGAATCCTCAGGACCTTCCTTTGACAGAAAGCCTCCAGGACACCCAACGCCGTCTCATTCCCTGCTGGGAAGAAGACATTGCTCCCCTGCTCATAGCGGGAAAAAGGATTCTGCTGGTTGCGCACAACAATAGTATCCGAAGTTTGCTACAATTTCTTCTTCATCTCAATGAAGCCAGCATCAAACAAATCACGATTAGAACCGGAGAACCCTTGGTCTGTAAATTTGACGCCAAAGGCAATCTTGTCAGCTACGCCTATATGAGATGGAAGCCGAGATTGAAGGATTGCACACAAAAATTGTTGAAATACTGCCTCCCCTAAGTTCATTATTGAGTGCATGTAGTTATGACGTATCTAAACTTTGCCTCCCTCGAAGCTATTTCGGCCCAATCCTTTCAGAAAGCAAAGCCCTATCCATGGATGAATCCCGAGGATCTCCTGACGGAGGCAGGTTATCAAGGCCTGGTTGAGACTCTTCCGGATGTCTCCATGTTTCAAAAGCGTTTTGGGGTTAAACGGGCTCATGGACAGCAAAGCCATGATCGCTACACTTTAGAGTATCGCCCGGGCTTACCTCTCTCCCCTCATTGGAATCAATTTCTAGCCGAGCTTCAGGGAAAACCTTATTCAAATTTTTTAAAACGATTATTTGGGGTCACGTCCCTTGAATTGAATTTCCATTGGCACTATACCCCCAATGGATGCTCTGTTTCTCCACATTGTGATGCCAAACATAAACTTGGTTCTCATATTTTCTACTTTAACACGAAAGAGGATTGGGACCCCGCCTGGGGTGGAGAGACCGTTATTCTTGACGATCAAGGGAAATTTAGCCGAAAAAGTGCTCCCGGATTTGAAGATTTCCCACTATCGTCGGCCTCAACAGCCATTGGAAATTTCAGTCTGTTATTTCAACGATTGGATAAATCCTGGCATGGGGTCCGTCCCGTTCAATGCCCGGAAGGGCACATGCGAAAGGTCTTCATTGTCGTCATCAATCGGCTCTCCCTGGTTGACCGAATCCAGCGGGTCTTTGGAAAAAGCTCTAAGGGGTACTAATTTTCCCAAAACATTTCAACACTCATGGCCGGGACTCCTACAGCCTTCGATACCCTTCGAAATAGTCAGGCTTTATAGCTTTCCAATCTCTTTCAAAAAATGCCCGTTTTGTCCACTGGGCAAGAAAACACAATTCGATAAACCCATAATAGGCTTGAATATCCGGCACGCCCTTAGTCGGCAACAACCGGAGAAACTCATTCTTGAAGGGATTCAGCCACCGCACCAAGGCTTTGGCAGCACCCATGCCGATGAGATGCTCACTAACGAGACCTTCCACATCGACAGCACAAAGCAAATGAGACTTGGGATGGAGAACAAAATTTTTCTTGACGGGGTCGGTATAATCGAACCCGATCCAACAATGTGTGGGCTGCAGGACATCCACGGATTTTCTGATCTCCCCCAACAATCCATTCGAAAGGATTCCAATTTTATTGAGAAAATGTAGATCCCGATCCAGGCGATCGGGGAACATGGTCTGATTCGTTTCCACTAACCGGGGAGCTTCAGAGTATAAACGACTATAAAAAACGGCCATTTTTTCAACGAGTGAGTCATCAACCTCCCTGATAAGCTCCCCCTGAATATAATCCACCCAGATTTCCCGCTCATAACGAATCACAATATTCGGGAAAATCCCTTCCCCCCGGAAACACTCGAGATTCCGCTCAATTTCAACAGCCAGGGAAGCATCACAAAAAACCAATCGCTTAAATTGCTGCCCATTGATAGTCACAAAATGTAGGCTTTTGTCCTTTTGCAAGCGAACCCCAAAGAGCCGGGATAAAAAAAATCGGGCTCGTTTCAAGAAGAAGGGCGATCGTTGTTTAACCTGAAATTGAAAAGACATCGTGTTGAAGATTGTTTGGTATAACCTGGGAGTGTCAACAAACCAAAAATTTGGAAAACAGGGTATGCATCGGATATGATTTGAAACCCCTAGAGAAGAATATGTTACTGCCACCAACCTGAGAAGCTCCAATTACCGTATCGGCACGTGAACGTTCAGGGGATGTGTTATGAACTTTTTTTAAAAAAGAGTCAACATCTTATCCATTTTTAGCTCCAATAGCGCATGAATTGAGAACTTCTCTGGTATAACTGAAACATCCGGTCAGACGACGATGCTTAATAACCCAAAAGTTACCGTATTTATCCCGGCTTATAACCGGGAAAAATATATTGGAGACGCCATTGAAAGTATTTTGGCACAAACGTTTACCAATTTCGAAATACTCCTGATAGATGATGGCTCGAAAGACCGTACCATTGAAATCATGCGTTCATATCAGGATCCTCGCGTGCGCATCATCAGGAATGAATGCAATCTCGGGATTCCCAAGACCCGCAACAAAGGCATTGAACAGGCCCGTGGTGAATTTATCGCCATGTTGGATAGCGACGATCGGGCGTTTCCGACGCGACTGGAAAAACAGGTCAACTTTTTGGATGCCCACCATGATTTTGCCCAAGTAGGAAGCTGGTGCCGCATGATGGACGAACAAGGTCAATCATTAAACAAGATCAAGCGCCAGCCCATTTTACCTGAAGACGTCGACATTCAACTTTTGTTTCGATGTTCCCTGAGTAACCGATCGATAATGGCTCGAACTCATATTTTGCGGGAATATGGATATCGAAATGACTACCCGCGCTGTCAGGATTATGACCTCCACGTGAGACTGGCTCAAAAATATAAACTCGGCAACCTCCCTGAATGCCTGGTCTACGGCCGTATTCACGCCGATCAAATTACCAGTCAAACGGTGGAGCTGGGTGATGAAAAAAAGCGGGCAATCATCCGCCATCAACTCAACGTCTTGGGGGTGCCTTACACAGAAGAGGATCTCGGCCCGCATTTGACGTTGTCTCGCATGCGAAAATCCCAATTCACGCCGGATTATGATTACCTTCAATGGGCGGAGAATTGGTTATTGAAACTTCAAGAAGCCAATTTACAGACACACCGGTATTCGCAGCGTGCCATTGCACAAGCGGTCCGCGAAAAGTGGATACGGACCTGTTGGGCGGCCTGGAACGGCATGGGATGGAAAGCCCTGAAATATTATGTTCACTCCCCCCTGCGCAAAAGCCTCGGCCATACGATACGAGAACACGTTCTCACCCGATCAGTCCAGCATCTATTCAACTAAGTCTCAAGCGACCTTTATTCATATGATGACGACGAATTCCTCGGATTTCGCCCCACTCCCGAGTCAATCGATACATATAGAAGGTGAACGGCCAAACCGTAAACATCTTGCGATATTTTTACCATCTCTAGCCGGGGGCGGCGTCGCAAGGGCTATGGTCTATCTTTCAGAGGCCTTTGCCGATCGCAACCACAGAGTGGACCTGATCTTATGTCAGGTTTCAGGACCTTACCTGGACAGCATTTCTCCGAAGGTAAAGGTCATCGGGCTCAAGGGGGGGACAAAATGGCGGGGATGCTTGCATGCCGTGTCATCTGATTGTGGGGCTTTATGGTCAATGCTCCTCCCGATCCTGCTCTCGTCTCATCCTCCCAAAACTATCAGGTATCTCCCGGACTTGGTTGAATATTTACGACGTGAGGAACCAGATACGATGCTCACGGCGAAAACTCCTGCGAACCTCATCGCCTTGTTAGCCACACGCCTTGCAGGCGGAAAAACTCGCATTGTGATCAACGAACAAACCAGCTTGTCCCCCATCATTAAGACATCTAAAAAGTGGCGTTGGCGTTTCCTTGCTCCTCTCTTGCAACGCGTGTACCCTCGGGCAGATGAAATCGTGACCGTGTCGGATGGCGTCGCCGAAGATGTGTCCTCGTTAACGGGAATCCATCGTGACCGTATTACGACGATTTACAATCCGGTGGCCCTCACCCAGGTACAAGAAAAAGCACGCACCCAGATTGACCATCCGTGGTTTCCAGCAGACACTCTGCCGGTCATCTTAGGTGTAGGGAGACATGTGCCACAAAAGGACTTTGCATGTCTCATAAAGGCCTTTGGGCGAGTTCGTTCTGTGCGTCCAGCCAGGATGGTGATCCTCGGGGAGGGAAGGATGCGGAATGAGCTTGAGGAGTTGGTCACAGCATTGAACCTCACCCAAGATATTTCACTGCCTGGATTTGTCGACAACCCCTTCGCCTTTATGGCCAGGGCCTCGGTATTTGTGCTTTCGTCAGCATGGGAAGGTTGTCCGAATGTGCTGATCGAAGCGTTAGCATGTGGATGCCCGATTGTCAGCACAGACTGCCCGAGCGGTCCTACCGAGATTCTCCAAAAGGGGACCTTTGGACCATTGGTACCGGTAGGCGATGACCAAGCGCTGGCCGAAGCTATTCTTGAGGTCCTTGACCATCCACTTGGCCAGGAGCAGTTGCGTGCCCGCGCAACGGAGTTCGAGGTGGGCAGGATTGCGGAAGAATATCTCCAGCTTATGTCTGCGACCTAATATCCCTTCAAATGGCTCTGTTAAAGGCTATTTTGGCATATCCAACGGGCGACACGACTTCCCGGTGCCATGGCTGGGTTTTTGACCCACCTGTCTTCGCCTTTAGCAGGGCATATCGTCCCTGGTAACTACCTGCTGACAGCAGAAGTCTTGGGAACCATGTAGGGGATTCTTTTCGCTAAGGCAAGAATTCAACAATCATCAAAGAAAAGCTTTTTGGATTCATTCTGCTTATGAGGTATCGCTTTATCCACTGTATGCGTTTACATATCACTGGCATCGATGCCTGGGAGAGGGCACTAATATTTCATATCAACATCAACATGGGTGACTTCCCCATTCACCTCAAAAGAGGATTCTTCAAAATTCGGTGCGGCTAAAAATAAGGAGGGATTTCTCGACACCCCAAACCCTTCGGTAGGCAAGCCGAGCCAATTACGGTCGAATTTATGATTGTCGTTTTCATCATGATAGACGACCACGGCGTATTTTCCGGCCACCGGTGCGGCTAAACACAGGGTCATAGAACCTTTTTGGGCAGGTTCCCGTTCTTTATCCGTCTTAGCTCCCTTGACTAAAAAACTCTCTGGATCAGGTCCATACAGGACTGCCTTTAGGGTTCCTGCAGCGTTTTTAATTCCATGCACATGAATGTGAATGGGCTTCCCTTCAGAGGGACAGGTATTGACCGGTATTTGCAGCTCTTCACCAAAACTTGCTGAAACACTGAACAAAAAGACCATTATTAAAATATACATGCCAACTCAACTCTGGTCGCGAATAGGCTGTGTCCAAAAACAACCATATCCTCAATACTCACAATTGAGCCCCATAGGATAGGCGTAAAAAAAGCAGGTACACACGTGGTTCATGGCTGAGGATAACTTGGAAAAATTAGAGGTGAGAGTTTTCTTGAGGAGTCAAGTTGGGTTTCCGTTTTTCAAAAGCAAATAGCACAAGGAGGGAGCACACACCCACGCTAATCGCAGAATCGGCCACATTGAAGGCTGGCCAATGATAGCCATTGATATAGAAATCCAAAAAATCAATGACTTCTCCATATTGAAGGCGATCAATAAAATTCCCGATCGCGCCTCCAAAAATAGACGCAATGGTCAATTGCCCCCACCAATCGTGTGGCTCCAGCCTTAAGAAGATGGTGATGAGTAATCCCATGGCAAAGAGGGAAGTCAGGAAAAAGAAAATGAGCCTAAACCCACTGCTGGTTGTGCCCATGATCCCAAATGCAGCGCCAGGATTCCTGATGTAAGTCAAAGAAAAATATCCCGGAATAATGGGAATGGATTCGTGGAGATACATCGAACTGGCAATGTAATATTTGGTGACCTGATCAAGGCTTACAATGCAGGCCACGACGAGCCCTAACAACACAAATCGATGAATGCCCACGCTCACCCCAACGCCTCCACGCATCGCCCGCAGAGAGCAGGATGTTGGGGATGAGATCCCACATCCTGACGAATATTCCAACATCGATCACATTTGGCGCCTTCGGCTTTGATGATTTCAATCGCCCAACCGAGACTTGCCTCTACCAAATCGGCTTCAGGCAGGGTCGGAATTGCTTCCACCTTTACGCACGAGACAATAAACAGTGCCGGCAAATCAGTGAGATACCGTTTAAGCAACGTATAATTGGGTTCAGTCGCAAGCAAAATTACGGTGGCATCCAGAGAAGAACCAATCACCTTGTCCCGTCTCGATTTTTCTAAAGCGAATTGCACCTTACTTCGGACTTGGAACAAGTAGGCCCACGTCGCATGAAGCTGTGAGTCTTGAAAGACTGTGGGAGATTCCGGAAAATCGGCCAAATGTACACTACCCGGTCTCGATCTTTCTTTCGTGGATTTTGGAATAACCTGCCAAATTTCTTCAGCCGTAAAGCTCAGGATAGGCGCCATGAGCTTGGCTAAGGCTGACACAATTTCATATAAGACCGTTTGGGACCCACGCCGAAATGGCGAGTCCGCTGGAAAGGTATACAACCGGTCTTTCAAAATATCCAGGTAGGTGGCACTCATATCCGTTGAACAAAAATAATCAATCTCATGCACAACTTGGCGAAACTGAAATTGCGCATACCCTTTCTTTACATTATCGATCAATTGCCCTAACCGCCAGAGCGCCCATTGATCAAGTTCAGGCAAATCAGCATGGGATACCGTATGAGCAGCTTTATCAAAATCATACAGATTACTCAGGAGAAACCGGCAGGTATTGCGCACTTTTCGATACGCATCCGTCAATTGTTTTAAAATGTCTTTTGAAATACGCAGATCTTCCTGATAATCCTGCGAGGCCACCCACAAGCGCAGAATTTCCGCACCAGACTCTTTGATGATTTCTTGTGGGGTCACCACATTGCCTGCCGATTTCGACATTTTCTTGCCTTCCCCATCCAAAACAAATCCATGCGTCAGCACGGCCCGATAGGGAGCTTTTTCATCCGTCGTCACCGACGTCAGGAGCGAGCTGTGGAACCACCCCCGATGTTGATCGGAACCTTCGAGATATAAGTCCGCGGGATACCATCCTTCACCTTGAGGCCTCAACACCGCCGCATGACTCACGCCCGATTCAAACCAGACATCTAATATATCATGTTCTTTTTTGAACGTATTCCCACCACATTGCGAGCAATGAATACCGGAGGGCAACAAATCCGAAGCCGATCGAGTAAACCAGACGTCGGCGCCCGCTTCCTCGACGAGATCCGCCACATGCCCGATGAACTTAGGATCTGCTAAAGGAGTCGAACAGTTCTGACAGGAAAAAGCTGGAATCGGCGTGCCCCACATCCGTTGTCGTGACAAGCACCAATCCGGACGGTTCAAAATCATACCGAAAATTCGATCTTTTCCTCGTTCAGGGATCCATTCCACCAGGTTAATTTCATTGAGGGCCTTATTGCGAAGTGCCCCTTCTTCCATAGAGACAAACCATTGTTGCGTGGCTCGAAAGATCACCGGACGTTTACATCGCCAGCAATGCGGATAAGAATGTTCGAGCTTCTTTCCGCCAACTAACAACCCCTTGGCCTTTAAGACTTCCACAATTCCAGGATTCGCTTCCAAGACGGGTTGCCCTGCAAATTCCGGAAAGTCATTGGTAAATCTCCCTGCATCATCCACGGGTACTAATATATCCAAGGGCTTCTGATCAGGTAGGTAAGAAAGCAAGGGAGGCTTATTGTATTTTAACACGAGCAAGTAGTCGTCCATGCCATGGCCGGGAGCAATATGGACACACCCGGTCCCTTGTTCCAATGTGACAAAATCTCCATAAATGATAGGTGAACAGCCTTGGGTCAGAGGCCGCCGGCATGTCAATCCTTCAAAAACACGGTTGATAGGAGCCTCCGGGTCCATTCCCTTCCTTCTCCCAACAATCAAATAGTCAGACCACGCGCAAGCCTTCGCCACCGACTCCACGAGATTTTCCGCAACCACAAAGATTTCTTCTCCCACTCTGACAAAGGCATAGGAAAATGTAGGATGAATCGCAATTGCTTGATTTGCTGGGAGAGTCCATGGAGTGGTCGTCCAAATCACCATAGAAACTTGGACGGCAGTTGAAAGCTCAGGAATTCCTAAAATGTTGGCCAAAAAGGCTGGATCTTTTTCAAACGGAAATTTCACATACACCGAAGGTGAGAGATGGTCCTCGTATTCCACCTCAGCCTCAGCCAGCGCGGTTTGATCCACAGGACACCACAAGACTGGCTTCAATCCTTTATAGACTCGACCCTTTTCCACAAACTTCCCGAACTCTCGAACAATCGCGGCCTCATAGGCATAATCCATGGTCAGATACGGGTGTTCCCAATCACCGAATACTCCTAACCGGCGAAATTCTTCCCGTTGGATCTCAACAAATTTTTCCGCATATTCTCGGCAGAGTTTCCGGAGTTCCACGGCACTCAGATCTTTCTTCTTGGGACCAAGTTGCTTGGTCACCTGATGTTCTATCGGCAACCCGTGACAATCCCATCCAGGAATATAGGGAGCCTGGAAACCCGCCATGGTTTTCGATTTAATAATGATGTCTTTGAGGATTTTATTCAGGCCATGCCCGATATGAATATGCCCGTTCGCGTAGGGAGGGCCATCATGAAGAATATAACGGGGGCAGCCATTTCTGGCTTTCAAAATACGGTCGTACACCCGCTCCTGCTCCCACCACGCTAATCGCTCCGGTTCCTTTTGTGGCAGATTGGCCTTCATCGGAAACTCAGTCCGAGGAAGATTTAGTGTCGATTTGTAGTCCATGGGAAAATTCTCAAGAATAAAGTGACAAATTCAGGGCCATTCTAGCCATGGCCCCTAAACCCGTCAAACAAGGCCCTTTGGTCATATCCCGACAACAGATCAAGGGAAGACGATAGTGTTATTGATATGAAATCGCCACAAATAAGGGCAGGGGAAAACCACAGAAGGAAGGTATTCAGCTCAGATCCATCATGCGGTCCAAAGCCAACTTGGCAAACACTTTCTCCTCATCGGGAACTTGGATGTGATTAACCACATGGCCCTGCACGAGATTTTCCATGGCCCAACATAAATGAGGCCCATCAATTCTATACATCGTCGAACAGCGACACACCATTGGGGAGAGGAAAAACACTTGCTTATCTGCTTGATCATGTTTCAACCGATTCACCAAATTCAACTCAGTTCCTACTGCCCAAACTGTTCCCGGATCGGCCTGAGTCACCGTCCGGATAATATATTCCGTCGATCCCACCAGATCTGCCTGATTGACCACATCTTCATGACATTCAGGATGCACAATAACCTGAACTTTAGGATACTGCTTTCGGAAATAGGCCACGTGTGCCGGTTGGAACATCTGGTGAACACTACAATGTCCCTTCCAGAGAATCAGACGAGCCTTCTGAATTGATTCCCGAGTCTGTCCACCGTTGGGCTGATAGGGATCCCAGACGATCATGTCCTCAGGAGGAAATCCCATCGCATTTGCGGTGTTCCGCCCTAAATGCTCATCCGGGAAAAAAAGAATTTTCTCTCGCCTTTCCCAAGCCCAGTTCATAATGGACTTCGCATTAGAGGAGGTACAAGTCACACCCCCATGTTCCCCGCAAAAAGCTTTAAGGGCAGCGGCGGAATTCACATAGACGATTGGCGTCACGGTGTCTTCCACCGGCAAAAACCGTCCGAGCCGATCCCAGCAATCATCCACCTGTTCCATGGATGCCATATCCGCCATAGAACAGCCTGCAGCCATGTCAGGCAGGATGACGGTTTGATTGGACCGACTCAAAATATCGGCTGTTTCAGCCATAAAATGCACCCCGCAAAAGACCACATAAGGATGCTCAGGGTGCTCGGCCGCATACTTGGCAAGAAGAAGAGAATCGCCTCGAAAATCAGCATGCACAATCACATCGTCCCGCTGATAATTGTGCCCCAATAGCAATACTTTCCGACCTAAGCTAGCTTTTGCTTCTACAATGCGATCAAACAATTCCTTGTCCTGAATAGTTTGATAGTCAGTAATAGGGAATTCGGTAATTGTAGGCATAATTATTTCCAAAGACGCTTTCGAAATTTATTGGATTCAAAGATGACAATCTTTTCTGATGATAACTACCATTTCAAAGAAATCAAGGAATAAGTTGTAAGCTTAACAAATCTGTCGATACCTAAGAAAGGAATTCTCTTCAAATAGATTCTATTATAAGGTACTCCCCAACAATCCATCTCCTGACCGTCGACTCCCTCTGCTTGCTCGGACCAAGCAGGTTCGACCTTTTGTGTTTTATTCAAAGTCATAATAAAATGAAAAGGTATTCTTTATCTCTGACCGGGCAATCCCATAGGTGCCTATCACAGAAAGCTCTCGCGTTTCCAGGGAAATAACGGGTTTGACAGGGGCTGATCCAACCACAATAACTAAGGTCAAAAACCCTTGAGCTAACCGATCAGAAGTTAAGGAAATTGTCTTGTCCGGCGAACGTACTACCAAAACGGTCCTGTCACAAGGATAAAGAAAAATGGCAAGTTTTAGCTCAACCAATGCCATCTTTCATTATATCAGGTATATTTTCGCCTACTTACCTCCACCAGCCTAATTTTTCCGTCATTCCAACAACACAGCCCCATCACCTACCCACAACCGATATACTTTATTCTTTCCCGCTTCTATGCTCTGCTCACCCTTGGCATTCCCTCATGTTGAGGCTTGGCCCTATGCGGTGGATTTAGAAAACCGAACGGAGTTCTCCCTTATTAGCTGAGAATACCCTGCAGTTCTGATCGGCCAACAATTTAATTGCCTCTGCCGAAATTGATACCGGCCATTATCCATAACATTTGGTCTAGTACCTCGGCTCTCCCCAAATTTGAAGGCCTTAGGGTGTTTCCAGATCGATGAAGATAAATTGGGAATTCCCATAAGTATACCTTTCAGCTAAAATCCAAGACTAAAGTAGGCTCCTTCCCCAGCAATGGCGGAATTGCTTTGGGAACACAGAGAATTTGCCTAAAATATTCAGAAAAAGGAAACGGTTGGACGGCATTGTTCTAGAGGAACTTGGCACTATTGTATTCCCAAATTGGTGTTAAAATTTACAGCCGAGGGATGCATATTTTCCACTTTAGAAAACCGTCACCACCCCGCTCCAATTAAAGAATTGCAGCCGTTTGCCTTTTTCCACAATCAAGCAGCCAGAAAGCCCTGAGATCTATAGACTTCAGCCGTAAGGGAATTGATTTTCCTGCTGTGAGCCGACTACATAGACCGGCGGTAACGAGGCCTAGAAATGCTTTGTTGTGTCTTTGCCTGATTGTGGAGGACAAAATTCCCCGTGAAAACCCAGACTCTGCCTAAACCATGCTATTCCGGCAGGATAGGTCCCTTAGGTATTTCGAAGATATGGACTGGCAAATGGGTTGTAGTTCAACGACGCATTGGGAACTGCACCCTTCAAGACTGACTGGACCGAATACTTTTAGAACAGTGTGAGACAAGACATTTTAAACTCAGTCAAGACATCTCAACCGTGGACGGGATAGAAGGACCTTTACCGATTAAATGGAGAGAGAATAATGGAAAAAATCATTCCCTTCAATAAACCGTTCATTGCGGGAAAAGAGCTATATTATATTGCGCAGGCCGTGACATTGGGAAATCTGGCTGGTGATGGGCATTTCACTAAAAAATGTTCTGAATTGTTTGAGAAACGGTTTTCCATTCACAAAGTGCTCATGACACCTTCCTGTACGGCCGCTCTGGAAATGGCTGCAATGCTTTGTAAGCTGGAGCCCGGTGATGAGGTCATCCTTCCGTCCTATACATTTGTCTCGACGGCTAATTCGATTGTTCGATTAGGCGCCAGGCCCGTATTTGTGGATATCAGGCCTGACACACTGAATCTGGATGAAAATCGGATTGAAGAAGCCATTACCCCTAAAACAAAGGCCATTTTCCCTGTTCATTATGCCGGAATCGGGTGTGAAATGAGCCGAATTATGGCGATTGCAAACAAGCATGACCTCCTCGTCATTGAAGATGCCGCACAGGGAGTAGGCGCATATTATAACGAGCGGCCACTCGGGACTATTGGGCATTTAGGTACCTATAGTTTCCATGAGACCAAAAATTATATTTGCGGAGAAGGGGGGGCACTGTGCATCAACGATCCCGGAATGATTAAGCGAGCGGAGATCATTCGGGACAAGGGGACCAACCGGAGTGAATTTTTTCGTGGGGAAGTTGATAAGTACACATGGGTCGATATCGGATCGTCCTATGTGCCAAGTGAAATTGTCTGTGCATTCCTGTATGCCCAATTGGAGATGTTGGACTCAATTGCGAGGCGCAGAAAGGCTATTTACAAACAATACCGGCAGCTCTTACGACCCCTTGAACTTCAGGGTCTTCTCAGTCTTCCTAACATACCTGAAGATTGCAAAATCAATTACCATATGTTTTATATTCTTCTGCCAGATATGGAAACCAGAGATGCCCTCATGGGGTATTTAAGACAACAGAATGTTTTGGCAGTTTTTCATTTTGTTCCACTCCACACTTCGCCCATGGGGAAAAAGTTCGGATATGTTGAGGGGGATTTTCCAATCTCAGAACAATTGAGCGGGCGACTACTGCGTTTACCGTTTTATTACGAAATGACTGAAGGGGAGCAGGAATACATCGTAAAATGTATTAAAAAATGGGTAGAAACTGTGAAAAGGAAAATACAGCTTATGCGAGTAGAACCGCCTGCACTCCGATTCGTTAATTAGTGACGGGAGGATTAAAGAGTAAACCTGCTACACGAAGTGAGAACAGAAAATCAGGGATAATCTTTTCACATTTCTAATACCGCTACCCTGGGACTCTCAACATTTTGAGATTTCCGTTGGGCAAATTATTACTCCAGAATTAACGGACTCTGAACTCGGGAGCATTCTGAATTACGCCAAAGAAAAGGGTTTTCGCTTAATTTACTGGGCCACTAGCCCGGAACGGATTGTCCCTTTGCCACTCCTTCGAACCTATTCAGGTTCCCTTGTAGACAGAAAGCTCACGTATCAACGGAAGCTAAGCTCCGAATGCACCTTCGGCGATATTAAGAAACCGAACAATTCGCTGAACGCAATTGAATACCCTCCATTCCCAGCCAATCAGCAGTTAGTGGATTTGGCATTAATCGGAGGTGGGCATTCAAGGTTCTATGTAGATCCATGTATTCCGAAGGAAAAGTTTACAAGCCTGTACCATATCTGGATCAATCGAAGCACTTTACATGAAATTGCTGATGTGGTCTTTATCGTGCCGGCTACCTCAAACAGAGAGGAATATCTCGGTATGATTACTGGGTCTGCACAAAATGGTATGGGAAAAATAGGTTTGATGGGAGTACAGAAAAATGTCCATGGGCAGGGAATCGGCTCATTGTTGATTAAGAGGCTACATGAATGGCTGTTATCCAATGGTATAAATATTTCTGAGGTAATCACCCAGAAGGACAATGTGCAGGCCTGTAAATTTTATGAAAGTTCTGGATACCTACCGGCATCTCTTCAGCATTATTATCATTTTTGGGTTCAACAGTAGGTGGGGTCATCCCTGAAATGAACTTTTCACAATAACCGAATCTCCTGTAGAGAAATTGAGGTATGCAATAAACACGACACTTTGGTTTAAACAACAGAGTATAATCGGGAAGCGCTGACACCATGTACAAACAGAAGCATCTGGTGGGATAACGTCCTAAGACTTTGCGGCAATTTACCGCCCGAGTTTATTTCGGCCGGATACTGACTGTGTATCGTGCTCGGTAGAACGCATCTCCCAATACACCACTTCTGCAAGGATACATGCCATTTGAAGAGAGATTCATCCCAATGAGATCAATTCATGAATTTAAAAGCAGCCTGGCATGAAAAAAGTAACCGGAGTGATCAAGGATAACGCGCCGATACGGGTCCTCCATCTGATTGATAGAATTACCGGTTATGGCACAACAAGACTGCTGTGGGATATTGTGCGGTTAACTCCATCGGATAAGGTCAAGCACTTGGTTATTTCCTTTTCACCGAACAAAGGGAAATGGATCTATGCAGATCTTCTGCGAGAGAAAGGGGCCTATAACCAAGTTCCCAAACGGCGTTTACTGAAAATATTGGATCGCTGGGATTTGACATGGTTTCTGGTACGTTACATGTCCGCGTTGTGGCATGTTGGGAAGGCCTTAATCCGGTTCCGACCGGACATTATTAATATGCATACGAATTATGTCTTAACCATCGGTCTACCTTTAAAAATAATATTGCGGCGCCCGGTGGTTCATCTGGTTCCATCCCTCTTTTCCCAAATGGTTAATGATGGAAAAGCATGGGTGCCAAAACTTTTCGTCAGATTTCATGCCTTATTCGATTGTTTCTTCACCGCTGCCTCCCGCTGCCGTGATGAGTTGCTTTCGGCAGGTATTCCCGATTCCAAAATTGTTTCTCTTCGGGGAATTCTTGATCTGGAAGAAATCAATAAGATTCGACATCAACGGCAACAGTTCCATAAATCAATTAGAGAAAAATATCATTTGCCGTCAGATGCCTTAATTACACTTTCTGTCGGGCGCCTGGACTCATCCAAGGGACATGCATATGCATTGGAAGCCCTCCCTGATCTTTTACGACAATTTCCTCAGCTTCATTGGTTTTTGGTTGGTGATGGAAATCAGCTATCAGAATTAGAGGAGCGCGCCAAAAATTTAAGCGTTTATGGCCATGTACGTCTTGTTGGGTATCAGGATGACCTTCTACCCTATTATGCAGCCGCCACGGTGTATCTTCGTACAATGGTTTTTGAGGAAACAAATCTTTCCACCTATAAAGCCATGGCTATGGGGATACCCATTGTGGGGTTTGATACGGGTTGTGAAACCGAGCTTCTAAAAAAGGTAGGTCATGGAATTTTAGTACCTAATAAAAGTGTTGCTGGTTTATCAGCGGCAATAGCACAGATCCTGACACTTCCTGACCATGGAAGAGAACTTGGTAATCGTGGCATAGAGTTTTGTCAGGCCAATTTGGACATTCGATTGGGAATCGAGGATATAACCGCAGTATATAAGAACCTTAGGGAAGGAGGTTGACATTCACAGCACATTAAGTGGATTGCTCTTCCTAACGGAATCTTTCAACAAAAAAGTAAGGGCCCGGTGTTTG
This sequence comes from Nitrospirales bacterium, assembly GCA_021604105.1. Classification (GTDB taxonomy): domain Bacteria; phylum Nitrospirota; class Nitrospiria; order Nitrospirales; family UBA8639; genus Nitrospira_E. Next base: position 786 of record BQIW01000091.1, on the reverse strand, counting down.
ACAAACAAACAGAACCGGACTTAACATGGACTTGCTAGGGGTGCAAGAAGCTGAGAGTCCCAGAAAATGGGGACGACCCTCACAACCTGACCTGGATAATACCAGCGTAGGGAAGCAGGAGCCAAGAAAGCCCGCACAAGCAGCCGCACTCTTTAGCTAAAAAGGGGCGGCTTTTTGTTTTTTTGAGGCAGCCCCCCGGACCAATTCCCTAACCCCAGAAAGAGAGGGTTTGCATGACACCACCCCAAACCACCGCATCTAGCCCTTCGACACCATCATTACATGTCATTTCTGAGGAGCCCCGCATTCCTCACTCTTCCTTATCAATTCAACCGTTTCCCGGCTCACAAAAAATATATCGAACCGGCTCGAGACCAGATGTACGGGTCCCTATGCGAGAAATACATCAAGCCCCAAGCCATAGTCCGCAAGACCATACTGAAGTTCAAAACCCTCCTGTCATCGTCTATGATACTTCAGGACCCTATACGGATCCTGCTCTCCACATTGATGTGCGAAAAGGGCTCCATCCCCTCAGAAAGAATTGGATTGCGGAACGGCAGGATATAGAACCTTTAAAGGAGGTCAGTTCACAGTACGGACGAACTCGGGCCAACGATCCCGCCTTACAGGCCATCCGGTTCAATTTGCAACGCCCACCACTTCGCGCAAAAACAGGTCGGAATGTTACGCAATTGCATTATGCCCGGAAGGGTATCATCACACCGGAAATGGAATTTATTGCTATTCGGGAGAACCAAGCACGGGAGGAACACTTAGACGCCC
>BQIW01000090.1 GCA_021604105.1 Nitrospirales bacterium | reverse complement strand
TCCCCTTTACAGTATCCGGCGGGGTGTCACTTTTCCTCACGCTGTCCGGAAGTGATGGATCATTGTCCTCTTCAGCCCCCACCTACGGTGCAAGTAGGAGAGTCGCATGAAACTGTGTGCTGGTTATATGACAAAAAAGAGACATGAGGGAATAGATTTGCAAGTCTGATTTCGTTGTACAAACATCCTTAATCCCACTTTGAGATTTCGTTGTTACTGATGACTGAATCCACAACATCCCTACTCCAAGTCGCAGGATTGAAGAAATATTTCCCCGTCCGAAGCGGACTCTTTTCCCGTGTGTCGGCATGGGTCCAGGCGGTCGACGATGTCACTTTCCACCTGAAACAGGGAGAGACATTGGGTCTCGTCGGAGAGTCGGGTTGCGGCAAAACCACGGTGGGACGAAGTATTCTCCGGCTCATGGAACCGACTGCGGGAACGGTAACCTTCGAGGGAAAAGATGTGTTGGCACTCTCTTCGAAGGAATTACGGCAGACGCGGCGCAGGATGCAAATCATTTTCCAGGACCCGTACAGCTCACTCAATCCGCGCATGACCATCGGGGCCATTGTGGCGGAGCCACTCAAGATTCACCAGGTTGCCAAAGGCCAGGACCTGCAGGATCAAGTGAGTCAGTTGTTTGTTCGTGTGGGTTTGCGGCCGGAGCATCAGTCACGGTATCCGCATGAATTCTCAGGCGGCCAACGTCAGCGGGTTGGCATTGCACGTGCTCTCGCGCTCAATCCAAAATTCATCGTCTGTGATGAAGCGGTATCGGCACTGGATGTGTCCATTCAAGCGCAAATCCTGAACCTGCTTCGCGATCTCCAGCAGGAATTTCACCTCTCCTATTTGTTCATCACGCATGATCTCAATGTGGTGCAATATCTCGCAGACCGGATCGCGGTCATGTATGTGGGCAAGTTCGCGGAAGTCGCTCCTGCTGAGGATCTCTTTGCCACTCCCAAGCATCCCTACACGCAAGCACTGCTCTCCGCCAATCCGGTTCCTGATCCAACAGCACCACCCAAACGTATTATCCTTCCTGGCGATGTCCCGTCGCCCTTACATCCTCCCGCCGGATGCCGGTTCCATCCCCGCTGTCCGGAAGTCATGGATGTCTGCAAAACAGTAGAACCCAAGTTGACTCATATCGGTCCTCCCGAAAAAGGCCACCAGGTCTGGTGTCATCTGTATCCGTAAGCAAACTCCGGTTTAACCGGCCTCTGTCTACCAACCTCCCGATGGGGGGAAATTTCCAGTTCACCACTCCGACATTGAACGCGCACGTGATGACTCCTTGAAGCCCTTCCCAATTTGTCATATATGGACTCCCCCTTGTTTGCAAGCAGGCATTCATTCTGATGAGAGAAGGGTCTGCGGTCATATATCCGGCTTCGTGAGGGAACCGTTTTCGTTCCGAGCCTTGATGGTTGTCGCGCGGTAGCTCCTCTGCATCCTGACGGCTTGATGACTCAGCCGATGACAAAGCTCAGGGTTTGCTCCCGCGAGGGGTGACCACTTCCGCCCATCAGTTGGTGTCTCCTGCTACGCAATCCTTGGAAGCGCTTCTTCGTTTTCCTTACACGGCCCCGCACATTTTGGCGACATCATACGGCTGGGCTTTGGATATGAGGGCGAACGCCATCCGCGCATTCTTGTTCGCCAAGGCCACAATCGCCTTATTCATCCCCCGTCGGGCCACCACGCGGCGGATCCAACAACTGAGGCAATCGGGTTGCTCCCCCACTTGTCGCACCACCGCCCGGGCCCCATGAATCAGCAACTGTCGGAGATACCGATCCCCCCGTTTACTGATCCTCCCTAACCGAACCTTCCCGCCTGTGCCGGTGTGCTTGGGCACCAACCCCAAGGCCGCCGCGACATGGCGCCCGTTTTGATAGGCCTGGCCCGCCGTTTTGGCCCAGAGGGCCGAGGCGCCTAAGGGCCCAATCCCCCGAGCCTGCTCGAGGCGCTGACAGATCGGCTGCCGCGCATTCTCCCGTTTGATCTGGGCCGTCACCGCCTCAATCTTGGTGTCCCATTCCTCGAGCTCGGCCTGTTGGTCGGCCAAGAACTGCCGGACCAAGGCCGACCATCGCTCCTCGGTCAGGAGAAGAGCCAGCGTTTTCCGAACCGAGGCGACCCCCATGGGAATGGCCACGCCGTATTCCAGTAAGATCCCACGGGTCTGGTTCACCAGGGCGGTTCGATTGTCCAGGTACCGACTCCGGACCCGATGGAGGGCTTGCACGGTCTGCTGCGCTTCGCTGGCCATCCCGACAAACCGCATCCCCGGCTCTTGCACGGCCCGGCAAATGGCCCGGGCATCGGCCTGATCACTCTTATTCGTCTGGACCCACGGTTTGACATACTGCGGGGCAATCAAGCGGACCGTATGCCCCAGCTTCGCGAGCTCTCTGGCCCAATAGTGGGCGCCGCCACAGGCTTCCATGCCGACGAGGGCCGGCGCACGGTTCGCAAACCACGGCAACATCTTTTTTCGAGACAGTCGACAGCGTGTGATGTCCTGTCCTCCTTCATCTTCCACGTACACTTCAAACACATTCTTGGCCAGATCGATCCCAATTGTTGTACGCTTCATGCTGACTCCTCCTTTTCGTTGAACGCTGGGTAAATGGTCATCCAGCTTGGCACACTCGATGCCGTCCTTAAAGGGGGAGTCCATACCATTATCCTGACCCCACAGCGAAGGATCTGTGCACAGGTAAAAAAGCCGGGGTTATCTTCTTCGTCACTCTCGACTTTGGTAATCGGGAATCTATCTTGGTTTCTTTTGGATGGAGGCATATTTCATATTGCCACTGCGCAGTGGATAGCGTTGACAATTCTATAAATCAATACGACAATCAGGCAGAAGTTTGCGGACAGGGTTCGTATGCTATGGCGGTCAGTATGATCAAGAGGCCTGAACCTCTGTTAAAGGGGAGTGTGATATGTCAAACGTTAAAGAAAAAATGACCCAAGTAATTCAGTCTCAACCTGAAGATGCGACGTATGAGGAAATCATGCGGGAACTCGCCTTTGAGAGGATGATCGAGCGCGGTCTTGTGGATTCTCGCAGTGGACGCGTTATATCCAACGAAGACATGGAGCGCCGTATTCGCACATGGCAGAAATAAGGTGGACTGAGGAAGCTCATCGCTGGCTTTATGACATATTCGAATACATCGCCGCAGATAATCCAGATGCAGACCAGAAAGTCGTCTCTGGAATTTACGAAAAAGCCCAGGTTCTACGACGTTTCCCCGAGATCGGCCACAAGTATCGCACCGAGACCGATGGTGATATCAGAATCTTGCTTTACGGACATTACCGGATTGCATACCTTCTGAGGTCCTCATCCAGTATTGATATTTTGGGAGTATTTCACGGGGCACTCGATATCGACAGATATCTTCCGTGATTCATGCGAATGCCCTATCATTCGACTGCCTCGCTACGTCGGCATTTTCTGCCTCGAATGGAAAACGGTGGAAGCTCAGTTAGTTCAGATAGGACCTCCTGAGCGCAAAAATCTGTTTTGTGTCATCTGTATACTAAAGATAGACTTCTACCTTCTACGATTGCCGAGTGGTTAAATTGAAGAATGTAGTGAGTTTTATACCCTTCCTAATTAGGATCACCGAGTCGTCAATGAGTCTGTTCAATTCCTGAATGGGTAAATCCAATTGTTTTGAAAGTATCCTCTTGATTACCTTATCGATGAGATCTGTGCAAGTGTGGGCACTAATGCCTGGCTTCTTTTAATTGGACTTTATTCCGATATAATGTCCATGAGGTTGGATACATAATGACTGACTCCTACACCATTGGTACTCTTCTGCTTGACCGCTTATACAAGCTGGGGCTGCATCATATTTTTGGCATTCCCGGCGATTATGTGCTGACGCTCTTTAAGCTTATTGAAGAATCACCCATCCGGCACATCGGAACGACCCGGGAAGATTGTGCGGGCTTTGCAGCGGATGCCTATGCGCGCATACATGGCATTGGCGGCGCATGTGTGACCTATTGCGTGGGTGGTTTGAATATGGTCAATGCCGTTGCCTGTGCCTATGCCGAGCGGTCGCCGGTGGTGTTGATCTCCGGCTCACCCGGTCTGCATGAACGAGTCAATAATCCCTTCCTGCATCACATGGTTCGTGATTTCTCGACCCAACGCGATGTTTTTGAAAAAATTACCGTGGCTGCCGTCGTGTTGGATGACCCTCATACTGCCGAACGGGAGATTGACCGGGCCTTGAAGGCGTTAATGCAATTCAAGCGACCGATCTATTTGGAGATTCCTCGAGACCTCGTGATGACTCCCGTGCAGGTGGCTTCAATAACACCACCGAAAGTTACCGATTGCCAGAGTGATCCGGCGGCACTCAAAGAAGCCGTTGCAGAAGTTCGCGGCATTCTGTCCGGTTCCGAACGTCCGGTTATTCTGGCCGGCGCTGAAATTCATCGATTCGGGCTACAGGACCAATTAAACGAACTGGTCGAACACATGAATGTGCCTATCGCCACGACCTTGCTGGGAAAGTCCGTCCTTCGCGAAGACCATCCATTGAATATCGGGGTGTATGGCGGACTGGTGGGGCGGGAGGAAATTCTGGAATTCGTGGAAAATGCCGACTGTTTGCTGACCTTAGGAACACTGCTCACCGATGTTGAGGACGTCAAAGCGCATGCCACGCTCCTTGCGGCAGGCCGGACCGTTCATGCGACGGCGGACTCTATCGCTATCAAGCATCATAAATATGAGGACGTACGTTTTGAAGATTTTATCCAAGCACTGGTGGCGTCCCCCTTGCCGTCATTTCCTGCACGAGCGCTCCCGCCACGCGATAGCGTCTGTTTTGATCCACCTGGTCCGGAAGCGGCAGTAACCCTTCGCAATGTGTTCGGATATTTGGATGGACTGTTAAATGAAAAAACGGTGGTGATTGCCGATGTCGGGGAGTCGCTGTTTGCCGCTGCGGATCTGCGTGTCCGAAAAAGTGCGGAGTTTCTGTCTCCGGCCTATTATACCTCCATGGGATTTAGTGTCCCGGCCGCTCTCGGTGCGGGGTTTGCTGATCCCGGACTGAGACCACTTGTATTAGTTGGAGACGGCGCATTCCAAATGACCGGCACCGAATTGTCCACCTGCATTCGCTATGGCCAGGCCCCCATTGTGGTGGTGCTAAATAACCGCGGCTATGGGACGGAACGGGAAATTCTCGAAGGTCCGTTCAATGACATCCATGAATGGCAGTACGAGAAGATTTGTGATGTGTTGTGCGGAGGCGTGGGGCATCGAGTGGACACGTTCGGGCAATTAGTCGAAGCTTTGAGTATTGCCGTTGATGATCAGAAGCAGGTCCATGTGCTGAATGTGCTGCTGGACCCTCGTGACCGTTCCACCGCCATGAAACGCGTCGCCCAGCGATTGGCCAAACGGATGGCAGGGCAGAAGACCTAATTTCGGTAAATTCTTCATCATTTGAAAGTAGAATTTTTATTGAAGGATATCCTATTTCTTGGGTCACTTCATGATGACCCTGGTGACAAAGAAAGACTCACGGCTTCGATAAAGCGAGCTCTCCAAAGGTATGACTGTTTGCCGCATTTCATTGCCTTTGAGTGGGCAAAATCCACCTACGAGGCTGGTGTAAAAAAACGAAGAGCTCTTTTTTTTGAATTAAAAGAAACGCATCCTAATCTACCAGAGGATTTCTGTAGACTGTATGCGGAAGCCCTTGCCCACGAACCCGATGTTTACGGAGAGTTACTTCATGAAACTAATGTAATATGGATGTTGGAAGGTCGTTCAAGGGATGATGTATTTACGGGAAATGGCCCGTTAATAGAGGAGGCCATGATATCTGCTAAGAAAAATAACCTTGCCTCATGGCTCTTGCCAAAGATTCCTGAATGTCGAAATTTGACCATTGATGAACTTCTCCGTAGGACTACTGTTGCCTACCTTTCTGAATCCGAGCGGCTCGAGAGTCAGCGGGAAGGAGCTTTAGAAATTTCCCGCTCGATAGAAACCGGTCGTGATTTATACATGTTCAACCGAATTCAGAACACTTTTGCGGAATCTCCAAAACAAGAAGAAATGTGGGCCGCTGTTATAGTTGGAACTGCTCATTTAGCTGGTGCGCCCGGTTCTCTTTTCAGTCTTTGCGAGGAGAATTTTCAAACTGTTTCACGGATTTGGTCTCACGAGCAAGAAATCACCTCATAAAAGAGGGCTGTTACTGAAGGCACTCAAAAACCCTTGTCCTGATTGGTTGCGGGCCCGATCAAGGCCCCCGTATAATAATCTGGTTTGAGACAAATTTTTCCTTTCAGCCAGGATAGGACCTTTCATATGAGTACCGAGACCGTCGAAAAAGATTCCAAAAACTACCCGCTTCTGCGGAATTTGCAATATTCCCCGCTGAAGCAGGGGGAAGAGCAATACATTGTGTTGTGGGACCCTTCCGGCCTGTCTTCTGAAAAGCTGGTATTGCCCCTGAATTTTTTCTATCTGTTTCAGTTTTTTGATGGAGAACATTCCCTGGAACAGGTTGGTGCCGAGTATCTCAAGAAGTATGGCGAATTTATGATGCCGGATCGCCTCACAAAATTGGTGAGCGATCTGGACGAGAAATTGTTTTTGGAAGGGGAGCGACTGAAGCAGGTGCAAGCGCAAGCCTTTGAGGCCTATCGAAAGCTTGACTTGAGACCGATGGCGTTCGCCGGGCAGCAATATGAATCCGATCCGGCCAAATTGCGAGCGCAGATCGACGGGTTTTATTCCTCCAAAGAAGGTCCGGAAAAAGGCAAAGCGGAATGTGCCGGTCAGACGATTAAGGGTCTTGTCGCCCCGAATTATGAATTAAAAGATGCCGGCCCCATTTACGCGTGGGGCTATCAGGAATTACGGGAAGGTCAGGTCCCGGATGTGTTGGTGTTGATCGGCACGTGCCATGCCGGTCTTGAAGGGGGAATTGCCTTTACGGATAAAGATTTTGACACGCCGTTTGGGACCGTGCCGGTCAACCGTGCGATTATCGACTTAATCCGCAAAGAAACCGGTGAAACTTTTTTTGTGGAGGATATTGCCCATCTTCGAGAGCATAGCCTGGAGTTGCAACTGCCATTTCTTAAGCATGCGCTGGGTGAGGGGCGGGATATTTCCATGGTACCGATTCTCGTGGATTTTCCGCCTGAGACATTGACAGGTGGGGAGTATCAACAGCTCTTTCACCGCATTGATCAATTTCTCACCATAACTAAACGTGCGATCCAGGCCAGCGGGCAACAGGTGTGTGTCATTGGCAGCGCCAATTTGGCGCATATCGGGATTCGCTATGGAGATAAAGCTCCTCCCACTGATTTTTCATTTCACCGATGTATGCAGATTGATCTGGAAATGTTGAAGAAGGTGGAAGAAGCGGATCCGGAAGGGTTCGCAGAATTTATCTTGAAAGAGGGAAATCAGCGGCGCATTTTAGGGTTTGGGGTCATTTTTTCCCTGATGAAATTGCTCAAGCGTGATGGGGAGGATTTCAAAGGGCAGGTGCTACGCTATGATCGGGGCATTACCGATCAGTTTAATTCGACGGTGACGTACGCCAGTATCGTGTTTGTCTAATGGGTCTGTTGAAAAAAGCCGCCAGCAGCGTTCTCGCCATTTTTCCGTGCTCACGTATTACACATACGCTCCGCGCGTAAAAATGGCTGTGGCCTTGCCTGACGGACCCTTCGGGAAGACTCAGAGCATGCTTTTTGGAACGGACCCGAATCTTCCAAGGGGCCGTATGGCTGTGCGAAGTTTTGACCTCGGAGATCAGTATTATTCCACACTCCGCTTAAGGGCTATTCCTCTGCTCTGATCTTCATTGGTACCGGTTCCAGCGGATTTTCCCGGCTATCGCATGGTAAGGCGGCAATCTGATCGACCACCTCCATACCTTTCACCACTCTGCCGAACACCGTATACATGCGATCAAGACTGCTGGTGTCTTCCACGATGATATAGAACTGCGATCCGCTATCGGAGATATCCCGGGTGGCATCGGGATTTCGTGGAACTTTGGCCATGGCAACCGTCCCGCGACGGTGAGGCCGATCACTCGGTTCGGCCGGGAGGCTAAACCCCGGTCCTCCGGTGCCATGGAGTTCCCGGTCTGGATGTTTGCTCAGGGGGTCCCCACCCTGGATTAGAAATTTCGGCACGACCCGGTGAAAGGTGGTGCCATCATAAAATTTCAACCTGATGAGATTGAGGAAGCTTTCCACATGTCGGGGTGCGTCGTCCGTAAAAAAACGGATTTCTATATCCCCGAATTTTGTGGAGATAATGGCTTTTGGATTTTTCTTTTTGAATTGTAAGGGAGAAGGTGTCGTCACAATTCTGGCACTCTACCAAGGGCTTGCAAAGTTCATCAAGCGTCAGGGGCATTTGAGCGAAGAGGAACCACAGAAATATGTGTTGACAAGAGACAATGTCCGTCCTTCATGCATGGTATGACTGGGTCTGTTGAAAAAATCCGCCAGCGGCGTTCTCGCCATTTTCCCGTGCTCACGTACTAAGCCTACGCTCCGCGCGTACAAATGGCTGCGGCCTTGCTGGACGGACTTTTTTGAACCGACCCGTAGCCTTTGATGAGTAATCTCATCCTGCGCAAACTTGCCCTTGAACATCCTTATTATTCAACACTCCCTGGCTGTGAATCCGTCACATCATTCGAAAAGTTGTTTCGAGCAAATGACAGCTTTTCCCGAGATGATCTTTATCCAGGAAATAGCCAAGAAGACGTCGGCACTGTGTTTTCACATCAGAAGAGCTGAGCAGGGTCTGGAGCCTCGCGGCAATGTTGGAAGCTCTAAAGTTTCGTTTCCGAATCATCCTGCCCACCCCTAATTTTTCGATCCGAGCGGCATTATCAAATTGGTCAAATGCCAGGGGTTGAATCACTTGCGGGGTGCCTGCTCGTAAAGCCTGGGAACAGGTCCCGATGCCTCCATGGTGGATGAGGGCCGCTGCATGCGGGAGGAGCTGGCTGAGGGGCACATAGGAAAAGTGCGTGATCCCCTTCGGGAGAAAGGGAGGTAGTTGTTCCGGATATCGGGTCAGAAAAATCGCCGACTGTCCCAGTTCCCGGCTGGCTTCGGCCGCCTCCTTGAAAAATGATTGGCCATGTTTATTGGCCGAGCCCGGCGTATAGATCAAGGGGGCTGGGTGCGCATCCAAAAATTTTTGAACGGTTGCGGGAAGGTCACTGTCGGGAGCTTCATCATAAAGGGGAAAGCCGGTGACATGCGTTTCCGGAGGCCAATCAGGTTGAGGGGAAGCAAACCACTCAGGGAACAGGCCCAAGACCAGGTCGGGTGAATGCAGCCAGTTGTGGAAGATCCGTGAGACTGGGGGCAGGCCGAGCTGACGGCGAAAATGATTGAGTTGGGGTTTCACTATCGGATCGATGACCGTGTGATCCAGGAATTTCCACATGCCGTCTTTGAATGCAACAGGCAACCAATCCGGAAGTGGCAGGCCGGGGATTTTCGGAGCTTGGTGAGCTGAGTGAAAGACGCCTGGTGAAAAATGGACTGTGGCGTGAGGGATGTGGTGGGTTTCTTGAAGAAGGCGAGCGGCAAACCCCAGGGTGGAACTGATCAGCAGGGTATTTCCTGGGATGATTTTTGACTTGAGGAGCGTATAGGTTTCTCCCAAGGCGCTCGAGACGATCTGTTTCATGAGGAGCCGCCAGCCTTTGTGGGGATGCCACAAAGCCGGATTGTTGGCTATCGCGTCATAGTCATCGGCCGTTCCCAACGCGATAAACGCGACTCCCGCTTTGTGAACCAGTTCTTGGAAATGGGCACTGGTGAAGATTGTGACCCTATGCCCGCGTTGTTGGAGTTCTCTGGCCATCCCCACGAGGGGCAGGACATCCCCGTAACTCCCCACAGCCAGGATAAGAATCGTCATTGATGTTGACCTGGAGTTACCTTTGGAATTCCTCGTCTGCGAATGCGAGATTATTCGTCTGCCACCGTTTCAACCGGCAAAAGCCCCACGGCATATAGAGTCCGAAGGTGATGATCGTGAGCACCATGATCAGGAGCCAGGTCCCAAAAAATCCCAATCCTGTTCCGTGAAAGACGAGTTGGCGATTCCCGATGAAGGTGTGCTCCGAAATCCACCGCTGTTGAGCGGAATAGGCCCACGGAAAAAATAAGCCAAAGGTGATCACGGTCAACACCCACGTCCAGATAAATAACCATAAACAACTGAATCCTGTTCCCCGAAAATCAAAACGCTGTTGATTCATGGGCTCCCTCAAAAAAAATGTGGAGAATCCCCAATAGCGTACCATGGGAAGGCTTGTTGGTGAATATAGACATATAGAAGATTGTTGTGCCGGCTGGTCGAGAGTTGAGAGGAAGCGTTATTTTCTGTAAGGGCATCCCAAGAGGTGGAGTACACGAAACCGGAAGAGAATTGCAGAATAGCGAGAGATTGACCTTCATCCCGGAGTCATACTAGCGTAACACCTATGACAAAATACTGGGACAGTCCATTTTGTGTAGGCTGTCCTTTGTGCGGTATTCAGAGAAAAGGAGGAAATTATGAAAAAAGTAGCCGTGATTCTTTCAGGTTGTGGGTTTTTAGATGGAGCTGAAATTACCGAATCCATTAGCACGCTCATTGCCATTGGCCAAAACGGAGCGGCCTATGAGGTGTTCGCTCCGAATAAAGATGTTGAGGAAACGAATCATCTCACTCAAAAACCCACCGGACAGAAACGAAATGCGTTACAGGAGGCTGCTCGTATTGCTCGCGGGGAGATTCAGCCGTTAGAACAACTCCAGGCGAAGGATTTCGATGCCTTGGCCATTCCAGGAGGCTTTGGAGCCGCGTTACATCTCTGTGATTTTGGAGAAAAGGGGAGTGGTGGGCACATTGATCCACAGGTGGCCAGAATCGTGAAAGAATTTAATGAAAGCCAAAAGCCGATCGCGGCCATTTGTATCGCGCCGGCGATCATGGCTTTGGCTTTGGGCAAAAGGGGTGTCAATGTGACTATTGGAGAAGACGCCGGAACCGCATCTGAGTTAGAAAAAACCGGTGCCAAACATCAGAATTGCGCGGTGGAACAATATGTCGTGGACCACAGCAATAAAGTCATCACCACGCCTGCCTATATGTATGGATCAGCCAAGCCCCACCAGATTTTTGCCGGTGTCAGTGGGGCGATTGCTGAATTGATGAAGATGGCCTGAAGGCACGGGTCGAGTCCGGATAAACAGTAAAACTCCGGTGCCGGTGGAGAAAAAATATTGTGAGGAGATCCGAAAAAGGGAAAAGACCGGAGCGAACGACCGAAATATCCAAACATGCAATTGGTTGCCGTGACTTTCGCGTTCCGACTCATATTGAAGGGTATATCTGTAAGGGAAATGATTGTCTGGCAACGATGCCATGGCCATACACTTGTACGACCACATCCGGAGGTGTCGTCAGAAGAGAGCACGTGAAAAAATTGGTTCGTTCACAATGAGAGGAGGTGTAGATGGGACCTACAAAAGTCATTCCCAAAGAAGGTGCACTTTACGAGGTCAAAACCGGCAAGCTGGTTCAAGATGGTCTTCCGACACGAACCGAGCAGGAGGCTTATGTGGCGCAACATTATCTGGTCCTGCCGGTTGTTGATAAGGCGGGGAAGCCATGGGCTCTTGACGGGGAACCGGTGTTTTGTCTTCATGGGACCCAATTCGAAACCGTCGACGATCAAAAGGTTCATTTAGCCCGATGCCCGGATTGTGGGGGAATGGGTATTCGAGATGATGAACCGTTGGTGGAATCCGATTGTATTCGATGTGTCCAATGCGGGCATGAGTTCGATACCAGGCTGGAAATGATGGAGAACTGAAAAATGTAAGAAGTCCTCTCCGGGTCTAGAGCCAAAAGGCAGCTGGAAGAAAACGGACGGGTCATTTTGAAGTAGGTTCCTGAGGACCGCTATAAGGGTCCCAGGTATTCTGGATTAAAAACGTAAAGAACGTGAATGGAGGGTGGGGGAGAACACGGTCCTTCGTGGGAGGCGATGAGTATGCCTCCCACGAAGCGATAGGCGGGTCGAAAAAGATGCCCTTTACTTATTTTGGGCAATTTTTTCCGGGGCTTGGGGACCCACCGAAGGCATCAGAGCCAGATCCTTGGCTTCATCGCTTACTTCAAGAAGAGCAATGGCTCCCGTGAGCGCATCTTTCAGGGAGTGAGTTACGATCGGATAGACCCCTTTCTGTTCCACGACCACATCCAGAATCGCTCCATCCGCCGCGCCGATCACCTGGGTTTGGATCCCTTGCATGCGGTTGGCGGGATTTCCGCTGGGCCAGACATCGTCCCAAATTTCTGCAATCGGATGAAGTGAGGAAAAATTATTCGGCCCGATGTTGACGAAGTAAAATCGTACACGTTCTCCCGGCTTGGCGGTGAGGAACTCTCCTCCCTTGGCTGCATGAACGGGATCATACTTAAATACCCCGCCGTTGAAGACGACATGGTCATTTTTCGCGTCCATCATCGCCGTGACGTCATCAGGATCTTTGGTGAATAACTCCGATTGAACCAGCACATATTCCCGATCAGCCTTTGGCAATGCACTCGCATCTTTGGGGTCCACAATAACGGCACCGAACATGCCACGGGCAATATGTTGAATCATCGGAAATGACCCGCAGTGGTACGCAAAGATTCCCGGCCGTTTCGCTTCCCAGACATATTCCAGAGACTCACCAGGATTCACGTCACGATAATTCGCGAGGAAATCCGTTTCCGCTGCATGGAAGTCCATGGAATGCGGGCGACCATTATTTTCGTGGTTTTTGAGGATAAAGTGCACCTGGTCGCCCTCGGTCACGCGGACGACAGGACCTGGAACCTGTCCGTTAAAGGTCCATGCTTTATAAGTGGTGCCTTTACCGTCAATGATGACTTCCGTTTCCACAGCGGTGAGTTCCACCTTCACCTTTTTAGCCTCGACTTGTGAGGCCAATGTAAAAAGACTTCCGGTCATTACCACGAGCGCAATTCCCAACCCTATCCGACCTGAATGTCGATTCTTCATTCTTCCATCCTTTCCAAGATCATAAATGTGATTAATGCGAGTAATGCCTGGCTATGTTTGCCAACAGATGCAACATGTTCTGCTCAATACTATAAGCAGATGCTATGCCAAATTTATATAAAATATAAGATGTTGATTTTTAAGTAATTAGTTTCTTATATTTCAAAATGCATTCAACAATATTTTGTTGAACAACAATATTTTGCTGAATGACAACAAAATTTTGTTAAATGGGATATATATACTTATTCCTCCATGGTCGTCCATTTTTAACGTCCCCGTAAGGCTAATCGAAATGATGAGCAACACCAAGGACAGTTATCCGGCAGAGATGCGGTTTCGAGCCGTAGCCCAGTCATCTCACGATGCCATCATTATCGCGGATCAATCAGGGACCATCCTGTTTTGGAATAAGGGTGCCAAAGACATCTTCGGTTATGAAAGCGAAGAGACCGTCGGGCAGCCTCTCACCATGCTCATGCCGGATCGATACCGACAGGCGCATCAAGCCGGACTCGAGCGATACAGCACGAAGGGAGAGACGCGAATTCTCGGAGAAACCGTGGAGCTGAGTGGTTTGCGAAGAACCGGAGAAGAATTCCCCCTCGAACTCACGCTTTCTGCCTGGAAAGAAGAGGACCGGCTCTTTTTCAGCGGAATCATTCGAGATATTTCTCAGCGAAAAGAATCTGAAGAAGCCCTTCAGCGATCGGAAGAAAAATATCGCGCCATTTTTAATCAAGCGGTGGAAGGGATCTACCAGGCGACACCTGCCGGTGCCTTCCTCAATGCCAATACGGCTCTGAGTCATTTGTTGGGGTATGACTCCCCTGAAGCTTTGATGGAAACCGTCAAAGATATCGGTGGCCAACTCTATGTCGAGCCAACCAAGCGGGAGGAGTTTTGCCGGTTACTGGAGCGTCAGGATGTCATTACGGACTTCGAGTCGCAGGTCTATCGGGCGGACGGTACACCAATCTGGATTTCAGAAAATGCCCGGGTGATTCGCAATGCGGAAGGAGAGGTGCAGTGGTATCAAGGATTTCTGGTTGATATTAGCGGACGAAAACAGGCAGAAGCCCTCCTGGAACGACAAAATCGCTTGCAAGCGGAAAACCGGTATTTACAGGAAGAAGTCCTTGAAGCCGGGGCCTTCGGTGATCTCGTTGGCCAAAGCCCGGCCCTACACAACGTGATTCGTCAAATCGCTCTTGTGGCACCCACGGAGGCCACTGTGCTGATTCTCGGTGAATCCGGAACGGGAAAAGAATTGGTTGCCAGGGAAATTCATAAACGCAGTCAACGGAAAGACCGGCCGCTAATCCGCGTGAATTGTGCCTCCATTCCGCGGGATTTGTTTGAAAGTGAATTTTTCGGCCACGTGAAAGGGGCATTTACCGGAGCGGTCAAAGATCGGGCCGGGAGATTTGGAGCTGCGGATGGGGGAACCTTGTTTTTGGATGAGGTTGGCGAAATTCCTCTGGATCTCCAAGGCAAATTCCTGCGGGTGCTGCAGGAGCAGCAATTTGAACGTGTGGGGGAGGAACGCACGCGTCATGTGGACGTCAGAGTGATTGCCGCGACCAACAAGGATTTAAAACAGGAGGTGGAAAATGGTCGCTTCCGGCAGGATCTGTATTATCGCCTCAATGTTTTCCCGCTTGAAATGTCCCCGCTTCGGGAAAGGAAAGAAGATATTCCGCTCTTAGCCGAATATCTTCTCGGGGTAACATCAAAAAAGCTCCACTGTGCGCAACCCAAACTGACGAAAGCCCTCGTGGGGCAATTGCAACGTTATAACTGGCCGGGAAACGTTCGGGAGTTGCAAAACGTCATTGAGCGGGGTCTGATTCTTTCCGAGCGCCAGGGGTTAGCATTCGATATCCCTCAGCCGGGAGGAGGACGAGCTTCTTCGCAGCATCAGGAGTCCCATGCGTCTCTCATGGCATGGAGTGTGATGACGGAACGAGACATGCGTCTGCGGGAACGGGAAAATACGTTGGCGGCCCTTGAACAGGCGGAATGGAGAATTTATGGAAAAGGCGGCGCGGCCGAACGACTCGGCATTAAACCCACGACGTTGGTTGCCCGCATCAAAAAAATGGGCATCAAAAAACCAGGATGACGTCGAAAAGGAAATAGAGAGACATTTTTAGACAGGAAGATAATCGCCTCCAGTTTTCCGCGTATCGCAGGGGACCTGCCTGCTTCCAAGAAAGCAGGCACGTATCGACTCTGTAGGAGCAAAACAGTGAGGAAAGCCATTCCAACGTGAATCCCTTGGCATGTTTGATGAGGTCTTGGTCCAATTCGAGCCGGTTGCCGAGCATATGGAAATCGATTTTCACACAGATAAATCGCCTCAATTGAGGGGCCTGGGTGTATGGACCAAGTGGACATCATAGGTAAGGCTATTGTTTTGCCGCAGTCAATTGTGCCATCCAGAAAACCACACCGGGGCTTAGGTCTTCCTCAACTCCTCACGCCTCCAACAACCTGTGTGCATACGCATTACGGATTGAGAGTCACCACTATACGAATCCCTTCTCTCGACTTGTTTTCCCTGTCCTGCTAATCTTTTTTGGCTGTGACGTCTTTTTTTCGGTTGAGGCGATGCCTGGATATGACTCCTTCAACTCGAGGCGCCCTACTCTTCCAATTCGTTTATTCACCACTTCTTGCACACCTTGTTGGTGAGAGAGATGAGCATATTTCTCAAAGCCATCCTGCCAGGGACCTTGCTTTTGACCACTTGGCCGCCTGTGGGTCCAAAAGAGGAATCTTTTCATTTGGGATGAGAGAACCGCTGACGTCATAAACATTGTGATGGGCTAGCCCAATTTTTTGGCAATAGGTAATTTAATGGACGAAATATTAATTCGGGAATACTGTGGTGAATTCGTTCTCAATTACCATTGAAAGGAGAAAACACAATGAGCGTGTATGATTCTTGGGTCCATGGACACAGCGTATTACTTGAACGAGTTGGTTCACCCAGTGTGACCAATAAAGCGGGTGTAAAGAGAGCGTTAAAAAATCAGGGGGTAGATATTAATGAAACCGGAGACATTATTCATCTCGGTACCCATGGTGCTGTCGCCTGTGTTCGGGTCGGCTGGGCTTCTCGTTTCGTAGTCTTTGATTCCGGGAGCAAGGACAAACCAAAATCGGGAAGCTTTTGGTGTCACTTCGCCATTCCAACTCAAATAGTTCCCGGGCTCGAACCCACACAAGCCAGGCAATTGTTTGTTAATTATGAGACCAGCAATACCAGAACCTTGAACATTAAACGGGCTCACGTCTGGGATGGAAATCGACGGATTTTCGCCGATAACCAATTTGTGGCCCCTCGGCTCGGTTCAAACGCCGGGATTTCGGGACGCACCACCAACCGTAACAGGATACCGATTAAAGTTCCGACCAGGCTATATACCAGAACCCTTATTCCCACTCCAATTTTTTTTGGCGTGGGAATTTCGCTGTTGATTACCGCGCGAGCTGCCAAAGGTCACTTCCTTGAAATCCGCGGACTGGGATTGCGTTTCGAATATCCTGACGGGTAATTGGGCAAACCTTTGTATCTTCGGTCTAATGGGGGGCGTCAGGACAATTGCCTCGAATTCATTCTCCTATTGGAGGAGTGAATTAATTCTGACATACCATTACGGAAAGGTTCCGGAGGAGAACACATTTATCGACTGCCAGGTTTTTGTTTTGAATAAGCAAGGAATACTCCATCTGTGTGGGAAAGTCTGAAACCAGACTCCCTTTGATATGCACGTGGCAAAGGGATTGGTAAGTGCAGGTGGGTGTCGAGTCGTCCGCCCTGCCCGACTTCCGCCATTCCCTGGATATGCCATGGTTGATCACCCGCTGTTTCCCGATCTGCTTGCCGTCCGGACTATCAACTCCGACCATGGTGCATGGTCCATAACTATTTCCCCTCCGTTTATTCCCAAATCCCAACCTTGATGTGGCTCGAACGTCAGCCTCGCCTGCGAACCAATAAAAATAGACAGGATGCGCCTGTGCCAGCCGGGCTAGACACCACTTCATGTTGATTGTAAGAATGAATGCGGAAATCGAACCATGAAACCTTTCTTTCTATATGTCGGAATTGGTGGGGGCAGCATGGCCACATTGGCCATCGGCGTCATTTTACCTGAAGTTTTACCAGGGTGGCGTTGGGCTCATGAGCCCCTCCATTCCACATTGGAAACCGTCGGTGGATTGGCCGCCATTTCCATGGGAATTGTGCTACTTCAAAGAACTGCTGACCCTACCAGGCAGAAATTCTTTCCCCTCGCCGGTGGCTTTCTCGGGATGGGGATTCTTGAAATCTTTCACGCGGTATCGGTACCAGGGAATGGATTTGTGTTATTGCGGAGCCTTGCGAGCTTGTTGGGAGGCTTGGGATTCGGGCTGATGTGGCTCTCTGCATCAGGGAAACATCACTCAACGATTAAATGGATGCCGTGGGTGATGACCGGCGTGGCCCTTGCCCTTGGCTTATGGACGATTGGATTTCCGCAATATGTACCGACGATGGTTCGTGAAGGGGCCTTCACGCCAACCGCCGTTGCTCCAAAAAGTTTTGCGAGCATGCTGTTTTTTGCCGCATCGCTTCACTTCTTTTTGAATTATCGAACCTCGGGTCGATCCGAAGATATTCTGTTTGCCTCATTGGCCCTTATGTTCGGATTTGCGGAATTGATGTTTACCTATTCCGTGATTTGGGGCAGTCGATGGTGGTTCTGGCATTTCCTCCGGTTGCTGGCGTATTTCTTCGTTCTGGGGTATGTCGGGCGAGGGTATCTGGCGGCCGTCTCGGATTTACGGACATCATTGATCCAGACCAAACACGCTGAGCAATCCAGTCGGCAGAGTGAACGACAGCTTCGGAAAGTCTTGGAAGCCCGGGAGCGTCTGGCCCAGGATCTTCATGACGGCGTGATTCAATCCACATTTGCCTTAAAGCTGAATTTGGAACGGTGCCAGCGGCTCATTCCACAGAATCCTCAAGAAGCTCTCACCGGCATCAGCGATGTCTTGATGGAACTTAAATTCGTGATTCAAGACTTGCGCAAACATATTAGCGGTCTTGAACCGGAATGCATGAATGGACGGCAATGGGTTGAAGAGATGCGCACCCTTGTGCATACCGTGGAAAAATCCCAGAAACTTCCCTTTCATCTGCAGATCGATCAGAAGGCGGCCGACCTGCTCACGCCGGAGGAAGCCACTCATCTGCTCTATGTGGTGAAAGAATCCATCAGCAATAGTGTGCGACATTCATACGCTACGTCAGGCACGGTGTCCCTTCAAGTGCGTGAGGGTACCGTGTGTTTGGAAGTGATGGACAATGGTCTGGGGTTTGATCTTGAAAATACCCATGAGGGAGTCCACGGATTAAAAAATATGGCCGCACGCGCGAAGCGATTGGGTGCGCATTTTCAGGTATGGTCGAAGCCTCACCGTGGGACTCGAATTCTTTTTGAGATTTCACGGAAAGGAAGCCATGCCCAGGCGTAACACAAATCCTATCCGTCTCTTACTGGTCGATGATCACGAGGTGCTTCGCCTGGGCCTGAAAACACTTTTTACCGAAACCGCGAATATTCAGGTTGTGGGTGAAGCGGGTACCAGGGCCGCGGCGGTGTCCGAAGCCGACCGTCTTCAGCCTGATGTGGTGCTCATGGATGTTCGTCTTCCGGACGGGAGCGGTATTGAGGCCTGCCGTGAGATTCGGAATGCATCTCCTGAAATCCGTGTGGTGTTTTTGACGTCCTTTGCCGACGACGAGGCGGTAATGGCGACCATCATGGCAGGAGCCAAAGGCTTTCTGTTGAAAGAAATCAGCGGGGAGGAGTTGGTTCGTGCGGTAACAACGGTGGCTGCCGGTCAGTCTATTCTCGATCCTGCGATCACACAACGGGTTCTCACCAAAATGCAGCATCTCTCTATCTCTTCCGCTGATGGCAAAAAAGAATCGTTGGCCCCTCAGGAATTGAAGGTGTTGACACTGGTGGCCGAAGGAAAAACCAATAAGGAAATTGCCGTAGCACTCGACCTGAGCGATAAAACCGTTGGTCATTATCTCGAAAATATTTTCCAGAAAATGCAGGTGACCCGCCGTTCTCAAGCTGCGGCGGAGTTCGTCCGCCGATTTTCCCCATAGAGGGAGTGTTGAAAAAGGCCGCCAGCGGCGTTCTCGCCCCTTGTCCGTGCTCACGTACTCCTCCGTACGCTCCGCCCCCCCTCCAGCGGCTGCGGCCTTTCCTTCGAGAAGCCTCAGGACAGGACTGGACGGGTCTTTTTGAACACCGCACTATTTGTTCTGGTGAGCTTCGGTGATTCCTAAGCTGATGAAACGGACAAATTTTTTACATTAGGGCACCTCTAAAAACCCCTGACAATCTGAGCATCATTTGCGATACTTCCAGCTCAAGGAGGATAGCTCATGTCCACACCCAGCCAACTCAGTTTTTTTGATCTCGCCACCCGCTACAACGCACTGAGTCACAACGGGGATCCCTTAGAATCGCTCGCCTCCCATGTGCCTTGGGCGGAGTTTCGGCCGGCCTTGGAAAAGGTTCTCCGCCGCTCCACGCGCAAGCAAGGCGGTCGGCCTCCCTTTGATGCCGTGCTGATGTTTAAAATCCTCGTCCTGCAGGCCCTCTATAATTTGTCTGATGATCAAACCGAATATCAGGTTCGCGACCGCCTGTCCTTCATGCGGTTCTTGGGGCTCGATTTGGATCAACGTATCCCCGATGCCAAGACCATCTGGTTGTTTCGCGAAACCCTCGCCCAA
>BQIW01000089.1 GCA_021604105.1 Nitrospirales bacterium | reverse complement strand
TGCTCGTCTCGCGTCATCGGTTCCTCCTCCCGTTATAGCCGATAGCCTTGATATAGCTATCGGTAATATAACACAAAAAAAGCGCAAGGCAAGCGCAGGGACAAGGAACATCTTTGGTTAGCTTAACAGCTATGGGTTTCGGCCCGGCAGCCGAGGCCCTTTTGTTTTGGCAAAAGGACCCAAAACCATTGACGCCCCACCTGGCTCATCAGATTGGACGGACGCCACGACTAGGAGGGCGGGCCAACTCGCTGGGCTCAGACAAGGCCCGCTGATTGATTCCAGCGTCCGCCAAGAGGCCAGGTGGCAGGCGTCCAACTACCAGAGTGAACTAGGAGCGGAGTAGCCAATAGATCCAGGCACCACGTCATTGCCTTTCTCCTGTCTTCCGCCAACACAACGAGTTTGAACCTAATGGACACGCAACCCAAGAGAATATGCTCGATCAACCGGGAACGGGAGCCTCAATTTCAAGGGACTGTTGGTGGCGGGTAATGGCCTCTACCAACGATGGAATGCCTTCTCCGGTTGTGGCGGTCACCAGCAGCACCGGTGACACCCATTCCCGCAACGATTGAAGGGTTTCGTGGGCGCCCTGATGATCGGCTTTATTGACGACGACGATATGAGCCACTTCCAGGATTCCGGCTTTCATGGCCTGCACGTCATCGCCAAGACCGGGAGCGACGACGTCCACCACCGTTTGGGCCAATTGTGCGATCTCTCCTTCTTCCTGCCCCATCCCAATGGTTTCAATCAGCACGATATCAAACCCGGCTGCGTCGAGCACGCGAATGGCGTCCCGTGTCGCCATCGCCAGGCCACCCGGATGTCCCCTCGTGCCCATGCTCCGGATGTAGACACGATCATCCAGCGAATGATGCTGCATGCGAATGCGATCTCCCAGAATGGCGCCGCCGGTTAATGAGCTGCTGATATCCACGGCAAGCACGCCGACCTTTTTCCCGTGTGACCGGTACGCCGTAATCAATTGATCGATCACGGTACTTTTTCCCGCGCCGGGATACCCGGTGATCCCGATGACGTGTGCATGGCCGGAGAAAGGCTCGAGCCCCTCCAGGAGAACTGTTCTTTCCGGCCCATTCGTTTCCAGTAATGTAATGGCACGGGAAATTGCCCGGATGTTTCCCATTCGGACTTCCTTGAGTAAGGAAGGAATCGTGGAACATTCAGGAATGGTCAATGGGTTCGAACCAGACATCGGTCACCTTAAAAGTGGGGGTGTCAGAGAATTGTGGACGAATCGGGAGTCCAATCTGAACCTCTTCCAATGGGATGCCTTTGAGCCGGGAGAGAAAGAGTGTATTCACCTGAGCAAATTCCACCAGCACCAACAGAAAGGGAGTTTCTTTCAGGAAACTCTCTCCGCCGTAATAGCAGACCGTGAAGGTATGCACGCGTCCGGTTGGTGGTAGCGCTTCCCACGTCGTGGGTGCCCCGCATTCCATGCAATGGGCCCGTGGTGTCGCATACATATACCGGCACCCCGTACAGCGCGATCCCAGCAACCGGCCCTGACTCAAACCCACAAAGAAGGGGGAATCCTGGGCATAACTATGCCGGTAGTCGATTTCGTAGTGGTCCTGGATGATCAACGGGGCGCCTTCCGGGAGATTCGTTTCCTGTCTTTTTTCCACGGGTTTGCCGGTTGTTTCGGAGTGTTTCATAGTGTGGTTATGTCCTCTCCAAGATCGACACGGTGATATAGGTCCCGGTGCCCGCATGACTATGGATGAGTCCACGTCGAGGATCGCGAAGTTGTAATGCCGAACTGCCTAAATGCTTCTCGATCGTGCCTTGTAGTTGCCAAAACGCAAAGACGGCCTGCATCAGACCTGTGGCTCCGACCGGATGGCCGCAGGCCAACAGTCCACCAGAGGGATTCACGGGAAATCGCCCTTGATCCGGTAACGGCAAGCCATACTCAATCCCCGGCATGAACGGGATACCCTTTTCAATAAAACCGCCGCCTTCCCCATATTTACACAATCCCAGGTCTTCATAGGTTTGAATTTCAGAGGAGGTATAGGCATCGTGAAGTTCGACAAAACTTAATTCTTCCAGTGGATTCCGGATGCCGGCCATTTCGTACGCGAGTTTGGCCGCCATGCGACCAGCGCGAAAGGAATGCACCCCGGGGTATTTGAGCCGGGCATAATCGGATTCCTGCTCGTGCGGAAGCAGCGGAACTTTTCCATGCGGCCGGTCAGCCATGCGCATGGCATCTGACCCTGATCCTATGCCGGTGATGTGCACCGGCCGGTCACAGACCTGTTCCGCAATGGTTTCGTCAGCCAGAATGCAGACGGCTGCTCCATCGGACATGGTGCAGATATCTTCCATGGTCAATGGGTTGGCAACCATCGGTGATTCCCGAACCTGTTTGACGGTGAGCCGTTTCGCCTTTTGTGCATAGGGATTATACAAGGCATTCAGATGATTTTTGACGGAGACCATGGCCATCTGTTCAACCGTGGTGCCAAATTCATGCATATGGCGATTAACCATCATGGCATAGTACCCGCTGTAAAACCCGCCGACCGGAAAGTCGAAATTCGTATCGGAAGCCAACGCAATAAATTCGTTCCCTTTCCAGGTGTTGACCCGGGACATGGTTTCGAACCCAAATGCCACGCAACAGTGCATGCGTCCGGACGCAATGGCTTCCCAGGCCGATTGAAAACACAGTCCTCCCGTGGCTCCGCCCCCTTCGACCCGTTTTGACGGTTTGGGGCAAAGTCCCAGATAATCCTGTGCCATGCTGGCGGCTTTGAGCTGTCGGGTGAAATGATCTGAAAAATAGGAGCCGACTCCTCCATCAATCATGTCTTTCGATAAGTCGGGCACGTCCTGGAGGGCGGCGTCATACGCTTCTTTGACCATCAGACGAAAATCTTTCTCCGGATGGGCTTTGGCGAATTTGGTGATCCCACCGCTGATCATATAGACCGGTCTCATCGGGGCAGTCCTTTCACGAATTCCACAATGCGTGACATCGAGGTGCCGGGAGGGAACAGGGCCCGCACACCGGTTTCCATCAGAGGGCCGACATCATCAGAAGGGATAATGCCTCCACCGAAGACGGCAATATCCTCGGCATGATGCGTTTTCAGTAATTCCAGGACCCGTGGAAACAGAGAGGTGTGGGCACCGGAATGAATGCTGAGGCCTATCGCCTGCACATCTTCTTGAATGGCGATATTGACGACCTGCTCGGGGGTTTGATGTAACCCGGTATAAATGACTTCTACACCGGAGTCTCGTAAGGCCCGTGCCACCAGTTTCACGCCGCGGTCATGGCCATCCAAACCAACCTTTCCGATCAGGACTCGAATGGGCGTCGTCGCTGTGGTCATGCTGTTCTCGCTTCCTCTGCAGGTTTCAAGAAATATTTGCCTTCCGGGTCTTTGTGGACGTACCCCATCACAATTCGAGGGTCATGTTCGAAAATCAGGAGCCATCCTTCTTCGTAGGCTTGATCAAGAATCCATCGTTTGGTTTCCAGCGTCTGTAGCGGAAAGAGGTCGTAGCCCATAATGTAGGGGAGGGGCAGGTGAGAGACCGTTGGAATACAATCACCTAAAAAGAAGGCCGTGTGTCCTTCGGATTCAATCTTGACGCTTTGGTGGTATTTGGTATGGCCTGGGGTGACCACCATCGAGACACCCGGCAGCCATTCGGTCGTGCCTGTGACAAACTCACACTGGTGATGTTCCAGAATAGGAATGAAATTTTCCTGACGGTAACTAGCCTTGGTCCGTTCATTCGCCTTGATGGCATCCTCAAATTCTCCGCGTTGCACCAGATAGCGGGCCAGCGGAAACGTCGGGATCGTCTGTCCTTTTTCATTACACCGCGTGTTGCCTCCGGCATGATCGAAATGAAGATGGGTATTGATCACCATATCGATATCCTTCGGGGCAAGGCGGAAGTGGTGCAAGGCATCATGAAGCGAAGAGGATTGATCCACGGCAAACATTCGGTGAAATTTTTTGTCTTGTTTTGAGCCCAGTCCCGTATCGACGAGGATGTTCTTCCCATGTGCCTGAATCAGCAGACAGGTCAAGCTGAGCGGGATGCGGTGGTGATCGTCGGCCGGACAACATTTCTCCCAGATTACCCTGGGAACCACCCCGAACATCGCTCCGCCGTCAAGCCGGAACCGGCCATCTGTCACAGGATAAATGTTAAATTGTCCAAGTTTCACAGGATTGGTCCCTTCTGTTTTGAGGAAAAGGGTTTTCGGCTACAGGAATATTGGTGAAATCCGTCTGCCGGTTTGCTCTGTGACCTCCTTGCGAATTAACTCCTGAAGGCCAACATGCCTTGTGGTCCTCAGGCTGCCACAGCAGTTCATAACACCACCGGTTCACGATAGCTTCCGAAGACTTCCTTTAAGGCTGAACACATTTCTCCCAATGTGGCCCTGGCTTTGACGGCGTGCATCAGGTGTGGCAACAGATTCTCACCGGATTGTGCGAACCATTGAATTTCATGAAGCGCTTCACCCACTTTCTTGGGATCCCGGTTGGCGCGAAATGAGCGTAAGCGTTCCCTCTGATACTGTTCGACTTCCTTCCCGATTCGCAGGGTGGGTATGGTGTACTGCTCCGACTCAACGTACTCATTGACCCCGACGATGATGCGTTCTTTCCGGTCGATTTCCTCCTGGTAGTGCTGGGACGCTTCCAGAATCTCTCGTTGTGGGAACCCTCGTTCGATGGCGGCCAACATGCCTCCCATGTCATCCAGCTTGCGAAAGTATTCGCGGGCACCTTCTTCCATACGGTTGGTGAGGTGTTCAATAAAGTAGGAACCGGCCAAAGGATCAACCGTGTTAGTGACCCCGCTTTCATGAGCAATGATCTGTTGGGTGCGTAACGCCAGCGTCACGGCCTCCTGAGTGGGCAGAGACAGCGTCTCATCCATGGAATTGGTATGCAGTGATTGCGTGCCGCCGAGCACGGCTGCCAGAGCCTGAAGGGTGGTCCGCACCACATTGTTCATGGGTTGTTGCGCCATGAGGGAACAGCCTGCTGTCTGGGCATGGCAGCGGAGCTGGAGCGAGCGTGGATTGTTGGGGTGGTATCGGTCTTTCATTTCCTGCGCCCACACGCGTCGTGCCGCTCGAAACTTGGCAATTTCCTCAAAAAAGTCGTTATGCGAATTAAAGAAAAAGGACAGTTGCGGGGCAAAGGCGTCAATCGGCAATCCTGCCTGAACGGCGGCTTCGACATAGGTCAGCCCGTTATACAGGGTAAAGGCCAGTTCCTGCACGCCGGTGGATCCGGCTTCCCGGATGTGATACCCGCTGATGCTGATGGGATGCCATTTCGGCACGTATTCACTGCAGTAGCCGATGGTGTCCGTGATCAACCGCATGTGGGGTGCAGGGGGGAACAACCATTCTTTTTGTGCGATATATTCTTTGAGGATATCGTTTTGCAGGGTGCCGTTGAGCCGATTCAGCGGGATGCCTTGCTGTTCAGCCAGAGTGAGATACATGGCGAATATCACGGCGGCCGGACCATTGATCGTCATGGAAACCGATACCCGATCCAAAGGGATTCCTTCGAAGAGTGTGGCCATATCTTCCAGTGACGAAATTGCGACCCCACAATAGCCTACCTCCCCAAGAGCCTGCTGATCATCTGAATCCAGGCCCATGAGGGTTGGCATATCAAACGCGACGCTCAGACCGGTTTGTCCCTGATCCAAGAGATATTTGAAACGGGCGTTGGTGTCATGAGCCGTCCCGAACCCTGCGAATTGCCGCATCGTCCATAGCCGACTCCGGTACATCGTCGGATGAATCCCACGTGTGTAAGGAAAGTCTCCAGGATGCCCGAGGTCACGTTCAGGATCCCAATCTCTGAGGTCTTCCTGCGTATACCGATCGGCAATCGGTAGTTCGGACAAGGACGTACATGTCGTCTTCCTGTCCTGAGGATGGTAAGAGGCCGGACGTTCTTCAGCCGAATCCTTCTGATGGACTACCGGTGACTCGTGAGCAATCTTCATGGCGTCATATCCTGACAAGGGGGTCAAGTTTGATAGGTGTAGAATCCTCTTCCTGACTTTCGACCCAACCAACCCGCTTCAACATATTTACGAAGAAGCGGACACGGGCGAAACTTTTGATCGCCGAATTCTTGATATAAAATTTCGCAAATGTTGAGCACGGTATCCAAACCGATCCGATCGGCTAACGCCAGTGGCCCTACGGGGTGGTTGGTGCCGTGAGTCATGGCCTTGTCGATCATGGCGACGGTCGCGATGCCTTCGGCTAAGGCAAATATGGCTTCATTGACCATCGGCATGAGCAGGCGATTGACAATGAAACCCGGAGAATCTTTGGATTCCACCACAACTTTTCCCATGCGGTCGGCAAGTCCGGCGAGAAGCGAGATGGTCTCATCGCTGGTTCGCAAACCTCGAATGAGTTCGACCAATTTCATGACCGGGACCGGATTCATAAAATGCATGCCGGCGACCTGAGCATCCCGCCCCGACATGGCCCCTAATTTTGTGATGGATATCGAGGAGGTATTGCTGGCCAGGATCACCTCCGGTTTGCAGATTGCGCCAAGCTCTTGGAACAGCTCGCATTTCATTTCAAAATTTTCGGGGGCGGCTTCCAGGATCAGGTGACGATCAGTCATGTCCCCGAGGGATTGGGTAGTCCGGATTTGTTTCAGGGCCGCTTCGCCCTCCGAAGCCGGGATGATGCCCTCCTGAATTTGTTTGTCGAAACCCTTGTGAATGCGTTCAAGAGCGGCTTCCAGAGATGCGGTGTGAATATCGTAGAGGAAGACCTCACAGCCTGCGAGCGCAGATACGCACGCAATTCCTGCACCCATTTGGCCGGCTCCTACGACACCAATGGTTTGTATGGTCTGTGTTGGCATGTGCGCTTCTTCTCCAGTCAAAACAGAGACATGATCGGGGCCGCGAATGCTATGAGCTAGGTCATGCGTTCGATCACGACAGCCAGGGCTTCGCCTCCACCAATACAGAGACTGGCAAGCCCCAAGCGGCCACCTCTGGCTTCCAGTGCGTAGAGCAGGGTGGTCATCATCCGTGCGCCGGTAGCTCCGATAGGATGGCCAAGCGCCACGGCACCTCCGTTCACATTGACTTTAGCCGGGTCCAGGTTGAGTTCCCGGTTAACTGCCAGAGAGACCGAGCTAAAGGCTTCATTGATTTCAAAGAGATCAATCTGCTCAATGGTCAGACCTGATTGCTTCAGAACTTTTTGGATAGCGTGAACCGGGGCGATGGTAAACCACTCGGGTGCTAATGCGGCGCCGGCATACCCGATGATTCGTGCCAACGGTTTGATGCCCTGGCGTTCGGCCTCTCTCCCTTCCATCAGAACAAGGGCTGCCGCACCGTCATTGCAAGATGGAGAATTGCCGACGGTCAACACGCCGTCTTCTTTGAACACCGGCTTCAAGCTGGCGAGTTTTTCGAGATTCACGCGATTGGGTTCTTCATCGTCGGTGACGAGAATCGGATCACCTTTTTTTTGAGAAACTTCGACGGGAACAATTTCCTGTTTGAAGGCCCCGGTCGCGATGGCCATGCGGGCCCGGCGATAGCTTTCAATCGTAAAGTCATCAAGGGCCTGCCGGCTGAGTTGATACTTGGACGCACAGAGTTCCCCACCCTGACCCATATGAAAATCGTTATAGACGTCCCAGAGTCCATCCTTGATCAGGCTATCGACCAGTTCCCCATGACCAAGCCGATAGCCTTGTCTGGCCCTGGTCAAGAGATACGGAGCGCCGGTCATGCTTTCCATGCCTCCGGCAACCAGAATGCGGGCTTCTCCCAATTTAATGGCCTGAGTGGCCATAATGATGGCCATAAGACTGGACCCGCAGACCTTGTTGATGGTGGTTGCGCCCACCGAGTCGGGCAGGCCGGCTCCAAGGGCGGCTTGCCTTGCGGGTGCCTGTCCGAGACCGGCAGCCAGCACGCAACCCATATAGACCTCGTCCACCAACGCCCCTGACAGGTGAACGCGATGTAAGCTTTCGGCAATGGCCAGGCTTCCGAGTTTCGTAGCGGGAACCGGACTGAAGACGCCCTGAAAGCTTCCCATGGGAGTGCGGACCGCGCTCACAATGACCGAGTGTTTGGTCTCATTCATGAGGTGACCTCCCAGGACGGTTGTTCCAGGACAGATTTCACCATGAGCATAAATTGATCGGCTGTGGCCCCATCGATGACCCGATGATCAAAGGCAAGACTCAAGTATGCCATGGGACGAATTTCAATGGACTCGTTCACGACCACTGCTCGCCGCAGAACAGCGCCAACGCCAAGAATGGCGATTTGCGGCTGGTTGATGATCGGGGTGCTGAAAAGGCTGCCCGTTCCTCCATGATTGGTGATGGTGAAAGTCCCTCCTTGGACTTCCTCGGGCTGGAGTTGTTTGCTCCGTGCCCGTTGAGACAGATCGGCGACTTCTTGACCCAATTGCCGAAGATCTTTTTGATCGGCATGCTTGACAACGGGAACCAGTAATCCTTCTTCGACGGCGACAGCTACACCGATATGCACGGAATGTTTGAGGATCAGCCCTTTGTTAGACCAGGAGGAATTGAGAATCGGAAAGGCGTGAATCCCCTGCGTGACTGCTTTGATCACAAAAGGCAGATAGGTCAGATGCAACTCCTGTCTGGTGGGTTCGACTGTTGTGAAGTCGGCTTCAAAGAACGTGACCACGTGGGCTGCGGTCTGTCGACTCTTGACCATGCGTTCCGCAATTGTTCGTCGCATGGAACTCAGGGGAATTAACTCTTCTTCAAGGGAAGGGGTCACTGATGCGGGCTGTCCCATTAGCGAATCGCCGGACTCTTTTCCGGCCAGACCTTGTTTATCCAGAAACTCCAGAATGTCCTTTTTGGTAATCCGTCCATTCATGCCTGTTCCGGTGATGCGGCTGAGGTCCACCTGGTGTTTCGCGGCAAGGTCTCGAACAGCCGGTGAGAGGAGGTCAGGGGATCCTGAGATTGTTAAGTGGCCGTGACCGGACGATACCGGTGATTGAATTGTGCTTGTCGCGGAATCACCGTTGCCGGATTCGGAATGGTAATCGAGTCGCGCAAGAAGGGTGCCCACCGGGACCGTTTCCCCTTCCTGAATCAAAATCTCGGTTAAGGCTCCGGTCGCCGGGGAAGGAATATCCAATGCGACTTTATCGGTTTCCACCTCTAACAGGGAATCATCTTTTTTCACCTGTGCTCCCAGCGGAACCAGCCATTTCACGATGGTGCCTTCGGCAATGCTTTCACCTAACTGCGGCATAACGATGTCGGTGGCCATGAAATGCTCCCCTGTGTACTCAATAGGCCGCCAATTGGCGGGCGGCGGTGATGACGTCATGAGCTTTCGGAAGAAAAAAGTCCTCCAGCGGGGGACTATAGGGCACGGGAATATCGGGGGCTGCGATCCGCATAATCGGCGCATCAAGCGCGTTGAAACATTCTTCAGCCAGAATCGCGGCAATCTCACCACCGATTCCTCCGGTCTTCGTGTCTTCGTGGAGAATAATCACTTTGCCCGTTTTTCGAACAGAGTCCTTGACCGTGTCGGTATCAAGGGGGCTCAGGGTGCGAAGATCCACGACTTCCATGTCGATCCCTTCCTGATCCAAGGCCTCGGCTGCCTCTAATGCTACGTGGACCATGGCTCCATAGGTGATGACGGAGATCTCGCTTCCTGTCCGTTTGATTTCCGCCTCTCCGATCGGGACGATATAATCTTCAGCGGGAAGCACCTCCTTCACGCGCCGGTACAGAAATTTATGCTCAAAATAAATGACGGGGTTATGATCCCGGATTGCGGCCTTCAACAATCCTTTGGCGTCATAGGCGGTTGAGGGCGCCACCAGTTTCAACCCCGGGGTATGAAAGAACCAGGCTTCCGGACACACGGAATGGAACGGCCCTCCATGAGTCCCCCCCCCGAAGGGGGCGCGGATGACCAGAGGCACTTCAGCTCCCCAGCGATAATGATTCTTAGCGGCCATCTCGGTGATTTGATCGAACGCACAGGAAATGAAATCCGCAAATTGCATTTCCACCACGGGTCTCAAGCCCATCATTGCTGCTCCGATCGCGGCGCCGACAATTCCCGATTCCGCCAGAGGGGTGTCCAGCACTCTCCATTCACCATACTTATCCTGAAACCCTTCGGTGACACGAAAGGCCCCGCCGTAAGGGCCGATATCCTCTCCCATAAGGAAGACCCGTTCATCCTGGCTCATTTCTTCATCAAGGGCTTGCGAAATGGCTTCCAGATAGGTCACTTCATGTGCTATGGCGGATGTGGTCATATCAGTACCTCCACGGGATTGGCCGCAAAAACACCTTCCAACGCTTCTGAACCTTCGGGAAGAGGGCTTTGTTCCGCGAACTCCACGGCGGTTTCAATTTCCCTTTCAACCCGCATATGAATTTCCTGGAATTCGGGTTCACCGGCATACCCCAATTCTTTCATCCGACGTTCTGCGTTCAGAATGGGGTCTTTCTTCTTCCACTCCTCCAGGAGCTCTCGAGGCACATATTTGGCGGAATCATGCTCCGAATGCCCGTGCATACGCATGGTTTTGCATTCGATAAAGGTGGGACCCCCTCCGTCCCTGGCACGTTGAAAGGCCCGTTGTGCCGTCAGGTAGACGGAAGCGACATCATTGCCGTCTACAATTTCACCGGGTATGGCATAGGCTTTAGCGCGTTCAACGACATCTTTGATGGCCATCTGATAATGAAGCGGAGTGGAGTAGGCGTATTGGTTGTTATTGCAAAAGAACACCACCGGCAGCCGGCGAACAGACGCGAAGTTCAACGCTTCATGAAAATCTCCGCGACTGGTCCCTCCATCCCCGGTATTCGTGGCGACAATACGGGATTCACCACGGAGCTTAAACGCCAGAGCCACTCCGGTCGCAACGGGAAGATTGTCAGCCAGATGACTGACAAATGCGATGATGCCACGTTTCAGGTCGCCCATATGCACGTTGCCGTCCTTTCCTTTGGTAGGTCCGGTGCGCTTGCCAAGATATTGCGCTAAGACCTCACCCGGCGTAATGCCTCTGACTAAGAACGCGCCCATATCCCGATGGAAGGGGGCGATAATGTCATCGGCCTGCAGGGCGGAAGCATAGCCCACCGAAATGGCCTCCATTCCATGGCTGGTGTATGCACCACCGACGATGCGACCTTGCCGGTACAGCGTGGTCACTCTTTCCTCCAACGCTCTGGTGAGTTTAAGGAAATAATAGAGGTGGAGAAATTCAGATTGTGAAATCTCCATAACACTCTCCTTTTGTCTAGACATGAAAAATAATCCTCTTGTTGGTCATTGGGCGTGGTATGGGTGATACGTTATGTCACTCTCCTATTCGCTGACGACCTCCTCAAGCCGTCTGATGTCTTGGAGTAGAGCCGCCTTGCACAGAGCGGAATTGGACGTCGCGATAGCGTGCCAATGCCGGGCTTAACCTCGCCTTTAACTCCAAACGTTTGGGCTTCCCCGTGGTCGTATAGGGCACTTCCTGGCCGAACATGAAGACCTTGGGACACTTGGCAAAGGGCAATGTCTTGCGACACCATGTGACCATCTCATCCTTCGAAGGTTGCGGCATATGTTCTTTGACCACGAGGTATCCGGCAATTTCTTCTCCGTAGAAACGGTTTTCGAATGAAACGGCCATACCGAATTTGACGGAAGGGTGTCCTCTGAGTACTTCATCAATTTCCAGGGGTGATATATTCACACCCCCACGGATGATTAATTCCTTCAGACGCCCGGATATGAAAAAATACGGGCGATCAGCCTGATCACGAATGAAAAACCCCTCATCTCCCGACCGGAACCATCCCCACCGGAAACTTTCCTCATTCGCATCCGGTCGTTTCAAGTAACCTGAGCACACCGTTTGTCCGCGGATACAAATTTCCCCCTTTTCCATCTCGCCGACCGGTTGTCCATGGGGATTGAGAATCGCCATGTCGTTGTGAGGAATGGCGAGGCCAATGGATGGATAGTCATAGTCGGTAAGCCAATGCCTGTGTTCCTGTTCGGAAAGATTAACGGGGAGAAAACTGGCATAGCATGTGGTTTCAGATAGTCCGTACCCATGACGAACCGGAGCATGAAATTGATCCTCAAACCGTGACACTGAGTCCTTTAAGAGGGGGCCGGCACCGCAAATCAATCCACAAAAATGGTCAAGCCGGTATTGCCGGTTATCCCGAGCTCCTTCCAGCAGGAACTCCAGAATGGTAGGGACCACACTCACGCAGGTAACCCCTTCATCCTGGATTCGGTTCCAGAACGCGGACTGACGAAAACGCCGGTTCAGCACGGATCTGCCTTGTCCGTAAAATGGGGTGATGAGCGTGACAACAATTCCGTTTACATGATGGATTGGTAGCACACACATGAGGCAATGACCTTTTTCTAATCCGTGCCATTTTGCAATGCCGTGGGCATCGACGAGAAGATTTTCAATCGTGAGCACAACTCCTTTCGGCGGTCCCGTCGTTCCGGAGGTGTAAACAATCAATGCCTCATCCTGGAGAGCAGCTTGATCAAGAGATCCGTGGCTGTGTGATTGAGCTGGGCGAGGTTGACCCAACATGTCCATGAGCGGTGAGGTTCCATTCCCGAGAGAGACGAGATGCTGAAGAAAGGGCAGTTGATTCCGGATATCCTGGAGGGCTTCGTATTCGGCTTCCCAACAAACGGCCACACAGGCCTCGGAATGTTCCAGAATGTAGAAGCGACGG
The DNA here is from genome assembly GCA_021604105.1 of Nitrospirales bacterium. Classification (GTDB taxonomy): domain Bacteria; phylum Nitrospirota; class Nitrospiria; order Nitrospirales; family UBA8639; genus Nitrospira_E. The sequence goes on along the minus strand of BQIW01000089.1, from coordinate 7,226 downwards.
TCTTCAGATTCGTTGATGTCAATCGGCACCACCACGGCTCCCAGGACCCATGCGGCAAAATACATCACCACAGTAAAGTCATGATTAAACAGCAGGATGGCAATGCGATCCCCCCTTTGGATCCCCAGTTGCTCACGCAGGAAGGTTACGGTTCGATTGACGGCGTTTCCGAATTCCTCATAGGTATAGGTTCGAACCATTCCGGAATCGCCGTAATAGGTTAAATACACATCTTTCTTGAGTGCCGGATCGGTCACCCGTCGATGAAAAAATTGTGAAAACGAAGAATAGGGGAATTCGAGGGGCGGGTTTCCGTTTCGATGGGCCTCCTGAACATGTGTATTCATAGAAATCGTTTCAATCATCTGTCGTGCCCTCTCCGGACTCATCCTCGAGTGAGCATGAGTCTCGCAAGCCATAGCCGTTATAATCCTTACGCAAGGGTTCTTTCATCGTGCATCCCCGAGTGTGACATGCCTGTTCCTGGAATACGCCCCGCGGTGGTTGGGGATGTTCATCGTGCGTTGACGTTCAAGACCCATCCAGAATCCCTCCAAAAAGTTCAGAACCTGTCGGACGCCGTCGTGAAAATCCTGTTGCTCCTGGTTGGAGAGTGTCCCCTGAGCAGAACCATGTCCTTCCATGGCGGCAACGGCATGCACCATGGCTTCCTCATGAGTGGATTCCAGTTCACGATGGAAGGTGAAATACCTTATATCAAGGCCGGGAAATCTTTGACGACGCAAAGACTGTAAGCCGGGAATGAGGTGGTCCCACATGGTAATGGCCATGTTTTCCAGGCCGAAGGAAGCTCCTAGGGCTTGTTCATGGAGTCCGCTGCTGTACAATTCTTCCAACCCTTCGATATAGGCCCGGGTAGAAGGCATCATCGGAGCAGTCAGGGCTTGATGAAGATCGATGTCGAGGGAACGCAAGAAATGCCGATAGAGCAACTCATGTCGATTCTCAGGATTTCCCTCTCCTAATTCTGAATACAAAACCCGTGTCAACTCTTCCGCGATGGATTCGTCCTCGGTGTTGACCAGTTGTGCGACAAGAATTTTTGGAAAGAATCGGGCAAAGTTATAAAACTCCACTGCAAACGCATAGAGTTCTTCATCGGATGCATCGCCCCTCTTGAACCAGTTCAGGTAAGAGTTATTGATAGCACCATGATGAAGTACGAACTCCCGCATCTCCCGATAAAATCCTGACATGGTGGCCTCCTTAATCGGAACCTATAAGTAAGTCCCATTCAAGTAGCTGTATGTGGTGATTGCCGGTCATAAATTAAATGATAAAATATTATTATCATAATAAAACTTTTATAGATAACAAGCAATGATTGCATATAATAAGGATATCGTAGGGGCCATTTTAATTTATGCTTTAACAGGGATTGCCAATAATTATTTTTTAATGGTAAGTTGTAATTAATTTGCTGGCCAAGGCTCATGCCGGACCGGACAACACTGGGATACATAAAAGATCTGGAGGAGCCGTTTCATATTACGGATAGGGAAGGAGAATCCAATGGGTGACACGGTTGGAATTGATCACATTACCCTTTGTGTGAATGATCTTCATGCTGCCGAACACCTATTCAACAACATTCTCGGCTTCCGAACGATCTGGTCGGCCGATGATGTAGGGTCCGACAGATCAAGTATGGATACCATTGTGGTTCAACGGAACAACATTCGAGTGGCCCTCATGCAAGGCCGGGATAAAACCGGGAAATCACAGATTACGGAGTTTGTCGAACGGTTTGGGCCAGGTATTCAGCATGTCGCGCTGGAAGTGGACGACATCGAAACCGTGTGCCAGGAATGGGAAGCCCATGGCGTCAAGTTCAGCGGACCCGTCAAAGAAGGTCGAGATGGATTCGGTCCGCTCCGTCAGCGTTTTACGTATCCACTGTTTCCCGGCAGTGGAATTTTCTTCGAATTGACTCAGCGTAGACAGGGACAGGAGGAGTCAAAAACTTTTGTGAAGAGTACGGTCGAGTCCTTATATCAGGATATTGAGCGGGATCAAACGCAGGGCGTCGAACAGACAATTATTGATTTTGGACATATCCCCTAAGCAGCCATGGCCATGGCGGATTCATGCTGACAGAAAGGACCCCATGTACTTAACACGGAAAGGTCAATCACCCCGGCAAGCGCACGTCAATATTCCATCAGATCTGTATGAAGAGGAACATGGGCGTAAGGGATTTGCCGGTCCCGCTTCCCATCTGTATCGATCGCACCCTCCCACCAACTGGCTTCGCATCGATGGGCCTTGTCGGCCTCGCGCCTTCCAGTGCAGCGACCTGACCCCTTCAGACTTTTTCTCCGGGGACAGCCGACCGGTTGAAATATTACGAAGTCCGGATGTCCTGGTGTCTATCTCCCGTCGGAAAGAAACGATGCCGTATTACTTTCGCAATGCGGATGGCGATGAAGTGCATTTTGTCCATAAAGGGCGTGGTCTGGTGGAAACCGATTACGGCGTGCTGACGTATGAACCCGGAGACTATCTGGTCATTCCCAAAGGGACGACCTACCGGATGGTTGTTGAAGAAGGACCCGGTGTCATGTTGATTATCGAAACTTCTGAGCCTGTCATGCTGCCCGAACGGGGTTTGTTGGGACAGCATGCCCTATTTGATCCCGAGGTCCTTGTGGTCCCCGAACTTTCAGCGCCTGTCACCACACAGCGTCAACATGAATGGGAGCTTCGCATCAAACGAGATGGGACCTATACCAAGGTGTTTTATTCGTTTTCTCCATTGGATGTCGTGGGGTGGAAGGGAGAGGTTTGGCCGACGAAACTCAATGTTCGGGATTTTCGGCCGGTGACCAGTCCCCGCTATCACTTGCCTCCGAGCGTGCACGCGACCTTCCAGGCGGGAAGGGTGTGGATTTCAACGTTTGCCCCCAGACCGCTGGAGAGTGAGCCAGGTGCATTGAAAATTCCCTTTTATCATCGGAATACGGATTTTGATGAAGTCCTGTTTTATCACGAGGGAAATTTCTTCAGCCGGTCGGGCATCCATCCGGGAACCCTGACTCTGCATCCTCAGGGCATCCATCATGGACCCCATCCAGGCGCGGTTGAGGCCAGTAAAACACAAACACAGACGAATGAAATTGCGGTGATGGTGGAGTCACAGCAGCCCTTTTCCGTGATGCTTGAGGCTGAGGCGGTTGAATTAAAAAACTATTCCATGAGTTGGAGCACACCATGAAACTTGTCACCTTCCAGGTTCACACACCACTCGGAAAATTTGCACGGGTCGGAGCATTCCACCAACAATCCATCGTGGATCTGAACATGGCATACACGCGGATGCTGGCGGATCAAGGGGAGGCGAAACCCTACAGGCTGGCCACATCTGGAGTCCCGTCCTCTATGCTGGAACTCCTTCAGGGGGAAATGTCGGCGATGAATAGAGCCCGGGAGGCCTTTCACTATATCAGTGCCAACGATCATGTGGTCCATGGCCCTGATGGTGAAACGATTGTCTATAACAGGGAAGAGGTTTCGTTGCTGGCGCCGGTCCCTCATCCCCCTCTTCTTCGTGATTTTATTGCCTTTGAGGCCCACATCGCCGCGACTTCCAAAAAACGAGGTCAACCGATACCCCCGGAGTGGTACAAGGCGCCGGTCTATTATAAAGGCAATCCACAGACCATCATCGGGCCCGAAGATGTCCTGGCATGGCCGTTACAGACACAAAAACTCGATTATGAGCTGGAGCTGGCCTGCGTCATTGGTCGAAGGGGGAGGGATATTCCAGCGGATAAGGCGTGGGACTATATTGCCGGCTATACCATTATGAATGATTTTAGTGCGCGGGATATTCAATTCCTGGAAATGGCCTGTCGACTCGGACCCGCGATGGGGAAGGATTTTGCCACGGCGTTGGGACCCTGCCTGGTGACACCGGATGAGATTCCAGACCTGAAGCAACTCGCCATGGTGGCTCGTGTCAATGGAGAAGTCTGGTCGAAAGGGTCGTTTGGAACCATTTACTGGTCGTTCGCTCAAATGATTGAACATGTATCCAGAGGAGAAACGGTCTATCCCGGCGAAGTGTTCGGCTCTGGAACCGTGGGTGGGGGATGTGGATTGGAGATCAATCGGTTTTTACAGCCGGATGATGTCGTGGAGCTGGAAATTCAGCCTATTGGAAAATTGAAAACAAAGATTACTAAGGAGCATTGAGCATGAATCTGGTGCTTGAGAATCACAAACGAATATCGGAGTTGGTCGATTATCAGCGAAGGCTCTACGCGGATTCAACCGTCGAGGAGCGGCTTCACGCGATTGTCGGAGAGTCCCCATCTTCTTCATTGTCGAAGAGCCAGGTCATTCGGATATTTCGCGACTCACAGGCGATTCTGTTCGATACGCATGTATCAGTCGTGTCAGGTCATCATACCGCGACCTATTTGGGATTTGAGTCCATCGCACGTGATGCGGGTCTGCTTTCCATTATAAATGCGGATATGGGCCATTGGGTTCTAGGTCTGAGCCAACACCATCGAATCGATGGACTCCTCGTGCCGGCCTCCGATGCACGTGTGCTGGCAGAGGGTATCGCGACCATCATCAGCCCTCAGATGGCGATGAGAGTGGTGTCTGCCCCATTCAATCCAGAAACAGGAAAAATTGGAGTGGAGATTCCTGAAGGGTCGATACAAAAAGGGGATAATTTTGTGGTGATCAATGACGTCACCGCGCGAGGGAGTTGCGTTAACAAACTCAAAACTATTGTGAACGATCATGGCGGTCATGTCGTAGGGATGATGGTATTTGCCCGTCGGGATAGCGGGCAATTCCCTCTAATGGACGACTTGATGTCTCGTTATCCATTTTATTACGGGACCAATGTGACGATGCCTCAATGGGAAATTCAGGACTGCCCGAATTGTCGACGCGGGGAGGAATTCTTTTCCTGGAAGGAAATGCCGTCCGACCTCAGGGCAAGAGGGGATGATGCTTGCTGACCGCCTGGCCGAATATGCGGAATTTCTCACCTTTCAGGACCTTCCTCCTGACGTGATCCATGAGGTAAAGCGACGGGTGTTGGATAGCCTGGCCTGTGCATATGGTGCCACCACTGCATCCCCATGCAGAATTGCCAGGCGCCTGGCGACCCGGGAGATGGTCAAAGATGGCGCAACGGTATGGGGAACCCGCAATCGAACCAGTCCGGATCTGGCCGCTTTTGCGAATGGCACGGCGGTGCGGTATCTCGACTGCAACGATACCTACCTCTCCAAGGAGCCGGCTCATCCGTCAGACAATATTCCCGCCTGTCTGGCGGTTGCCGAAAGTCTTCATGTTCATGGCCGGCAATTCATTCAATCCATCGTGCTGGCCTATGAGATTCAGTGCCGTCTTTGTGACGCTGCGGCGCTTCGCCCCCGAGGATGGGATCATGTCACCTACGGAGCGTTTTCTACCGCGGCCGCAACAGCCAGGCTGCTCAGACTGCCAAAAAAACAGATCGTGCATGCCCTCAATCTGGCGGGTATTACGGCTGGAGCACTGCGTCAGACCAGAGTGGGGGAAGTTTCCCTATGGAAAGCCTGCGCGTTTGCCAATGCAAGCAGGAATGGAATCTTCGCAGGATTTGCGGCTCGCGAGGGTATGACCGGACCGGAGGCCATGTTTGAGGGAGAAAAGGGGTTTATGAAGGTGATTTCCGGGCCATTCTCTTTACCCGAAATGGGTGGATGTCACGGCTCTTCCTATAAAATTCTTGACACCTACATCAAGCCCCATCCGGTGGAATATCATGCTCAGTCGGCGGTGGAGGCGGCATTCGCCATCCGGGAACAACTGATTGCTGCGTGTGGGGAATATCCTGTCCATCGAATCAAAGCCATTATGGTGGGCAGTGGTGATGTGGCGATCGAAATCATTGGGCGGGATCAGGAAAAGTGGCATCCCAAAACCCGTGAGACTGCTGATCATAGTCTCCCCTTTTGCGTGGCAGTCGCCCTGACGGATGGGGAAATATCTCCCGGGTCATTTTCCCCGCATCGCCTGAACGACACCGTTCTGTTAAATCTCATGCAGAAAATCCGTGTGGAAGAGGTCAAAGAGTTTTCCGAGTGCTATCCGGATGCCATGGCCACCAGTATCGATGTTACCCTGATGGACGGCAGGACGTTCACCGCTCAGATTGACCATCCCAAAGGTCATCCACGACGCCCGCTCACCGATCGCGAACTGGAATTGAAGTTTCAGAAGTTGTCTTCGCGGAAAATCGGCCGGAAAGATATGACGAACGTTATCCAAACCGTGTGGGAACTGGATCGTCTGAAAGACGTGAATGTCCTGGTGTCGGCATTACCAGTTTTGGAAAGCCGATGAGTGGGAAACCAATAACCTCGCAGAGTCGGGCGCGCCGCTTTCGAACCGAGCTTCAACGGGACACGTTGGCGGTGCCGGGTGTATTTAATGCATTTTCGGCTCGATTGGTTGAGGATGCCGGTTTTCCGGCAGCATACCTGTCAGGAGCGGGACTGGCCGCTTCCCGGGCACTACCCGATATCGGACTGTTAACGATGACGGAGGTGGTGACAGAAACCCGGTACGTGACTCAACGGGTTCAAATTCCGGTCATCGTCGATGCCGATACGGGCTTTGGGGAGAGGCATCAGGTGTATCGCACGGTCCAGGAATTAGAATCAGCCGGGGCGGTGGGCATCCAATTAGAAGATCAGGTGTTGGCAAAACGTTGCGGCCATTTGCCCGGAAAAACCCTGATTTCGTGTGAGGCCATGTGTCAAAAAATTCAGTCGGCAGTTGAAGCAAAACAGGATCGGGAACTAGTCATTATTGCGAGGACGGATGCCCGGGCTGTGGAAGGTCTGGATGGAGCCATTGAGAGGGCTCGCGCTTACAGGGCAGCCGGCGCTGATGCGATTTTCCCGGAGGCCCTGCAGTCTGCCAAAGAATTTCAAACGGCAGCCAAAGCCCTGAAATATTCCGGGAGCATTCTGGTCGCCAATATGACTGAATGGGGACAAACCCCCTATATGACCGTCAAGGAATTCTCCGGAATGGGATATCACATCGTGCTGTTCCCCATGACCGTATTTCGTGTGATGGCAAAGGAAGGCCGAGCCGCTCTCCTGGAATTACAAAAACAGGGGACTCAACAAGCTTTCCTCGACCGCATGCAAACCAGGCAGTCGTTGTATGAGGTCTTGGATTATCAA
>BQIW01000088.1 GCA_021604105.1 Nitrospirales bacterium | reverse complement strand
CGGGATCCGTCCCCGATCGCTTCTTCGATCATATTTCCTAAATAATGCAGATTGATGATGACGTCACGTATTTCATATGTTCGCAACAACAACAAATTCCATATAATGAGCGGCGTCCCCGAAACCGGCAATAAAGGTTTGGGAATCGCGTTGGTCAACGGACGAAGGCGAGTGCCCAGACCGGCGGCCAAAATCATGGCCTTCATATGCAAAAAGCTAACGCCATTCAGGGATATAGGGAGAGAGATGAGTGAGCAAGCGATGAAGTTCAGGATATTTATCTAAATTGGCACGAACATTCTTCAATGTCTGGGGAATTGAGGCCAAAAAGCTTGAATTACCTTTCACCCGATCAATATACACAAACCGCCCGGCAGCCTTCAGATTGCGTTGAATACTCGTGAAGTCAAACAGGCGACGAAACGCTTCAGGATCCTGAAATAGCATAGACGATTGTTGCGACAAAGATAGATTCTGACGCATCTCTTCTATGTAACGATCGATAAGACGATCAATTACCCCCTCATCGAGAGCGATGTAGGAATCCCTCAGCAGGGAGGCCAGATCATATGTCACAGGGCCCATCAAGGCATCCTGAAAATCAATGACGCCCAGCCGTTCTCCATTCACCATCAAGTTTCGGGAATGATAATCGCGATGGGTAAAAACCTGCGGTTGCGCGGCTAGCCATTCGGCTATCTTCTGAAATTCTTTGCGAAGGGGAATATAATCGTCAGCACATATGGGCCGCCCCTGTCTCGCCACAATGCCGTATTCTAAAAAATGCTCAAACTCCCAAAGATACAGGGGGACATCAAAAGATCGAGTAAACGACACACAGGGGAGAGTGGAAGGATGTGAGGCCTGGAGATGAAGCTGAACGAGTTGATCAACAGCCTTGCAGTATAGATCTTCTCCGGTGGCCGGGGTAGATTCCTGCCATGCTTGAGCCAGCGTCACATCTCCAAAATCTTCAAGGTAGAGCAAGCCTCCGGGTTCATCATAAAAATATAACGCGGGAACCTGAACGCCCTTCTTTTGGAGATGTTTCAGAATATTCGTGAACGGCAATTCAGTGACGCCTCCCTCAGATCCACTGACAGCCTCCTCTGAAGCTTTAAATCCTTCCGGACCGGCTAACTTCATCAAAATCACAGAGGAAACTGGAGCCATGGAAAGGTGCAAACGGTAATAACGACGGTTCGAGGCATCCCCCGCCAACGGCACACATTGCACTAGGTCGGCAGTGAACGGAAGATGTTTACGAAGAGTCGAGGACACACCCGAGAGATCGAGGCCCATCAAGGCCAGAGAAGTTTGAGGCGTCATTTCTTTCGATTATACGGGCATCCCAACTTCTTGTCATCAAGAGGAAATAAGAGACACTCCTTTGACCATTGAATTTCCCTGCCTAGGTTACAAGGGCTTGGATGCGCAGAACGTTAGGAAAAGCGTGCGCACGACTCGATGACGACCTGCCTGTACGCTTGCGCGTCAAAAAGCCTCAGCGGAAAAAGGCGAAGTCTCTCGGCGAAGGAAAAGAACCGCGCTAACGACATCTTTCTACACTTCCATTTAAGATTGAGGACATTTTGACGATAAATAGTGGTAAGAGAGGGAAACTCCTCACAAGTCACCATAACCACCCACACATTTAAAGGTGCTCTATGGAAATCACCAATTCTCCCGCGCCATCTCTTACTCCCCCTCAATCCACCTCCACGGTCCAGGATGGGGATGTCGGTCAGAAGGGAAATTTCTACAGCCGCAACAGAAAAAAACAACAAGAGAATTTTGAGCAACACTCGGAAGAACCACCGCCCCGCACTGATCGCTCAATACCAATCATTGATATTCGCGTGTAGCACTGGGGGAATTCTTGTATTTTCATGTCTCCTGCACGCCGAAGCACTGATGCCCTTTCCGTTTTTAATCACAGAATTAAATACTCTGCAGATGCCCTGCTGATGAATGATCATATTGGACCGTCATTTTCTTAAATTAAAATCTAAATATTGAGTCTTATCGATAAATTTATCGCTACATATAGTGTTTATTGTTTAATTTTGGGTATATTGGTCTTTGTAGATTTTGAGTTAGCCATTTTCACCTAATACGAACTGTACATGAGTTATAAAAACATCGGTGATTACGGAATTATTGGAGATCTCCATACCATCGCCCTTGTTGGGATCGATGGATCGATTGATTGGTGTTGCCTGCCACGATTTGACTCCCCTAGCCTGTTTGGAGCCATTCTTGATCATAAAATTGGAGGGTATTTCAAGATTGCCCCCGTTACAAAGGGAAATACGCGACAAATGTACCTGCCGGAAACCAATATTCTCCTGACCCGGTTTCTGCAGCATGATGGTGTCGGGGAACTCACTGACTTCATGCCCATCGAGTCGGACGAGGCCGGCTACCGGCCCCGCCGTCACCAAATAATCCGAATGCTTTCCGTTGTCCGTGGAACCGTCACTTTTCGACTTGAATGTGCGCCCGCATTCAATTTCGGACGGGATCCTCATGACATTATGACCAGACCGAAAGGCATTATCTTTCAATCCGGAGATCAATCCGTGGGATTGGTCAGTCCCATTTCCCTTCATACGAGGGGCAATTTCGCGTATCAAGAATTCACACTCCATCAGGGCGAAAGCCTGACGTTTTTTTTGGAATACTTGGAAGTGACAAACGGGGACCAGCTCTTATCCACGCCTGAATCCGGGGACGAAGCCTTTCGAAATACATCCGCCTTCTGGCAGCGCTGGCTGGCACAATGCCAATACGATGGACGATGGCGGGAGGTGGTCCACCGTTCGGCCTTAGCACTCAAACTGCTGACCTATGCTCCGACCGGAGCCATTGTGGCAGCTCCCACAACCAGTCTTCCCGAAAATATCGGGGGTCCCCGGAATTGGGACTATCGGTATACCTGGATTCGAGATGCGGCCTTTTCTATATATGGGCTATTGCGCCTTGGATTTACGGTGGAAGCCAGTCGATTCATGGATTGGCTCAATGGCCGTTGTTGCGAACTCAATCCGGACGGATCCATCCAACTGATGTATGGCATCGACGGCCGTCGGAATCTCACCGAAGAAGAATTACCTCATCTGGATGGCCACCGCAGTTCCCGCCCCGTGCGCATCGGCAATGGGGCCGCCTCTCAACTGCAAATGGACATGTACGGCGCACTGATGGACGCGGTATATCTTTACAATAAACACGGAGCATCCATTTCCTATGATCTCTGGGTAAACCTTTGCCGCCTCCTGGATTTTGTTTGCGACAATTGGGAGCAACCTGACGAAGGCATTTGGGAAGTCAGAGGAGGACGCCGTCATTTTGTCTATTCCAAAGTCATGTGTTGGGTGGCCTTAGACCGCGGCATTCGTCTTGCCGACAAACGAGGCTTTCCGGGCAACCGGGCCCGATGGATGGAGGAACGCGACCGGATCTATCGGGAAATTATGGCGCGGGGTTGGAATGCCGACATTGGAGCCTTCGTCCAATACTACGATAGCGAGGCATTGGATGCCGCCAACCTAATTATGCCTCTGGTCTTCTTTGTGTCCCCGACTGATCCTCGCATGCTCTCAACCATTGACCGTACACTTGAGCAATTGTCATTAGGGAGCCTGGTCTATCGTTATGAAAACGGAAAGGCCGCCTCGGATGGCCTGGACAGCGAAGAAGGCACCTTTAGCATGTGTACCTTTTGGTTAGTCGAAGCTCTGACAAAAGCCGGGAGATTAACGGAAGCACGACTGATCTTTGAAAAAATGTTAGGCTATGCCAATCATCTTCGTTTATATGCCGAGGAAGTCTCGCACTCAGGTGAACAGCTAGGAAATTTCCCCCAGGCCTTTACTCATTTCGGTCTCATTACGGCTGCCTGCAATCTTGATCTGGCTCTTAATACGAAACGTGCCGCCCACACTGTCGTGAGGCGTAATCGACCGTCCGGGTTACCTTCACATCAAGCTCAATGATGACTGAAAGGACAAACACTCGAAATCACAGGAGGATCGTATATGGATATCGGTTTCATTGGACTTGGCAAAATGGGAATGAATATGGTCACCCGGTTGAGCCAAGGAGGACATCGGGTCGTTGCCTACGACCGGTCAGCCGCCCTAATCAGTGAGGCCGAAAAAAGAGGGGGGAACCGATCTTCATCCTTGGAAGACTTGATCGCCAAATTACCGAAACCGCGAGTCGTCTGGGTCATGGTCCCTTCAGGTCAACCCACCGAAGAAACGGTACAAGTTCTCGGAAAAATCCTGGAGACCAACGATATCATCATCGATGGAGGCAATACGAAATTTCATGATGACGTTCGCCGTGCTGCCGACCTTCACACCCGTGGCATCCATTATATTGATGCCGGAACCAGCGGTGGTATTTGGGGTTTGCAAATCGGCTATTGCTTGATGGTCGGTGGGAAACAGGAGCCCGTCAAACGATTGGCTCCGATATTCACAACCCTGGCTCCGGAAAATGGCTGGGCCCATGTTGGGGGACATGGCGCCGGACATTATGTGAAAATGGTTCACAATGGCATCGAATACAGTATGATGCAGGGATACGCCGAAGGGTTCGAACTTATGTCCAAGAGTGACTATAACTTGAATCTTGCCACAATCGCCGATCTCTGGATGCATGGCAGTGTGGTCCGGTCCTGGCTGCTTGAACTAGCCGCCGGAGCGTTAAAACAGGATCCTAAGCTGGAACAATTACAAGGCTACGTGCAGGATTCAGGTGAGGGACGGTGGATGATTATGGATGCCATTGAAAAGGACGTACCGGTTCCTACTTTGACGGCCGCTTTATTCACCAGATTCCGCTCGCGTCAGGAAACCTCCTTCGCGGAAAAAATGTTAGCAGCATTGCGGAAGGCTTTTGGCGGACATCGCGTCCGACCATAACCAAATTCAAACGAGGTCGATATGTCACCGATTGAACCTTCTCCTGGAACCGAAGCACCCGTCACGACAAACCGAACCGTAGCGACTCAATCGTGCACGATTGTCATTTTCGGTGGATCGGGCGATCTGACCCAGCGCAAACTTCTGCCGGCCCTCTACAACCTCCTCCTAGACGGCTTGTTACCGGATAAATTTGCTGTACTGGGCTTAGGCCGGAAACCTCTTTCGGATGAGGTTTTTCGCGGGATTGCTCGTGAGGGCATTGAAAAATTTTCCCGACAAACGCTTGAACCCGACAAGTGGGATACGTTTCAAAGTCGGTTGTTTTATTGTGCAGGAGATATATCCGCTCCCGACTATTACGGGGAGATCCGGGACCGGCTGAAGGACATTGAGTCACCATTCAGACTACCTGGCAATCGTATTTTTTATTTAGCCATCCCACCAACGTCTTTCGCTCCCGCTTGTGAGGGACTCCACCAAGCCGGCTTAGTGTCGGTCTCTGACCAAGCAAACCCATACTCCAGGGTCATAGTGGAAAAACCAATCGGACATGACTTGTCTTCTGCCCGGGCGATTAATACGGCCATCGGGAATGTCTTCGATGAATCGCAAATTTATCGCATCGATCATTATCTGGGAAAGGAGACCGTCCAGAATATTATGGTCATGCGGTTTGCCAACTCCATCTTTGAACCGCTATGGAACCATAAATACATCGACCACGTACAATTGACGGTCAGCGAAGCCGTCACCCTTGGGACCCGAGCCACCTATTACGAGGGAGCAGGAGCCCTTCGAGACATGGTGCAGAATCACATTTTGCAACTGCTCTGTCTGATTGCGATGGAGCCCCCCTACTCGCTGGATCCGGATGTGGTGCGGAATGCTCGAATGGATGTATTGCGGGGACTGCGCCCCATTCGGGGTCAAGAAGTCGAAAAGATGACGGTTCGCGCCCAGTATGCCCACGGCAACATCAAGGGCCAGGAAGTCCCTGGCTATCGACGAGAGGAAGGGGTGCAACCTGACTCCACCACGGAAACATATGTGGCCTTAAAAGTCTTTGTGGAAAACTGGCGCTGGGCCGGAGTGCCATTCTATATTCGCACGGGGAAGGCCATGCCGACGCGCGCCAGCGAAATCGCCGTCCAATTCAAGGAAATTCCCCAAATTTTATTTAATGCCAATCCGCAAACTCCGCAGGCTCCGAATCTGCTCACCCTTCGCATTCAACCCGAAGAGGGCATGGCCCTTCGCATTATTTCCAAAGTACCGGGGAGTAAAGCCCAAACGCATCCTGTTGATATGGACTTTCACTACGGTGATGCCTTTAAGGCACCTTCCCCGGAAGCCTATGAACGATTGCTGTTGGATGTCATGGCGGGGGATACGTCATTGTTCATGCGACGGGATGCCGTTGAGGCCTCGTGGAAATGGGTCACCGATATCCTCGAAGGGTGGAGTGCATATGAAACCAAATGGTTACCGGAATATCCCGCCGGTACCTGGGGACCCGTCGAAGCCGATCGACTGATTCATGCAGGCGGACACCATTGGCGGAAAATCTAGTCCAACCCAACTCTTATTTTTTCTCGTACAAATGACACTACGGTAGAAGAGTATCCCCTCTTTCCCCTCCGCAAAATCTGGTCAATGTCGTCATTTTTGAGCGTGACTAGGAACCTATAGAACATTGGGAATCCAGAGCAAAATAGGTTTTAAAAATCGGCGAATAAGGGACCGTTTAAACACAATTACAGCCGATTTATCCAATGTCCGACAGCCTCCTAGGGAACATGCGAACCGATGCTGGCTTCAATCAATTGCTCCAGGCGAGCCAACCCCTTTACAACATCGGCCTCTAGGTGGATTCGAATGACCCGTCGCTGACGACTGCTCAGACTTTGCATATCTCCCAATGCTTGCGCGGCTTTCAACACGCCAAACGAATATGGTTCACCAGGAATGGGAAGATCTTCCCGATCATCGCAGGTCACCTGAATAAAAACTCCAGAATTGGGTCCACCCTTATGCAATTGTCCTGTGGAATGGAGAAATCGTGGGCCATATCCTAACGTGGTCGCAACCTGCTTGGTCCCACGAATGTTGTTGCGCATGCGTTGAAAAATGGCATCAACCGTATCGGTACGTTCCACGTAGGCATTGATGGCAAAATAATCACCTGATTGGATCCGAGCGAGATGCGCGCCAAGCACGGCTTCCAATGATGTCTTCCCTTGGAGGATGGCGGCATTCTGGCCATCGGCATAGACCGTCACGCTGTCATCGCTGAGTAAAGAAGGGGGATCCGGCAGGGTGCCGTTCCGGGTGAAGGCTTCCAAATTTTTCTTCGTGTAATCCTTACTTTCCTGTACGTTTGGCTGATCGAACGCATTAATCTCTAACAAAGCTCCAGCCACCGCCGTTCCCATTTCCCATAAGAAAAATTGCTCACCAAGGTTAATCAGATCGGCGACGTTGATGCGAATCACCGGATGCCCGGCTTGTTCAAGCGCCTTAACTTTGGCTTCCTGGGTAGCATCAATCCCTTGTTCATAACGGATATAGGCAAAGACCCGGTCCTGGTCGTAAACCTTAGGGTCTCCCAAGGATTCCCCATCAATGGGAATAATTCCCTTTCCTTCTTTCCCCGTGCTTTCAGCCACCAATTGTTCCAACCAGGCACCCAGATCCCAAAGTGCCGGGGAGGTCACAAAGGTAAGTTTGTTCTTTCCAGCCTTGGCACACATGCCTAGGATCGTCCCGAGAATTACACCTGGATTATCCTGAGGGGGCACACTGGCCCCACATGAATGACGCATGCGCTCCGCCCGATACAAGAAATGCTCAATATTCACGCCCATCAAGGCCGCAGGGAACAGGCCAAAATTCGAAAGAGCCGAATATCGTCCGCCAATTTCTGGAACACCCGGCAGTATATGTCGGAATCGCAGCTCCTTGGCCGCTTGCTCCAACAACGAGCCAGGATCGGTAATGGCCACAAAATGATTGCCCGCCTTTTCCCCGACAACCTGCCGCATACGCTCAAAGAAATATTTTTGAAACACGAGGGGTTCGGTCGTGGATCCAGATTTACTGGCTACCACACACAACGTTTTTGCCAATTCGACCCGATGCTCAAATGCCCGCACCTGCGAGGGTACCGTGCTATCCAAAACATGTAATTCGGGATATCCGGGAATTAAACCAAAGGTCATCCGAAAGACTTCCGGGCACAAGCTGCTTCCCCCCATACCCAAGATTAGAACATGTTGAAACCCCGCTTCTTTGATCTCTTTTACCAAAGCCAGTAATCGGGGGATCAAGGAAAGTTGCTGTTCTGTGATTCGCAACCATCCCAAGGCGTTCCGAATGATCTCCTGATGAGCGGGATCGTGATGCCAGACAGTGGGATCTTTGCTCCACAACCGGCGAACCAGATTTGTCTGCTGAAATTCTTTGAGCGCCTCGTCGACTTTCGGCTGCAGAGGGCCAACCGAAAAGGTGATCCTGTCCACTTTCTCCCCTAAGATGAGGGCCCGCTTCCGGCTAATCACGCCCATTAATTGATCAAAGGCATCCAAAAACAATTGTGCGCCATCCTTCAGGAGGGTGTCCGTGACCTCTTCCATTGAAATCCCAACTTCAGCCAACCGCTGCATGGTCGTTTTCGCATCGGCAAGACCTTCCTGAATCGTATTTTTCACTGTTCCCTGCATCCGAAAAGCCGTAAACGTCGCTTCAGGCATCGTGTTCACGGTATCCGGACCGATGAGATTATCAACATAATAGGTATCCGGGTATTTGGGGTTTTTGGTCCCGGTGCTGGCCCAAAGGACCCGCTGAACTCGTGCGCCTCCTGCTTTAAGGGATTGAAATTCCGAGCTCGCAAAGACTTCCTGAAAGATTTGATAGGCCAGCTTGGCATTGGCAATGGCAACCTTTCCCAGAAGCCCTTCCATCATCGCTCGTTGGGCAGGACGGGATTCTTTTGAGATTTTCACGTCCAATTTTTTATCAATCAGCGTATCAATTCGACTGACGAAAAAGCTGGCCACCGATGCCACGCGACGCAAGTCTCCTCCATGCGCCCCCAACCGTTTCAACCCGCGGATATAGCTCCAGGCCACCTGCTCATACATCACCACACTGAATAAAAGAGTCACATTGATGTTGATGCCTTGGGACAGAAGCTCCTCAATGGCGGGCAACCCCTGAGGGGTTCCAGGCACTTTAATCATGACATTGTCCCGGCCCACGGTTTGCCACAAACGGACCGCTTCATCAATAGTGCCTTGTGTATCAAAGGCCAAATCCGGAGAGACCTCCAAGCTCACATAGCCATCACGACCGTCCGAGGTTTCATAGACCGGCCGCATCAGATCGGCTGCATCCTGGATGTCTTGAATGGCTACTCCTTCATAAATCTGTTTGACGCTCGTGACCAGAGACGCGACCTGTGCAATCGCCTCATCATAATCCGCACTCCCCGCTATCGCTTTTTCAAAAATCGAGGGATTCGAAGTCATGCCCATGAGACCGTCCTTCTCAATAAGCACCTGAAGGTCCCCAGAGGTAATCAAACCACGACGAATGTAGTCATACCAGGGACTTTGCCCTATCTCACGAAGTTGGACGAGTGGATTCATGGTGAGATTCTCCTTGATAAGGATTGAGTTAGCGGTCAGCGGTTGAAGCATGAGCTTGGTGCCGTGCAATCTGCGCCTTGGCCGCTGCCACCACATGTTCAACCGTAAAACCAAATTTTTTAGCTAATTCCTTGAGCGGAGCGGAGGCGCCGAACGATTTCATCCCGATTGAATGGCCTTCAATTCCCACGTAATTGCCCCAACCAAAGACAGAGGCTTGCTCGACCGATACCCGTGCGGTGACATTGGGGGGAATGACCAAGCGTCGATAGTCTTCCGATTGTTGTTCGAACAACTCCCAAGAAGGCATACTGACGACCCGACTTTTAATCCCTTCGACCGCCAATTGCTCATGGGCTTGCACACACAATGGCACTTCGCTTCCCGTTCCAAGTAATAACACCTCTGGGCATCCATCGCACGGGTCTGCCAACACATAGGCGCCTTTGGCCACGCCGGACGCAGACGCATATTTCATGCGATCTAATGTGGGAATCGCCTGCCGCGAGACAATCATAATCACCGGTTCGTGCCGAAGTTCCATAATCACCTTCCACGCTTCGGCAATTTCGTTGGCATCTCCAGGGCGAAACACAATTAACCCGGGAATCGCGCGAAGCGAAGAGATTTGTTCAATGGGCTGATGTGTCGGTCCATCTTCTCCTACCCCAATGGAATCATGAGTAAAGATATGCACCACAGGAATTTCCATCAAGGCACTTAACCGGATGGCCGGTCTGGCATAATCGCTAAAGATAAGAAATCCTGAGCCATAGGGGCGAACTTTTGACAAAGACAGGCCATTCAAAATAGCGCCCATGGCATGCTCTCGAACGCCAAAATGGACATTTCGTCCTGATGGATTGCTGCCGGTCAAATCCCCGGCTCCCTCAAACGTTAATCGAGTCTTCGTGGAGGGAGCCAAATCTGCCGCCCCACCGAAGAACCAGGGAATAGTGGCTGCTAAGGCATTCAATACGATTCCAGACACTTCCCGACCGGCAAGCCCCTTGGCATCAGGCGGAAAAACAGGAATTTTACGGTCCCAACCCTCGGGCAATTGTCTATGTTGCATGTGATACAGGTGGCCAGCCAATTCCGGATATTTGACTTGATAGTCTGCAAAGCGGGCCATCCAGGCGGTCCGCAACTCTTTGCCTCGTTTCCCGATACCCTGCTGAAAATGGAGAGGCACCTCTTCGGGAACAAGAAAGCGGGCATCTTCCGGCCAACCATAATAGCGTTTGGCTAACCGGATTTCTTCTTCACCCAACGGTTCACCGTGCGCTGAATGCGTGTCCTGTTTATTCGGAGCTCCATACCCAATATGGCTATCCACAATGATCAGCGTCGGACGATCTGATTCCTTCAAAAATGTGCCAAATGCGCGATCCAGCATACTGAGATCATTGGCATCCCCCACACGAGTCACATTCCAGCCATAAGCGATAAACCGGGTGGCCACATCCTCAGAAAAGGCCAAATCCGTATGGCCTTCAATAGTGATCTTATTGTTGTCATAGATCCAACAGAGATTCGATAATTTGAGGTGTCCGGCAAGAGATGCCGCTTCCGATGATACACCTTCCATCAAACACCCATCCCCACAAATGGCATACACATTGTAGTCAAACATTTCAAAATCGGGTCGATTGAAATACCCGGCCATCCATCGTTGAGCAATCGCCATGCCGACACTGGTTGCGACGCCTTGACCTAATGGACCGGTCGTCGTTTCAATACCCGATGTCCAACGATACTCAGGATGACCAGGACATTTACTCTCTAATTGCCGAAACTGTTTGATATCGTCCAACGTCACGGAAAGCTCACCCAATTGCTCATATTGCCCATTCACCGATTTCACCCCACAGAGATGCAGCAGGGAGTAGAGCAACATTGATGCATGCCCGGCCGAGAGAACAAACCGATCCCGATTCGGCCAGATGGGATCGTCTGGATCCGAACGCAAGATTCGATTCCAGAGCCAATAGGCGACAGGAGCCAAGGCCATCGGGGTTCCGGGATGCCCGGAGTTTGCGGCTTGCACCGCATCCATCGATAAGGTACGAATGGTGTTAATACAGAGCTGGTCCAGCGAATCGCATGCGAGTTTCATTCTTGCTCCTTCGTTATTCATAAAAAGTGAGCTATCTTGCGTGACGAGGGTTTATTTTTTGTGAGATACGGTGAGTATGAACATCCTATCATAGCCCATTCCTCCACTCTACATTATGACCTATGATCCAATAGGTTCTTAAGCAATCGGTCATGCCGACTCTCTAGAAGTAACAAAAAGTTTACCTCTGGTTAATGCAAAAAAGAGCGTAAGGTACTGAGTTGCCAATCCCATGAACCTATCTTTATGATTCATTTAAATGAAAGTCCATCTCAGCCATCCCACACGCGACGTGGTCATCCAAGGCCCCAAACGGGTTGCCGACGTTTTCAAAGAACTCAATTTAATTCCTGAGGCCTTTCTGATCATACGGGGCCAGGATCTTCTGACCGAAGACGAAACCGTGGCGGATGGGGATAGCATTGAAATCCGCCCGGTCATTTCCGGGGGTTAAACTCATGCGCTGCCGAAAATGTCCAAAGCGGGCGGTATTGGGATTACCACGGCACAATACGGCGTTTTGCGGAGGCTGTCTCACGGAATTTGTACGAAGCCAGGTGCAACGAGCCATTAAGGCTCAACAAATGTTTTCTCCTGATGATCGCGTTCTGGTTGCCGTATCCGGAGGGAAAGACAGCCTGACCCTTTGGGAAATTCTCCTAAAATTAGGCTATCGGGCCGATGCCTTGTATGTTGATTTAGGCATTCCCGGTTATTCCAGCCGGTCAAAAGAAAAAGTCGAACAGTTTGCCAAAGTGGTGGCTGAACCCTGCGGATCCCAACTGACGATTCATACCGTGGAGGAGGATGCGGGAGCCGGGATTAAAGAATTAGCTAATCTGATCAAGCGCCCCACATGCTCGGCCTGTGGCACGATTAAACGGTATCAATTTAATCGGGTCGCCTGGCAAAACCACTACGACGTGATGGCCACCGGCCATAACTTAGATGATGAGGCGGCCAGACTTCTGGGCAATGTCCTTCAGTGGCAGGAGGAATATTTGCAGAAACAGTCGCCAACCCTTCCTGCATCGATAGAAGGTTTTGCGAAAAAAGTGAAACCGCTCTACCGAATGACCGAACGGGAAATTGCCGCCTATGCCGTGGTCAACCGGATTGACTACCTGGTCGAGGAATGCCCGATGGCCAAAGGCGCGAAGATGTTGGTATATAAAGACGCGCTTAATCGCTTAGAAGCGGAATCACCGGGAACCAAGCAACGGTTTTATTGGGGATTCCTTGATAGACAGGAAAAATCTTCTTCTGTGGCCCCATCTATGACCCAGATCGACCAAACCACCTTGCAACCCTGTACCGTGTGCAGCCAACCCACGACTGCGGGAACCTGCTCCTTTTGTCGCATGATGGCTCGCGCCAAAACGACTGTGAAATAGGTTCCCTTCTTTGCAGGGCCATTCTCAAGGGCCTTCAGAATATCGACGGCGGATCGCCACAACCACGCAGATACCCGCTTTTCCTCTGCTCATCTAAAATTTGGCTTAACTGCCAATGCAAATCTACGAGCATAACGAGCCCGGAACCATTTTCATGGTTTCCGTTCCCACGTTCCCAATAAAAAAGAGGATCTCGGAAATTTCGTCCTTCAACTAAAAATTGCAGGGATTTGGTCGACATGGAGTTATTCAGGGAGTTCGATGCTGCCCCCTTCGAGGTCGGCATCGATGCCGGTCAGCTCCATTTTATTACCAACCCGCCACCATTCCGTGGAGATTTCAGACAAGGTGCCTTTCGAGGTATAAAATTTTGCAGCAGGGATGAACACGGCTTCGTGAGGCTTTTTGTGGATTTCCATGACGAGGGTCTTCAGAGTCGTATCTTCCACCTTGACGCTATCCGGCAACTCCGTGAGGACAAACCGATCACCAGGGTTGTGTTCCCAGACGTTGCGTTGCAATTTGGCCACTTCCGTCCCCGTTGGCATATACACACCCATGCTCAATGCCAGCTTATTCTCCTTTTCCAACCACTCAATACGAAGTTGTTCTTTGCCGTGAGCCATGAAGACGCCATCGGTATTCCGAAGGGTATTTTTTCCCAATTCGATATCCATCATTCCCCAGTCCTTTCTCGGGTGACCATCCGTGAGTGTCCGATTATTCACAATAGACCCCGGGAGTTCAAGTCAAGGAATATTTCCACAGAATCAGCCCGTTTCTCCCTTACCGCTCCAATGGGTTCATCTGATCCGATCCACTACCCTGGCCCTTCAAGAACATCAAGCAAACAAGGCCAAAGACAATCCAGAGAATTTCTCGCAATCGTCGAATAAGCGCAAAGGTAATTCCCGTCACTTCCGAATAACCAAAAGTCATCAACAGTAAGGTATATCCCCCTTCTTGTGCACCCAGGCTTCCCGGAATGAAAAATGTTCCACCTTTAATGAGCACCGTCAGCGCCGCAATAGAGAGGGCTACCCACACATCGATCCCCACACCAAGAAAGTAGAGAATGGCATATACCTCAAGCGTTTCCATCATCCACGCCAAAAAAAATATGGCCAAGGCCGCATAAAAGGTCTGCCGGTGCTGAGAATAAAACCCTCTAACCGTACCGTCCAGCTCCTGTAGTTGAGGTTCCCGTTTTTCAAGAAAGGAGAACCTAATACCACATGCTCGTAATAGACCCAAGCACCCCATACCGAGACCATGGCGCTGGAGCAGCACAAACAGCCCGACGCCAAACGCTAAGACTCCTACACTGACCAACATCGCCATCCAGTAATGCCCTGAATCCCCAAGTATCCAAAAAGCTAACGCCAATCCCAACAAGATAAAAAGCACTTGGGCCAGGGTCATGGTGGTTTTCGCGGTTATCACGGACGCCAACCCATCCACCATTGACACCCCGTATCGTTTGAGAAGATAGGCCTTCAAGGGTTCCCCACCGACATAGGCGGTGGGAGTTGTGACATTCACGGTTTCGCCGGCCATCCTGATGGCAAATAACCGCATAAACCCGACATTGCGAGCATGAGAACCCAGAGTAAGTTGCCATCCCAAGGCTTCTAATCCATATACCAGTATCATGGGAAGGAGTATGAGCCCGAGATGTAGGGGACCTAATTGAGATACGGTATGTTGAATCGGTTCAAGGCCGATGTGGAGAACAATCCCGACCAGCGCCGCAAGGCCGACGACCAGGAAAAGCAGTTTAAGCACGAGGGATGAGACTACGGCGAAGCATCCAGGCCATCGACATGACAAAGAGCCACGAGCCAATCGCGGCCAGGGCCAAAAACCAGTGCAGGAAGCCAAAACCAGCACTCAGTAATACCATAATGGAAAAGTCGCGATTGGCGACATTACCCAACATAAATTCAATATTGGCCCGCTCCTGATCTGTGAGTTGTTGAATGTCACGAGGACGGGCCCGCAAGTGCCGAGCATGATTGACTAACAGCAACGACACAACATTGGCCAGGACCGCTGAGGCCCCAAGCAGAAGGGGAAGGTGCGTATGCTCCCAAGGCCCGTGGAGAAACGCCCCGCAGGCGATAGCAGCAAACAACACAATGTGCACAACATTATCTGCCCAAAGATCGAGCTCCTGCCCAAACTTGGACTCTGAAAACGTCAGCCGGGCGACCTCCCCATCGCAGCAGTCAATGATCACAGACAATTGCAAGATCAGTCCACCGAGAATGGCAAGCTTCCAGGACCCAGGGACAAAGAGCCCAGCAGCTACGAGTCCCACGACCATGGATAGCATCGTAATCATGTTCGGCGACCATCCCAGCCGCAGAAACCCATGAGTGAGCAGACCGGAACATTTACGATTCACATACCGATCCACCAACCCATCCAAACCGCCTTTTATTGTTTGGAGTGCTGCTAACAGCGTCCGCTCAGCGAGTTGAGGCCCCTTAGGCCCACGGACATCTCTGAACCAATGGGAAGCCCCGCCAATGGTTTGAATTGTCCCTTCCACTGCCGCTTGCTCCAATGCCAACCGAAGTGGATTGGTGCCATTAGCATGCAATACACCTGAAATACCCAAGAGCCGAGCTGGGAGAACCAGAAGATCTCCAACCAGCGGCAATCGGATTCGATCAGCAGTCTGTTTCTTCATTGAGGACTGTGACGTCTGGGATACTGCCTGATCATGGAAGACCACAGTCGAGGTTGACCGTCCTTCCAGGCCCTCAGGCCGGAACGCCACACCGGGATTTCCCCGGTGATGCCCCTCCTCGGGTTGACCAACGACTACGACTGCCTTCCCTTGGGATCCTTCCGCTCGCAAACGTTGGATCAATGCGGGAGAATACACGGTATGGCAACCCACGATCATACAGGCTCCATTGATTTCTTCCGCAAGCGCTTCCCAGGTTTGAGGGTCATGAGGAGGGAATTCCCTGACCGGCAGCCAACGAACGGCCGCCTGTACCCGGCTATCTTCATGAAGTAACCGACGAAGAGATTGTTCTTCCGGCCCAGCTAACACCCAAATTTGAGAGATTCCGCCTCGCTGTAGGGTGAACACCGCCCGTTGAAACAGCGTCATCCCGCCGACACGAGTCAAGGGACTCGGAACCGCGTCACCTGTTCCCACGGCTCCGGGATCAAAGACGCCGACCGACGTCAATAAGATAGCCGTGTCGACCGCATGTGTGGCTTCTTGTTTAAGTATTCCGTCCATACACCCATTCCTACGGTCTCAGTGTGGTGACCCTGGTATTTTCATCTAAGTGTATCACGGCGGGCAAGATCTCAGACTCCGCTCGATTGATATCTTCAGGAAAATCAATTTCTATCCAAGGAAGACCCCCGATTTTTTCGTATCCCACCGGTACTGCCTCAAAAAATTCTTTTAGCGCGTCCTCATATTCCATATCAAGCGCTCCTGTTTCAACATAGGCCTGAACCGATTGCAACAGTGCTGGAATATCCTCTTGTTGGACTTTGAGAAATCCGACCCCTTCGCCGGCTTCATCATAGGCGGGTGGCAGGGTTTTACTTAAGGTGAGAACTCGACCAGCCTTCGCGGCAATCATACATTCTTCCGATTCCTGCTTCACCGTCTCATCCATTAACAAGGCCGTCGGAAAAGGAGAATGAACCAATCGAGCCAGAATCGATGGGGCGTAAAGAACATCGGCATCCATAAGCAGGACATCGTCATCCATTTCAGACCGCGCCGCCCACAGGGACGTCAGGCTCCCTCGAGTAAACTGTTCATTTACCACCCATCGGATCTCTTGAACAAATGGGCCAGCGGTCATAGCTTTTCGAATATACTCCTGGGCGTACCCCACAACCAACACCACCTGACACACACCTAATTGCCCCAGAGCTTCGACATGCCGTGATAACAAAGTCCTCCCTCCAAGATCGACCAGGCATTTCGGTCGACCCTGCGTCACACCTTGCAACCGCTTCCCGACACCTGCCGCAAAGATAATGGCCTTCACGCTCTGGCTCCTGAAAGTATGGACTGAAAAGCGGAGAGAAATCCCTCAATATTTTGATCGGTCAGCGCACCAATATTGGCAACACGGAAAACTTTCTCTTCCAATTGTCCCTGCCCCGCATAAATCACGTACCCGGCTCGTTTTAATTCGTCATGCAGCCCTTGGTACCCACACCCTTCCGGCAGATAAAACGCGGTTAAGGTATTACTTTGAGCCGTAGGGGGCAGTACCGGCTTGACGCCCCACTCTTCCAGGCGCGTCCGAATGGTGGTGGCATACCCTTGAAATCGCTGAATCCGATTGTCGAGGCCTTCTTCTAAGAGTTCATTGATAGCTTCACGGAAGGCATAATAGACCTGCACGGCAGGAGTAAAGGGAATGGTCCCCCGCTCCTGTTCTTCATAATAATTAGCCAAATTCAAATACCAGGAGCGCTTGGGATATTTCATCACCCGCTCCATAAAGCCTTTTCGAATCAACACAAACGCGGCACCTGGAAACCCTTGAATACATTTCTGAGCGGCCCCCGCAACCATGTACAATTTATTTCCGGCAATATCCAGGGCTTCTCCCCCCAGCCCGCTCACAGAGTCCACCATAAAAACCCGACCATACCGGTCCACGATCTCTGCAATTTCCTTTACCGGATTAATCAATCCCAGGGTGGTTTCATGATGGACCATGGCGACGGTGTGCACTTCCGGATGTTGCTTCAGCGCCAAATCAACTGTCTGCGGATCCGGCACGACTCCCCAGTCATACTTTAAGTCCGGTGTTCCCAAACGTTGCATGGCCAATATGGAAGACATCCGTTGGCCATACACCCCATTGTTAATCACCATCCCCCGCTTCCCGGTAGGGATACTGGACATTAATGCCGCTTCCACAGCCGCGGTGCCAGAACCCGTCAACACGATCGCGGTGTACTCGTCTTCCTCACCAGGAACGAAGACTTTCAGCAATTTTTGCCGAATATCTGCCAATAATTCGGAGAACTCCGACTCTCGATGACAGATATCCGGTTGAAATAATGCCTGACGGACTCTTTCGGACACATTGACGGGACCGGGATTGAATAAAATCATGAATCCTCTTCCTTTACACGCTTACAGACTGGCGATTAGGCTTTCACGCGAATACGTGTGCCGTTAGGTGACACTCCCCTTAAACCGTTTCGTCAGCTCAGCTGGACTCAAGGCAATCCGATCCGCATCTTCAAGCTGTTCATTCACCTTGACCAACAAAAAACTCGGCCCGTCATCCCCTAACATGGCCTTAAACTCATACACAATATCTTCTCGCTCCCAGACTCGCTCAACATTCTTGTATCCTGCCGCTTTGGCCATTTTATCCAGGCCGACAACCCTGGAATAGGTGGGCTGATTTCCGGTGGTCCCATACACCTCATTATCAAAGACCACATGAATGAGATTTTTCGGCCGCAACGCACTAATCGTGGCCAACGTGCCAAGACTCATCAGCACATTTCCGTCGCCATCAAAGACCACCACCGTTTTGTCCGGCTGGGCCAGAGCCAATCCTAATCCGATGCCCGCCGTCGCGCCCATCGAGCCAATCATATAAAAATTTTGAGCCCGATCACGGAGTTTACAGGCTTCACGGGAGGGAAACCCATTGCAGACAATAAGCAGTTGATCGGTCATGAGTTCCAACATGGCCGCCATCGCCTGCGCCCGGCTCTGCATGACCCCTTCTTCTGGTCCAATCATCGTTGCATCTCCAACACAATGAAAATTTCTTCGCATTGACAACCAATCCGTTGCTCACCTACGGAGCAGGAGTCACAATCGGTTGCGCTTTCCTTACCTCACAAAATTGAAAAATCCATACAGGGTCATAGAATCTCTCTTCAACATCCCACTAGGGCTGAATGGTTTTCACAATGCCCTTTTTCAACAATAATGCGACAGGGACCCGCTTCTCCATAATCGTTGTGGCTGTCCATTTCAGGTCATCCACAATCGTCTTCTGGGACAACGTCCTGTGGGGAATCCGCACCGTATCCAAAAGGGTCGTCATGGTTTCCCCCATCACCAAATGTTCAGGTGCGTCCTTGCCTTCGAAGCCACGCCAAGAGACCAATAGCAAACAGGGAATTTGATAAATCAAATTGAGGGAAGCCAGAACATTCAGGGCATTACCTAATCCGGAGTTTTGCATCAACACTGCCGGAATTTTCCCGCCCAGATAGGCCCCTGCGGCCATCGCCACAGCTTCATCTTCACGAACCGCAGGGGTATACAAGCGTTCTTCCGTCAAATGGGCAATAATGCCCCCTAAAATTGTGTCCGGTACACCGGTAAAAAAATCGAATCCAATGCCTTGCAGGCCTTTCACAAAATCGTCAGCTTCCAACACCGTGATACTGCTCATTATCTTAAACAGACCTCACAATTCCCCCCGTTTTTTGTACACGTAAAACTTGTCACACACAGAATCGGGGTCAGGGAACCTTTGGATGGTGAGAGTGTTGAATAATTAAGATTTTCAAGGACAAATTTGCCCAGAATTAGATTACTCATCAAAGGCTCCGGGTCGGTTCAAAAAAGTCCGTCCAGCAAGGCCGCAGCCGTTTTTTCGCGCGGAGCGTACGCGTAGTACGTGAGCACGGGAAAAGGGCGAGAACGCCGCTGGCGGCTTTTTTCAACAGACCCATGGTGAATAACAACCGCTTCGGTAAAATACCAAGCGCCCCACAAATGACACGCGAGTATAGCCCAGGGTAGGGGTATTCTCAAGAAACCGGCGGCATAAGGTTGCGGGGAAATTTCAGAAAAGAGTAGACTGAGTGCCTTGCTGAACCATCCAAGGAGACGAGCCATCAACGCATGAAAAAATCGCACAATTCTTCAAAATCAGGCTATTCGGAACGGCATGCCAAGAGCGGGATTGCCGATAAATTGCCAAAAATCGAAACCTGGCCGAACCAATATCCAGGCTACGAAATTACCATTGAAATTCCTGAATATACAGCTATTTGTCCCAAAACAGGACTCCCTGATTTTGGCACAATCCGGTTGACCTAT
>BQIW01000087.1 GCA_021604105.1 Nitrospirales bacterium | reverse complement strand
GTTACGGACGCCAATGGACATATCCAACACTTATCAAACGAAGAGGATCTCCGACGACTCGGGATTCATATTGGTGATTTTATTGCCATTGATCCCTCACCTGAAACCAGTCCCAATGGTTTTATCAACTCGCGGCATTTGGATGATAAAGCCGGAGTGGCCACCATCCTGGCGGCTGCCAAATCCATCCTTGAAAGCGGGGTCACGCTCCCTGTGGATTGCCATTTACTGTTTACGATTTCCGAAGAGGTCGGATCCGGGGCATCAGCGATCTTACATGGTGATGTGGCAGAAATGATCACGATTGATAATGGCACCCCCGCGCCCTTTCAAGCCTCAAGCGAATTCGGCGCGACGATTGCCATGGCTGATTCAGCCGGGCCTTTTGATTATCACCTGGTCAGGCGGCTCATCGCCTTATGTGTCGAACATGACATTCCGTTTCAACGAGACATCTTTTGTGACTACAGAAGTGACAGTGCGTCGGCCGTAGAGGCCGGAAATGACATTCGGACCGCCCTCCTTACGTTCGGGGTCGATTCCTCCCACGGCTATGAGCGAACTCATCTGAGTGGGCTTGAGGCTATTGCGAAGTTACTCGTCGTGTATATGAAAAATGAACCGGTGTTTTGGCGAGATCGCGATTCGTTAGGGTCCGATAATGATTTCCCCACTCAACCGATTGAACAAACGTCTTTTCCTCACACCCTCGAGGACATGGTCCGACGTCATGGTGAACCCCAAGATGACCCATAGCGCTGCTCGGCTAAGGACAGACGACAGGATGTTCGATGCACCCCTTCTGGGGATGTTCTTCTTATTTCCCTGTCTGGTTTGATGTCTTCTCATCCACCCACTTCTGCTTTTCCCCCACCCGATACCACCCATCCACAGTTGACGATTCGGGCCATTGCCACGGGGATGGTCCTGGGCGTTCTTCTCACGCCCTGCAATATCTATAGCGGGCTGAAGATTGGCTGGACATTTAATATGTCCATTACGGCAGCCTTGCTCAGTTATGCGTTTTGGAAAATATTCGAAACCACTGCCCAAACCGAGCGCTGGGGTCTGCTTGAGAATAATATCAATCAAACCACGGCCTCTTCGGCTGCATCCATTATCTCGTCAGGGTTAGTGGCCCCGATTCCCGCCTTGGCCATATTGACGGGTGAGCAATTGCCTTGGTCTCTTCTCTCTGTATGGGTCTTTTCCGTCAGCCTGATCGGTATTGTGGTCGCGGTCGGTCTCCGGCAACAGATGCTTATTCGTGACCGATTGCCGTTTCCCGCCGGAGTAGCCACAGCGGAAACCGTGAGAGAAATTTATGGGAAAGGGGGCGAAGCCCTGGCCCGCGTGAAAGTTCTTCTCACGGCTGGTGGAATTGCCGGTATCTTGAAAATTTTCAACGACGCTATTCTGACTATTCCCAAAATGGCAACGGGCCTGGCCATTCCACTAAAAGGAGCACTCAACAAGACCGGGTTATCCACTGTGTCCCTTTCAAATCTTGGATTCGTTCTCGATCCTTCTCTTTTGATGGTGGGCTTTGGGGCGATTATCGGGCTTCGCGCAGGACTCTCCCTTCTCATTGGAGCGATCCTTGCCTGGGGCCTCATAGGTCCATGGGTCTTAACGCAAGGCTGGATTCCTGCGGAGAGCCTTCCCTCCGACGGCTATTGGTTCGGACCTATGGTGGAATGGTTGCTTTGGCCGGGAGTGACCCTGATGGTCGTGGCCTCGCTCACCTCGTTTGCCTGTTCCTGGGGATCAATGGTGACCGGACACATACTTTCCCGAAAAAATGCGGCATCCCTTTTAACTCCGAATGATCCCTTTGTCATTCCACGGCAATGGTTTGTAATTGGATTGTGCATTTCTTTGGTATTTGGGGTGGTGACTCAGATAACGTTATTCAACATTTCAATGGGTATTGCGGTCCTTGCGGTCCTTCTCTCCTTTGTCTTGGCCATTGTGGCTGGAAGAGTCTCAGGAGAAACCGGGATTACGCCAATCGGCGCCATGGGGAAAGTCACGCAGCTTACGTTTGGGTTCCTCATTCCTGGTAATGTCACGACCAATCTGATGGCGGCCAACGTCACAGGTGGGGCGGCCGGTCAATGCGCAGACCTCCTTCATGACCTGAAGACCGGGCTGCTCCTGGGGGCCTCGCCGCGCTTTCAAGCTCTAGCACAGATTTTTGGAGTGTTAACCGGCTCTCTGGTGGGTAGTGCCGTGTATCTGGTGCTCATTCCTGATCCACAATCCATGCTGTTAACGATCGAATGGCCGGCTCCGGCTGTGGCAACCTGGAAGGCCGTTGCGGAAGTCTTTCAACTCGGTAGTGAGGCCATTCCTCCGGGAAGTCTGTTGGCCATGAGCATTGCAAGTATACTGGGTGTGGGCATGGTAATTCTCGATCAATCTGTCCCACCATCTATTAGCCGATGGATTCCCAGTGCCTCGACGATGGGACTGGCGTTTGTCATTCCTGCCTGGAATTCTCTGTCTCTCTTTCTTGGTGCCCTTCTTGGAGCCATTTTAATGAGGTATGCGAAAACCTGGGCGGAACGATTTGTCATGGCATTGGCCGCCGGGCTTGTTGCCGGTGAAAGCCTCGCAGGTGTCGCAAGTGTTCTTGTTAAAATTGTATTTTGAACCATTCAAAAGAAATGTGCGAGATTTTTGAAGAACGGTGGGCTCCAGTTCTGGTCTCACAACTTTGCATCCTGTTTCTCATTTTTTCCAAAAATCAAGGCTGGATATGGCCAACCATTCCTTGCAGCTATCCGCCCGGCTTCTATTCCTCAGGACAGGTTTTGTCGAGAATAAAATAGACTGGGCAAAATCCCGTAAACCCGCTTTGCAGCAGTGTGACCCCAAGGATTCCCGGAAGTAATAACCACAAAGGATTCACATAGTATCCGAGTGCCACGCCGGCCGTAATGAGTGCACCGGCGATTCCATCATGGAATTGGCGCTTTCGTTTCATCTTCGCTCCTCCTGTTTGTTGAAACGGTGGTTCATGGTTTTCCGGTTCCTTTTTCCCCCACAGAATATTTTCTGGATCCCGAAGGCTATCAATTCATCGCCTTTTTTGTATCTTGATGTTTCTTGAAATGAGGAACGCATGGGAGAAGTCTAACTCCATGGACTTTATTGAAAAATACGTATTTTGATCTACTTTTCCCTGTGAGCTTAAAGGTGATTAATTGCTAGGCAATTCGTTGTAAATAAACAATAATTTCGTCATTTACCTCAGTAGATCTCCCGTCTTTTCTGGCAGGTTCAAGGGGTGCTACTCTTTGGGGTGCTTGAAGACCTACACTCAGCAGAATGGAGACCAAGACATGCCTTTCGGCTATTACCACCAGCTTAACGCCAAGGCGAAGCGGATTTATCGGGCAAGCGACAAGGTGTCGGATTTTCAATTGCCTAATGTCTCTGTCGTTCGACCGGTCCTACGAAAAATATTTGAGGCATTACAGGCCGAGAGTCATTTGCGCACCCAAAAATGGACTCAACGCCTTCTGAATCGGTTAACGAGCCAACTCCATATTCGACCAATTCGATTTGAATTGTTGGATATCCGACCTTCTAATCCCCGGATGGAGCTGTATGGCCTGTATTATCCCATGGAAGGACGGCGGATTCCGCGTATTCAAGTGTGGATGCGTACTGCAAAACGGCATCAAGTGGTAGCGTTTCGCACCTTTCTACGCACATTGCTTCATGAACTGTGTCATCATTTGGATTATGATTGTTTAGGCTTGAAAGACTCCTTTCATACCAAAGGCTTTTATGGTCGTGAAGCCAGTTTAGCGTCCCAAGTCTTATCCTTGGTCGACACTGCCTCCTGGGGAACAGGCCATTCGTCCAAGATGGGAAAAACGAAACGAAAGATCTGACGCTGTTCCGTCTCTCTTCGGCTCCCGCTGGCCCCAACAACCTGCCTTCACCTCGGCTGGGGGACGGACACGGGCTTCATCCGGTCTCCCTCGGCAGCACATTGGGTTGGCTCCGCCTCTGACTGTCTATCTCTTTTACGGTTTTCGAGGGTAGAATGCGGCAATCGTGCCGTTTGCAGAGATGTTGCGCGTCTATGAGAACTAACGAATGAATTTTTTCAGAAATGATGAGTAGAGAGGAACCTATGTTGCAGGATATTCAACCCATCCAACCCCTGTCCCATCTGACCGGATCCGGCGAGAAGCTTCATACCCGTTTGTGCCGACTGGTGGGACAGGCCGTGGCCGATTTCAACATGATTGAAGGAGGCGATAAGGTTATGGTGTGCCTTTCCGGGGGGAAGGATAGTTATGCGATGTTGGACGTGTTGATGTCCATGCAGTCTCGTGCTCCGGTGTCCTATGAACTGATTGCGGTTAATTTGGATCAGAAACAACCTGGATTTCCTGAACATGTGCTGCCGGACTACCTGGCGAGGCTTGGTGTGCCGTTTCATATTGAAGAACGCGATACCTATTCGGTGGTGAAACGGCTGATTCCCGAAGGCGAGACGACCTGCTCGCTCTGTTCGCGGTTGCGACGTGGGATCCTGTACGGGTTGGCGGAACGGTTGGGCGCAAACAAGATTGCTCTTGGCCATCATCGCGACGATATGATGGAGACGTTGTTGCTGAACATGCTATTCAACGGAACCCTCAAAAGTATGCCACCGAAACTGAGATCCGATGACGGGCAACATGTGGTGATCCGCCCATTGGCCTATGTGAAAGAAGCCGAACTGGCCCGCTATGCAGAGATGAGAAGGTTCCCCATCATTCCCTGCGATCTATGCGGTTCCCAGGAAAATTTGAAACGCAAAGAAGTGAAGGCCCTTCTCCACGAATGGGATACCCGGTATCCCGGCTCGGGTGACAGTATGTTTGCGGCCTTGTCCAAGGTCATTCCCAGTCATCTCCTCGATCGGCGATTATTTGATTTTCAGGGTTTTCGTAATTCTGATTCATAGATTGGTCCGACGGTTGTTCCTGTGCGAATGATGACCGCGATGCCGGATCCCATTCGGTGGTGTGTATTCCCCTGCCCTTCCTGTGTGTGTGGTTTTTGCCGAGCATCATAATGGTCTATCTCCAGGTTTTTTTATTAATTATGGCGGCCAATGCCGCCCCGATTTTTGGGCGACTGCTTATGAAAGGGCGCTGGAGTGCTCCCCTCGATGGGGGAGCGAACTTTTTCGATGGGCAGCCGTTGTTGGGACCCTCGAAAACCTATCGAGGTGTGGCTTTCTCATTGGTGGGCACGGTTCTGGCGGCGGATGTCCTGGCTATGCCTTGGGAAATAGGATTGTTGACTGGAGGGTTAGCGATGACCGGCGATTGCCTCTCCAGTTTCATCAAGCGACGGTTAGGCTATACTTCAGGCGGGATGGCCCTGGGCTTGGATCAAATTCCAGAAAGCCTTTTGCCCCTGTTGGGGCTATGGGGACCGCTCTCGTTATCGGCTTTTGGCATCATGGGCACTGTAGGTGCGTTTATGGTGTTCGAATTGTTTATTTCTCCGATTTTATACAGATTCCGCATTCGTAAAAATCCTCATTAATTCTGTGTTCCCGGCGCTGCCTATTCCTTGGAAGGGGTTTTGGTCTTGGACAGGGTGATCCCCAATTGGCTAAGTTTCCGGCTAAATCCGGCAGGCGTGTTGAGAGTATGGATGAAGCGTCCATCCGGTTGTTCGTAGGTTATAAGGCCACCATCTTGTAGTGGCCAGACGAGTACTCGATCTTTGGCCTGATGGCTGGAAAAGGCTTGAGGGGAGCATGGCATGCCGAGTAGCATTTCGAAGGAAACCGGAGTCTCCAACCTGGGGAGAACAAGCCGACCCGGACAATTTCGAATGGGCCGCCAGGGCCAACGAATCCGTAACTCCTCAAAGGTCATAAAAGAGCTTCCTTGGTGTTCTCCATTCCGGCATGTATGTGTTTACAATCGTAGTGGAAGAGGGGATGGCTCCGGTGTGGGCTTCATGCCATGGTCCATGACATGAAATGATGCCCAGATAGGTCAGGAACGGCAAGACCACCGTACTGAAATCCTTGAGTGGAGATGAATGTGGATCCTTCATCTGAAGAAGCATCATCAGGCAATTCCCGGACACCCCTCATGCCGATAGGATTGGCGGTTTTCGCCGTTCTCATGGTGCCAATCTTTCTATATTCTATGGGCCCTGACGGGCCTGCCAAAGTCGGTGACGTGGTGTTTGCCACGGATCGTCATCGTGTAAGGATAATGGTTTTTGATGATGGGGAGATTGGAACGTATTCCGCCATGTGTGTTCTCGAACCACGGGTACAATTAGTGGTGCTGCAAATGAGCCCTCCCTCAGAGAGGACGATGATTGCGGAACCGGTTGGCCTTGAAAAGACTAACCCACCCTTTTGCCTTCCGGGGAAGCCGGTTAAGGTGTATCCTCATCAGGTGACCTTACAACCGGATCTGTGGGGTGGTCTGCGGGATACCATTTTGCAGTTCTTCTCTGGTCGCTGAGGAGGACGATCCCGAAGCCGTTTCTCTCCAGGCACTCAGGAGGGTTTGAGCTTGTCTGAAAAGCGTTGCCGGAACTTCGCCACTTTTGGATTGATGAGGTAGGCGCAGTAAGGTTGTGACGGGTTCTTCACAAAATATTCCTGATGATAGGCTTCGGCCATGTAAAAGGTTGGCGCGGGTTCCACCTGAGTTACAATGGGATCGTCGAACAATTTGGCTTCCGTCAGTGTGCGAATGACCTCGTGTGCGATCGTGTCTTGTGATGATGAATGGGTGAAAATGGCTGAGCGATACTGGGTGCCCGCATCATTACCCTGTCGGTTCAGGGTCGTGGGGTCATGGATGCCGAAAAAGATTTCCAGAAGTTCCCGGTAGGTAATGATGCCGGGATTGAAGGTAATTTGTATCACTTCCGCATGTCCCGTGGTTCCGCCGCAAACAGCCTCATAAGTTGGGTTGGGCCGATTACCACCCATATAGCCAGACTCTACGGACTCGACGCCCTTCACCTGATCGAATACGGCTTCGAGACACCAGAAGCAGCCGCCACCCAATGTGGCAAGTTCTTTTTCTGTTGAGGAGGCTATGGCCGAGTCAGACATGCGTTACTCCTTTTAATGAATGGTCTTTAAGAAGGAGAGAATTGTTCTCCCACAGTTTCCAAATCTGGTAGATTTTCTGCGACAGCTTGATAGTTTGTACTATTTTCAAGTACGGAGATGACTTCAGGGAGCGGTTCAGCCCATATACCCGGTACATCAGATTCCCCCTCAGTCCTGATCGGAAATGCGAGTTGCTCCACTGGTGGACAAAAAGACGCATTGACTCCGGCCTTGTTGCCGCGTGCATCCACCCGATACCACCCGAACTCTTTTACATTTAAGGCATTGAGCCCATGTAAACAAAATGGTGGTGTACTGTTCGCAATGGTTAATCGTTGATAACACAGACCTGTTGGTATGCCCCGGGCTCGAAGTAACGCGGCGAGTAAATGGCTTTTTGCATAACAATAGCCTGTCCCATGCTTGAGAACGTCGGAGGCTTTGCATGTCACGGGGTTGAGAGCATAGTCAAAGCTATGGCGAATGTTGTCACGTACAAACTGAAAGCAGACCCTGGCAAATTGGAGGGAATCTTGGCAGGTCTCCGACAATTTTCGTGCAAGACTGAGAATGTTTGCTGTGCGCCAATCGATATAATAGGTTGATTCAAGGAATTTCTGCATGGTTTCTATCTTGAAATGTTTAGTGCCAGAATTCATCATGATGAGTGCCAAGAATTGCCCGCATGAACACAAGAAGCAAGACTGAAGCCGTGCGATCGATCTGTCCGGTCACAGAGTTTATACCACGCCCTGCTTTTTGGGGCCACTGCTGGTTGGACTGGTAAATAGGCAAGAGTGAATTTTTCCCCTGAATTTTTTCCCTTTACGTTTTGTTCGGCCCCTTTTATGGGCTTGGAGAATTTTCTTTTAGACTATTGAGTGGTGAGGAGAGGAGCAAGTTTTATGCGGATAGTGTGGGCCACGGACATTCACTTGAATTTTCTGGATGTCGAGGGACGGGACGTATTTTTTTCGTCCGTTCGTGCTCAACAACCGGACGTCGTGTTTGTGACTGGAGACATTGCTGAGGCCCCATCTTTGACCCATCTGCTCCATGAAATGCGTCAAGCCATTCACGTTCCGTTGTATTTCGTCCTGGGGAATCATGATTTTTACTATGGTTCGATTTCCCAAATTCGAAATGATGTGAAATGCTGGTGTCAGAGTCAGCCAGGAATTACCTATCTTTCGACATCAGGGTTGGTCGAATTGACTCCGACGACGGCGATGGTGGGGCATGACGGATGGGGAGACGGGCGCTATGGGAACTATCATCGGTCCCCGGTTAGGCTCAGTGATCAGGAGTTGATCGCCGATTTTCAGGATTTAGATCGGGAGGCGGTTTTACGCAAACTCCATGCATTGGGAGATGAGGCGGCTTGCTATTTGCGGGATCGATTGGATGAGGCCTTGTCATCATATCAGCGCGTCATTTGCCTGACGCATGTCCCGCCATTTAAAGAAGCCTGCTGGTATCAGGGGAAAATGGGAAACGATGATTGGCTTCCATATTTTGCCTGCCAGGCAGTTGGCGAGACCTTACTTGACGCATCACGGGAACGGCCGGATTGTCAAGTCACCGTTTTGTGTGGCCATACCCATCATGCGGGGACCGTTCACCTGCGACCAAATCTGCGGGTTCTGACGGGTTCTGCCGAATATGGTGCTCCGTGTATTCAGGAGACCTTCGACCTTGAGGAACTGTTTCCCCAATCAATGTTGGTAAAAGGCGGTGAGGGTGAAGGAGGCCCAGCCGGTAGAGGCTGATGCGTTCGGGAAACAACCAGAAACTTCTAAATAAATCTGGCCCGTTCGTTTTGGGTAGGTACGCGGCATGTGTCGGATTTGCCCATCCACTGATAGCGATGCCGGGCGATGAAACTGTACACCATATCGCGAAGCGGCCGGGGAACGATGGAGAAGGCATAGAGGCAGGGCCAAGCTCCAGAAAGGTTGCGAAAAATTTTGAGAGCTGCAGTGGATTTTGTGAAGACCCTCCCGTGTTCCAGCAGTAAAAAGGTTTCATAATCCTGTGTCGAAAGATGAAGCTGAGTAAGAATATCCTGGGCCGGTTGGGATTGAAGCGTTCCGAATTTAAATAACCCTCGGGAATCCCGCTCAAGCACAAAATTGACAAACGCATTGCAAAAATTACACACGCCGTCAAAGACGATCACCTTTTCGTGTCTGCCCCAGTCATGGGATTGGAAGGACGAACCCTGTTTCACGTACGTGCCCTTTTCTCTGATCGCGCTTGAATCCGTGTTGGTCGGTCAGTGGAAAATGATACCTTCCCTTTATAGTACATCAAAGCCATGCAGGTTTTCTAAGGTGCATGGGCCTACCTTGCCATGGAGCGCGGACGTTTAAAAAATCGCCATGCATGGATTCGGAGCCATTGATGGATGGGAACAAGATCGAAAAAAATGAGATAGACAAAGGGGATTAACAAAAAATTGACATCCATGAGGACAAAGGAGGAAATGTGGAAGATGATGACGCCGGACAGGAAAAAGGCCCGAAGCTTGACCGATTGAATGAAAAGAATCAATGGAAAACCGAGTTCGAACGCGAGCACCAGATGGGAGAAAATCTGAATAAGGTCTGGGCGTTGGGCCAGTTCGAAGCTTAAGCTGTTTTTGACAAGTTCCCCTTCGCTGGTCATCCCCCATCGGACCGAGCGTTTGATCAGCACTTCCTGGATTCGGCCTTCGCCGGAAAACCATTCCCATCCGCTGATCCGCACTTTGGCAATGACACTCCAAAAATAAAACAGAGCGACATAGAGTTGCATCATTTTAATGGGCCAACTGGCCTCCCATTCCTGGAGGGGAGGATATGCGCCATGGCGTGAATCACGAGAGTGGACTTCTCCGCACCTGGAGAGAAGAAATAGGAAAAGCATTTGCATGGGAATGATGTAGCGATGATGGACGTCGCCGCTAAAGCTGTCTCTCACCCCCTTTAAATAAAAGATACAGAGGATGATGACAAGGATTGATGCCCGGGTCCATTTCCCCATGATCATCCAGACCGTGGCGCTCATCAGGAGTGCATAAACGATAAACGATAGGGCAGGGATATGGTATTGAATCCCAAGCAGATGAAAATACCAAATGGGATCCAGGAAATAATTTCTGGTGCCGATCGGATTGAGAGTCAGGACTGTGGCGAATTGATAGGTGTGGAAAAACAGTAGCCCGCATCCAATATACATCCGCAACAGACCAAGGCTTTCCCCTGAAAATCCTGTAAAGAAAAATTGATTCCAGCCGCGGCTGATGAGGTTACAGAATGCCATGTTCCCACCTTGGCAGCCATTCGTCATGCCATTCGATTACGACCGTGTTTGTTTGAATCTTGACCTTGTGGGTATCGCCCTTTAATAAGTCCGCTTTTTTGTACACTTGTTTTTGATGGGAGGACTCAATGCGGGTGATGAATTTTGGGTCACCAGGTTCAAGGCGAAGCGTTTTGTTTAGGGTCCAAAACATTCGCCATTCCCAATCAACCTCAAACCGAGGTTCATCTTCCTCTAATCCGCGGACCCATTGGTTGAGCGTCCCCAATTCAATATTTCCCTGCTTATGTTTGGGGGGGGCGGTGCCAAATATTCTCGAATAATATAATCGTCGAAAATTCGGTTTGGGAACATTGAGATCCTTAGAGGATACGTAACCGGTTGATCCGTCCCGATGAGTAACTTTGAGGCCTTTTCGATATTGGTCTTTGTCCCATACTTTGACGGAAATGGTTTCGCGGGGCTCATACACGCTATACATGGGGACCCAGGTTAAGGGAAAATAATCGATGCGAAAGATGACTGCCCCCCATATGGTGATCAAGTACAGAACAAGAAGGAGGGTGACGGTCCGCTTGCTCACGCAGGTCTTCCCTGCGATTTTTGGACTGGAGTGTTCATATGGGTTTTCCCATTTGAGATGAAGGTTCAAGTGTAGGAAAGGCCCATTATCTTAAGAAAGGTAAGAGAACTCAATAGTGAAGAGGTCGAGAAAAAATTATTGTGTATGTTATTCACGAATCGGATAGGAGAGACAAGGGGGATTATTGGCCATTTCCTTTTAGAAAAGAGAAAAAGAAGCGCGGGAAAATCTTCAGGTATGTTGCGAAAAGGTTAACGAGTAGAAATTTTCGGGAGTCATCCTGTCGAGGTTCCTTTGGCGCTGGAGTCGGAGGCCTCATTTTTGGTGTGGGTCTTTCTTTAAAGGGTGGGACTCAATTATTGAAGATTTAGAATGGATCATGGTTGACTTGTGCTATTGGTAATTACTATGGTAAAGGATTTAGTATCGTAGGCAGATGGTGCATCCTCAGTGATCTGCTCTAGTTGTTCCTGTCGCAATGTTCTCTCTAAATCGGGTAGTGCTTCTCCTTAAGTTGGCAGATAGTGCCAATGTGAGGATTGACGTGGGGCCTTGTTCCCAGAGCATCCAGGTCTGCGGTTAAAATTCACAAATCAGTAAGGAGTGAGAGTCAATGACGGTAGGTGTGTTAATTGATCGTCTCGAAGAATTTCGAAAGGGAGTTCTTAAGTATAGGGAAATGTCCGAGCATGATCAGGGTCTGTCCCTCAACGGCTCGGTAGAGATGGGTTCATCACCGTCAAACGCCTTACGGGAAACGCTTTGTCAGCAGTTTGCCTGCATCGATAAGTCTGTAGGAGCTTTTAGTATGGGTCGCTACCGGATTCATTTAGATACCAGGGGGCGAGAGGATATTTATGTTCATGCGTTGTCTGATGAATGTCAGACAGAGCATCTCGACCTTATCCTAAGTGATCTTGATCACATACTGGCTGGGCTGCAAAAACAACCTCGCCATTCTCTCTTGGCATCACAGAAGGAATGGCCGGACAATTCTATTGCCAATCCTGAGTCTTCCTTCGGCTCGTTGGGACACCTCGGGTCTTCTCCATCTCCCCCATCCTCTGATACGTTGCATGCCGCGTTGAATACAGTGGCATGGGTCATTCACCAGCGAGTTGATGCATCTGAAGGTCAGGCGGAGCTTTTGGCCCATGTGCAAGCCATCCTTGATCATCCTAAAATAACCCATCTCCTATCCCTCTCACCTTCCCAATAATTGTAATCTTTGATTTCTTTCGACCCTAGCAGTTGCACCTTCAAATCATCCCAATCAGGAGGTGGAGGTGTGCGGGAATCCGGATGGAAATTGTGAAAGATCGTTTTTGAGCTTTCCCATTAGTTGCGATCACTGCGTTTCCTCTCCATTTTAAATCTCCTGTCCTTTTGCTTGTGAATTCATTCATGGGTATCGGAAACCCATGGTGGGGCGACATGAGGTGCGATGTCCGAAGACTCTAAGGGCGGGATTCGTCTTAATGTACCAATCAATGCCTCTCAGTTATAGTGACCAAAGAAATCTCTACACAATGGCGGAATTTGTTCAACAGTTTCTTTATCAGTTGATCAGCCGGGTGGTGCCGGTTGACCGGGATGAACTCCCTGCGCTCATCTGGTCGTTTGTCTATTTTTTTTGTGTGCTGGCGGCCTACTACATCCTGCGACCGGTTCGCGATGAAATGGGAGTGCTCTCGGGGGCTCATAATCTCCCGTGGTTGTTCTCAGTTGTGTTCATCGCAATGTTAGCCGTGATCCCGATGTTTGGATGGGTCGCGGGACATTTTCCGATTCGTCGATTATTGCCAACGGTCTATGTGTTTTTCATCCTGAATCTTTTGGCATTTTTTGTGGCTTTGCAAAGTGGAGTCGGGTTGCAAGCCTTTGGGCCCATCTTTTTTGTATGGTTGAGTGTGTTTAATTTATTCGTCGTGTCGGTGTTTTGGAGTTTTATGGCCGATGTGTTTCCCACTGATGCGGCTCGGAGACTCTTTGGTTGTATTTCCGCAGGAGGCAGTCTTGGCGCCATGACAGGGCCGTTTATCACCGCAATGGCGGTAAAAGGGGTCGGGGTTTCCGGGTTACTCATAGTGTCAGCGATCTTCTTATTGATCGCGGTGGGATGCATTATGGCGTTGTTGAAATGGTATCACGTCCATCACGGGATTGATCTGGGAAACCGACACCTTTCTTCCATCAGGAATCCTGAAGCCACTCCTCCCAGCTTATGGGTAGGAGTGGTGTGCATTGTTCGCTCGCCCTATTTGAAAGGTATTGCCCTCTATCTCATGTGTTACTCAATTCTGTCCACCTTCCTGTATTCGCAGCAAACCATATTAATTCCCCAAGTCATGCCGAGTTCGGAAGATCGCATGCAATTGTTTGCATCGGTGGATCTTGGGATCAATGTGTTCGCGTTCACGCTCCAGTTTTTCGCGACAGGCTGGCTGTTGACGCGCTTTGGCGTCGTGAGCATGTTGTCTATCATGCCCCTGGTTTCATTGATTGGATTTGGGGTTTTTGGTTTGGCAACCGTCCTGCCGGTCTTGATCGGGTTTGGTGTCCTTCGGCGGGCGGGAGAATTTTCTATCACCAAGCCGACCCGGGAAACCCTCTTTACCGTCGTATCCCGTGCAGAAAAATATCAGGCGAAAAATGTGATTGATACGGTGGTTCATCGAGGGGCCGATATGACGGGGACAGGGATTGTCTCCGTCTTTCATACCTGGGGAATGACCTTGTCTTCCATGGCATTTGCGGCACTCCCCATTGCGGGTCTATGGCTTGCCACGGGTGTGTGGCTTGGGCGACGACACGAATCAATTCGGCGACGATGAGGCTTGTTACCGAGTGAAGATCATCATGGAGTTTATGTGTATCCTGGAAAAGAACGCCCTTCTTAAAAGCGATGATCAGAGGGCATCCGTTTAGAGCCATGTGATGAGTGATGCCTTGTTTACCTATGGGACGTTGCAATTTCCCGAAGTGATGGAAGCGGTGACCGGTCTGGCGTTGCCATGGGTGGAAGCGGAAGTGCCGGGGTTCGCGCAGTATCGTTTGAGGGACTGCATGTATCCGGGAATGGTGGCCCGGGAAGGGGCGGTGACTCAAGGTCGTGTGTATACCTCATTGAGATTTCAGGCTTGGGAGCTCTTGGACCGGTTTGAAGATCCGGTCTATTGCAGGGAATTGCTTGAGGTCTACCGGCCAGATGGGTCAACAATGACGGCCCATGCTTATGTTTTACCTGTCGCACAGCAACATCTGCTTTCTTCAGAACTGTGGCGGATGGATTGGTTTACCGAGGTCCATTTAGATGGATATGTGAGGCGTTGTCGCGTGTTTTATGAAACGAACACGTCCGAGAATCTATCGGAAAGCCGCACGCAATCGAGGTGGAAGTTAACGGATTCCTCGGAGAATTCCTCGGCATGTTGAAGTCTTCCAATCGACCAATTTTGCTGGTGTTGCTTGTGACGCTGCTGGTTTTTGGCGGGGCCTTGATCTATTTCACAATGGAGTATCTCTCTCAGGTGACCAAGGCGGATTTTTCATCATTCAAAACAATGGAACACCAGATCGGAATGTGGCTTCTGGTTGTGACGATGCTGGCGGGCATGCCGGCCGTGGGAATGGGTGCATATGTCATGTACATCGGATCACGGATTCTTGAGACCCAGCAGTGGCCTCCAGCAGGGATGGGATTCAGGGCGGAAGCGCCGGTCATGTTAGGTGATCGGGCCACATTCGTCGGATGGGGTGTGATGGGACTTGGGTTTGTTCTTGTGCTATGTGGGTTAATGTTGCCGGTGGTTGGCTGGAAATTCGGGGGCCTTGTTCAATAAATAGAATTCATTTTTTGTGATAAAACTTCCAATCATGACGAATCAAAAATAATGACGGGATGGGATTGGGCGATTCTTGTGGTTTTTATTCTCTATGCCCTGCAAGCAGGGTTTCGAGAGCGGGCGGTCGCATCTCAAAATCTAGAAGAGTATTTTCTTGCCGGACGCAGTCTCTCGGGGTGGAAGGCCGGATTAAGCATGGCGGCGACGCAATTTGCCGCGGACACTCCACTACTGGTCACCGGATTAGTGGCGACGGCCGGAATTTTCGCATTGTGGCGATTGTGGATTTATGCACTGGCTTTTCTCCTGGTGGGTTTTCTATTGGCTCCGAGTTGGCGGCGAGTCGGTGTGCTCACCGATGCCGAGCTGACGGAGGTGCGATATGGCCACGGTGCGGCATCGGTTCTTCGGGGCATCAAAGCCGTTTATTTCGGCACAATCGTCAATTGCACCGTGTTAGCCATGGTGCTGCTGGCGGCAACTCGGCTTGCTGAACCGTTTCTTCTCTGGGATCAATGGCTTCCTACCGGGGTCTTCGATGCTTGTGTCCAAATTGTAAAATGGGCCGGTGTCCCATTTACCATTGGCGGGTTGGAAGCGGAAAATGTGTGGATCCGTTCGACCAATAATCTCTTATCAATTGGAGCCATTGTGTCTGTGACCTTATTATATTCCACCACTGGTGGACTCCGAAGCGTCGTCGCCACGGATCTGGTGCAATTTGGAATCGGGATCGTTGCCAGTGGCGCGTTTGCCTGGGTGGTGGTGGACCATGTGGGTGGCCTTTCGTCCATGACGCAACGTATTCATGAACAATTTTCGGTTTCCGCAGGATATTGGATGACTGGAAATGAAATCTTAGCTTTTACGCCCTTTGGTGCCAGAGATGCCACCATGCTGGTGCTGTTGGTCTATGGATTTCAATGGCTTTTACAAATGAACGCGGATGGGACCGGATACCTGGCTCAACGATCTATGGCCTGTCGGAGTGATCACGATGCGCGAGTGGCGGCTGTCGTGTTTTCAGTGGCTCAAGTCCTGCTCCGGAGTTTGATCTGGCTTCCATTGGCTTTAGGATTGCTTGTGGTCTTTCCGCCGCTGCCAGAGACCCTGGGCCCTCAATTCATTGCGGCACGAGAGTTTACTTTTGTGCAAGGGATTAATGAGCTGTTACCGCCGGGGATTAAAGGGTTGATGGTGGTCGGAATGTTAGCGGCCTTGGCTTCAACGGTCGATACCCATTTGAATTGGGGGGCGTCCTATTGGACCAATGATCTCTATCGCCGGTTTATTTGTGAAAGTTGGCTCCAGCGCTCTCCTTCTCCTCGTGCCCTGGTGTGGGTTGCTCGTGGGAGTAATCTGCTAATTCTGCTTATTGCCCTCTGTATTATCCCGTGGTT
Source organism: Nitrospirales bacterium (assembly GCA_021604105.1). GTDB lineage: Bacteria > Nitrospirota > Nitrospiria > Nitrospirales > UBA8639 > Nitrospira_E. The sequence continues at coordinate 3,948 of BQIW01000087.1, read as the reverse complement.
GTCCTCCATTCAGACGGCCTGGCAAATCAGTTTGTTGTTGGGTGCAGGGATGGGGGTGGTATTGGTATTGCGATGGATCTGGTGGCGAGTCACGGCCTGGGGTGAATTGGCCTGTATTGCCGCTTCGATGATCATGGCTCCCCTCCTGCTATGGGCTCTCCCAGCGCCGCAAGAGGAAATGCGGTTATTAATCATGGGCCTAGCAGCCGGCGCGATTGGGATAACCGTATCCTGGTTTACCGGACCGGAAAATTTTGATCGTTTGGAGACCTTTTACCGGCGTGCGCGTCCCCCGGGATTTTGGGGACCAATTGAACAGCGGGTTCAGCCAGAGCGACAAAATGGAGTTCAACGATTTTGGCGAGCGATCCTGGCGATGGGGCTGACGGCGTTGTCCATATTTTGTTTGCTTACTGGTATCGGAACCTGGCTGGTAGGTAGTCCGGCCCCCGAGTGGGTGCCCTGGCGTGAGGCGTGGATTGTCGGACTCTTGCTACTGGGGGTCCTCTTAATTCCCATTTGGATCAACGTCGGTTTTCGTCATTCTGATTCTGGGAAGCAACCACAATAAAAAAGGGGAGGATATTTCCCCACATTTCCGGTTTCGTACGTCAGAATATAAAAATCTTATTTTGATTGCAGGAAATCCAGATGGAGTCGGTAGGGAGCCCGAATGACCAGCCATACCGGACGAAAAAACCGAACGTGTTGATGGTAACAGAGAAAAAAGAATTGAGATCCCTGGCCGGAGAAGCCAGGCGGTGTTATAGGGAGTCTTCAAAGAGGGTTTGGGCGTCGCTCCATACCATGCCATGGGGAAGCCCTTGAACCCAATTGCCGGTTGCGTTGGCTGGCCGGTAGGAATACTCTCTGCCAACTTTTTTGAGGATGATTTCTTCGCCATTTACCCACGTTTGAATCGTATCCATTTCATCTATCCACATTACCGCCTCCCGGTTTAATTGGTGTTATCTGCCAGATTATAAATCGGGAGGGATTGGCACCATTCCTCAAAAGTCGTAACAAATATTTCTACATGGCCTATGTGAAACCAGGTGAATAACGGGGCATATCTGGAAGGTATGTCCAGCGACGTTGAATGATTTCATGGAACAGACAATGGGAAAAGAAGGGATGTCGAGGTTGGGAGTTGGATAGGACTTTCCTCTTTTTTAACGTGGGAAATTTCTGATCCTCTTGTTGAAGCGGGAACGAGTGTTCTCTTTATTGTTGGCCTTCTGGATGTTGTGACGGAACCGGATTTTTCAGGCCTGGGTTTTCTGTAGATACGGGAGGCTCAATGATTGTCCCTCTGAGTAGATCGGGAGGATCGGTTTTATAGCGCTGTTCGATCGTGTGAGTCACACAGAATTGCAGTTGCCTGAGTTGCATTTCATTGAGAGAGGCTGGATTTTCTGCAAATTCATGAGCCAATTGTTGACACTTCGGCTCCGGATTTTCACCACTCTGGGCAAATGCCAATACAGGAAAAAGAATGAGCCCGAAATATGTTAAAAGGATTCCCGATTTCATACTGCTTCTCCTCTATATAAAGGAATGCTTTCCTTCCGCAATTGCCATACTCCTGAGCATTAACGAATCAAATAATGTGTTGATGAAAAAATTCTCTTAAGAGATCAGAAATAAAAAGAAAGATATTAAGAAGGATGGTGCCGAAGGCGGGATTTGAACCCGCACACCCCGGAGGGCGCTAGACCCTGAATCTAGTGCGTCTGCCAGTTCCGCCACTTCGGCACGTGAGTGCGATTATCATCTTTTATCGAAATGCGGTCAAGTTGTCGTGGTTCCGTCGTTGAGCATCTTTACTAGGAAACTTACCCGAGCCATTCTTCTTAAAAAGGACATCAGCAGTTACAAGTAAGAAAGGACTGTTCGTAAAGTTATCCCACGCTGGTAGGTTGAGGGGAAGGACCCAGCAGAGTTTCCAGAAGGGCTTGTGGCCAGCGGCCAGGGGAAGATGTCGTTCCCTGTTCTCCAGATAGCAGATCGGAGGTGTTCCCACTGAGAATGATTCGCTCACGAATGGTACCGGCGGCAGCAAGCACGAGAGAGGCAGGGATGCGTGGGGCATCATCAATAATCAGTAAATCAAACGGGACTTTTCGGAACAGCGGGTCGGTAAGAATGCGGCCCGGAGTGCAGGTCAGGATACGTTTGTTTTGTGCGAAGGCTTGCCGGTTGGTGCCTTCTCCAGCGGACAGCATTTCCCGAATTTTTTTTGTGCCCCCCAATCGCTTGATTTCTTCTTTTAATTCATCGTATTCGGGACGCAGGTTTTTGGGAATGGTCGCTTCGGGGATCAACTCTTTAATTCGCGTTTGTGCCACATCGACTTCTTTCATGAGTCCAAGAATTTTACCTTGATAAATTACCCGGTATTCGGCCAGAGTCTCGATGTTCTTGCCCGCCACCTGCATACTCATCCGTTTCCAAATGGGAAGGGCCTCATAGTCCCGGAGAATTTTGTCGATGTTTTTGACTTTCCCCTGCCAGTCACTGAGCTGTGTGAGTAATCGCCATTCCAACAATTTTACTTCGTTCAGATCTTTTTGCTTGTCGCGTTTGTAGGCAAGAATTGGAGTCAGCTCTCTGAACCGGTCATATTTTTTTCGTAATGAGACTTTTTTGGCGTTGGCCTTGGCAAAAAAATGAGACATCTGTGCTTCAAAGCCAAATTCCTGGAGAAGCATCCCTCCCGCATCTTTCACTAAAGGTAGTTCATACCGACAGAGCAAGCTTCGGTAGGGTAAGGCCGCCATTTTTAAAGCGTGTGCGACTGCACCGGTTAATTCATCAACTGTGTGATGAGTCGGAGCGACCAAGAGAATTCGCTTGTTTTTCCGAATCTGATCGACAATTAATGTTGTCAGCTTCGTCCAGCGTGTTTGTCGGGTGTCTCCCCAGATAGTCGTCAGCACGGTGGTCGGGATGCTGTCTCTTGTTGCCGTTTGATTGGAGAGCGGTTCAGGGTCCAGCCAGGGCACTAATCGTTCGGCAGGTCCAAGTGTGAAGGAATCAGGTTTGCTGGCCATATCGGACAACCGTGTGGCCCCGGTTTCGAGGAAACCCGATGTGTCAGGAATGAGGGTGCACCGATTGAGGGTTTGGCCGACGTGATCAAATGTTTGGAGTATGAGCGATCCATTTTGCCATCCCAGGAGATAGCCTTCGGTCGGTTCCATATCGTTGCCGGGCAACAATGTTACTGGGATGTCGGTCAGGAAGGTACTTCCCTGGGGAACATCACAACCATAGAGGTGAAGGGACCCGACCGTACGGATGTGTCGGGCTTGGGCAATCTCCAAAGGTGCGTCTAACCCGCGGCTCATGGCGACTTCCCGCTCGCTGTTGAGTTGGATTGTGGCAAAATTGAGAAGGTCGTAGAGTTTCATGAAAATTATTGATTCAGTGCTGACAGTTCCAGGAGTTCTTTGATGCAGAGCGCGAGACATCCCAATCCTCCAGTGAGTGGAGTTCGATCAGCCTCACAGCCTCGATTGTGTGCACATTCAAACAGGGCGGGTAGCTTGGGATCAAGAGGGAGGGGCTCAAGTAAATAGAGTATGAGCGCCCCGGAGCTTTCTGTCGAGAGGACGGCGACCCGTTGGCGGTGATCATCCTCAAAAATCACCGCTTGTGGGTTCGGGGCGACAAAGGGGCGGGCGACAGAGAGTCCGGTGAGCGGAATGGTTTGGACAATGAGTGAGTCAGGTGGGGTGAGCGGGCGATTGGAAAAGCGAAGGTTGAGATCCGAGAAGGGTTGGAGTACGGGTCCTTCTTCATACTCCATCCCATCCTCGGCAATAGTTAGTTGAGGAAGGGCTAAAAGACTAAGGGCACATAGGGGGAGAAGGAGAAAATTGAAAAGTGTGTGGGTTCGAAACCGACGGATGTTGAGGTGGTGGTTCATAATCCCACTATTCCGAC
>BQIW01000086.1 GCA_021604105.1 Nitrospirales bacterium | reverse complement strand
GCGGATAAGGATTCAACCGTATCCCCCTCATGAATGGGCACAGCGTCTTGCACAATGATAGGTCCTTCATCAACCCCTTCCGTTACCAAATGTACCGTGCAACCGCTCACCTTCGCGCCCCACTCCAAGGCTTGCCGCTGGGCATCGAGTCCTGGAAACGCCGGTAGAAGCGAGGGATGGATATTGAAAATTTTCGATGAGTACATCCGAATTAAGACAGGAGTCACAATCCGCATATATCCGGCCAGGGCCACATATTCCACCCCATGTTGCTGGAGAAGGGCACCCATTGCCAGATCATAGGCTTCACGCGGGTTGGCTTCCCGGGCAAAAGGTTTTGGATCCAGATAGATCGTGGGAAGCCCGCGTTCCTTCGCACGCTCTAAGCCTGCGGCATTGGGCTTGTTACTGGCTACGACCTTGAGCGTCGCATCCAATGAGCCACGATCAATGGCATCCAGAATGGCCACCAGATTCGATCCGCGGCCTGAGATTAAGACACCAAGGGCAAGCGACACAGTTTCAACCTTCTAATGCGAATAGACAAGCTTTGGCTCAGAAGACGGGCGATCTCGAACCTCTCCAATGACACAGCCCCTCATCCCTTGTTCCTGAATAATGTCCAATATCCGGCTGGTTTCTTCAGCTGGCCCTACCACCACCAGACCAATTCCCATGTTAAACACGCGAAACATTTCATCTTGATCAATGGCTCCGGCTTCTTGAAGCACCGTGAACAACGAGAGCGGCCCCCAGGTGCTTCGATCAATGACCGCCTGACAGGACTCCGGAATGATGCGTGGCACATTCCCGGTAATTCCCCCACCGGTGATATGCGCCAGGCCGTGTAATCGGATCTTGGACAATAAGGCCTTGACCAGTTTGACATAAATAAGCGTCGGCGTGAGTAACGCCTCCCCGACTGTGCCCGGCAAACCGGGAACCCGGGTCTCAGGAGACCATTCCTTCATCTCAAGAGCAACTCTCCGCGCCAGGGAGTATCCATTACTATGGAGCCCACTCGACCCGACTCCGATCAACACATCCCCGCTTTTAATTTTTTCCGGGCCCAACATCTCGGACCGTTCCACCACCCCTACCGCAAAACCTGCCAGATCGTATTCACCCTTCGGGTAACATGTGGGCATTTCTGCGGTTTCTCCACCGATCAAGGCACACCCAGCCTGTCGGCATCCCTCGGCAATTCCCTGAATAATCGCTTCTCCGACTTCCACTTCAAGATGACCCGTCGCGAGATAATCCAGAAAAAAAAGCGGCTCCGCCCCGCTCACAATAATATCGTTGACGCACATCGCGACCAAATCAATCCCGATCGAATCATGTCGATTCATTAAGGTGGCCATCTTGACCTTAGTCCCGACGCCATCCGTCCCGGACACCAAAATCGGCTCACGATAGCGGTCGGAAGGAAATCGAAAGAGGCCGCCGAACCCTCCGATGTCGCCCAAGACTTCAGGCCGGAAGGTGGAGCGAACCATGGGGCCAATTTTTTTGACAAACTCATCGCCTCGTTGAATATCAACCCCCGTGTCCCGATAGGTGGCCATGGCGTATCCTTAATTTCCGTCGCCCGGTTTATATGTTGAAAATGTCAATTCGACTAATGTTTCAAGATGGGCCGTCTGGGGAAACATATCAAAGGGTTGCATGCGCTGAACGGTATAGCCTTTTTCACATAACGATTTGATATCCCGGGCCAATGACGGGGCGTCGCAAGAAAGATAAAACAGTTTCGGAACTTGCAAGATTCCCAAGCGTTCTATAATTTTTGGATTGAGCCCCGCACGCGGAGGATCCAGAAGGATAACATCGTAGGCACCGGATTTGACAGTCAGGAGATAGGATTCGACTGAACTGATCCGCATACGGCACCCTGAAATCCCATTTATGCGTAACGACTCACGGGCATCGTGAATGGCAAACGGATTGCCTTCCACACAGGTTACCTGAGCACCCTGGTTTGCGAGGCTGAGACCCAGGGGACCGGTTCCGGCATACAACTCCAAAATCCGTTGCCCTTTCAGATCACCCAGCCATTCCTCAACCATCTTTCCCAACAGCTGAAAGACATCCCAGTTGGCCTGCATGAATGATCGAAACCCGATTTTCAAGCGTAATCCTCTAAAGGCTTCCCATACATGATCCGTACCTCTCACAATGGGCTCATGCCTCATGCGGCGCCTGGAATCATGTTCTGGTGCATCCGCGGACTCATAAATCAACCCCTTGATGTTGGCGATCTCAGAACAAGCCTCCATCAGACGTTCGACGTATTCTTTGGTCAGGACTCGACCACGGAATACCAACAGACCGGCCTCCTCCAGTTGGGACCATCGGATTTCCACACTCTCTACATTCATCCCCTTCACGGTCAATGAACGAAGGCTATCCCCGACAGAGTCAATTATCGATCGCACCATGTCGTTCACCAAAAAACAGGTGTCCACCGGTAGCAGGTGTCGAGTCCCTGATTTGAAAAAACCCAGGAATAATCCCTCAGGTTCCCCTCCGATTCCCATTCGAAGGACCTGCCGGTAGCCATAGGGCCTTGGGGACGGGATGACCGGAGAAATCAGCACATCGGATATTTTTCCAATCCGACGGAGCGTGTCTTCCAGAATCAAGCGTTTTTGCGATAGTTGTTCTTCGTATCGGATATGCTGGAGCTGGCATCCTCCACATCGCCCTACGACCGGACAGAGGGGAACAACCCGGCTCTCAACCGGATCGTGGACGTGAAGGATTTTTCCCTGGCTCACCCCTTTTCGGCGACTGAGAATCTCCACCTGAAGGGCTTCACCGGGAATACCACCGGCACACAACACCACCTGACCATTCAGTCGTCCAAGACTGAATCCGCCAGCCACTAATTTTTCAATGTGGAGAGGATGGGAGGATCCGGGAGACAAGGTTTCAGGAGAAGAGGAGGAAAAAGTCCTGCGAGGCTTAATGTTCGGGCCGGAGTTCAACATGAAGTAACTTAATCTTTCGGTGTAAATGACTACGCTCGATTTTCAATTCATCAGCGGTTTTGGAAACATTCCAGTTATTTTCCCTGAGCTTCAGAGAAATGACTTCACGCTCAAACGCATTCCGGGCTTCCCGGAGCGAATCATAGTTGGTGCCCACGGCAAGGGAGGGCACCCCGCTTGGCGCCCGACCCTGAAGAAACATCTCAACATCCGCTGCATCAATGATGGACTTCGGCACCATGATTAATAAGCGTTCAATCAGATTCCGGAGTTCACGAATATTGCCCGGCCAATCATGCCGTTGCAACGCTTCCATGCCTTGCGGACTAAACTCCTTAGGTTTCATGCCCTGTTCTTCAGAATGCAGACGCAAAAAATGCTGCGCAAGTTCAGGGATATCGTCACGACGCTCCTTGAGGGTGGGGACCACAATCGGCAACACATTTAACCGGTAATACAGGTCTTCTCGAAACGTCCCTTTCCCAATCTCTTCCGCCAATTCTTTATTGGATGCGGCAATCACCCGGACCTGGACATTGATCAGTTTTGTTCCACCTACACGTGTAAATTGTTGCTCTTGAAGGGCACGCAACACTTTCGCCTGCGTGGCCAGACTCATGTCTCCAATTTCATCTAAAAACAGGGTTCCTCCGTCCGCCAGCTCGAACTTGCCGCGTTTCATGGAGCTGGCGCCACTGAAGGCCCCTTTTTCATGACCAAATAACTCACTCTCAATCAACGTTTCCGGAATCGCCGCGCAATTGATTTCCACAAAGGACCGATTATGCCGGGGGCTCTGCAAATGAATCGCGCGGGCAACCAGTTCCTTCCCTGTCCCATTGGCCCCCGCAATCAACACACGACTATTGGCCGGAGCCGCCATTGCGATCAGTTCGCGAAGCCGCTCCATAGGGGGAGAAGAGCCCACCAATTCAAATCGTCGCTCCACCTGAATTCTGAGATTCAGGTTTTCCTCTTCCAGCTTGCGTTGGTGCAACGCATTACGCACTAATATGGTGACTTTTTCTAAATCTAAAGGCTTTTCCAAATAATCATAAGCGCCCAATTTTGTGGATTTGACGGCGGTTTCAATGGATCCATGCCCGGACATCATCACGACGAGGATGTTGGGAAACTGGGTGCGCAATCGCTTCAAGGTCTCCAGCCCATCCATCTCCGGCATCCAGATATCCAAAATGACCAAATCCGGCACCTCACTTCGGACAAGCTTGAGCGCCTCAAAGCCGCTCTTGGCCACCAGCACTTGATAGCCTTCATCCTCAAGAATGCTACTTAAGGTATTAAGAATGGCGGGTTCGTCATCAATCAGGCAAATGGTCTCGGCCACAATACTCCCTCCATCAGGTATGTAATGAGTGATCCCTCACGTATGTTACGCGAAACAACCCTTCGGGAGAAAAGACCGTCCAGCCACTGACGCTCCCCTCACCTACAATGGCAATTCGAACGTAAATAACGCACCTTTTGGATGATGATTCTCCGCATGAATGGTCCCATTGTGATCGGAGATTATACGATGCACAATGGCTAATCCCAATCCTGTCCCTGTTCGCTTTTTTGAAAAATACGGCACGAACAACATTTTGTGATCATCCGGCTGAATACCCATGCCTTCATCTGCCACTCTGACCACGGCTCGGTGCCTCCGCCAATCGCACTCCGTCGTCACCCAAAGACGGCCGTGATCGTTCATGGCCTGAATCGCATTATCAAACAAATTGACCATCACGCGGTGCATCTGCTCCGGATCACAATTCAGGGAGGGAAGGTCTTCATCAAATTTGATAATAAATTCAACATCCCGATGAGCCCCCGTATAGAGAGAAATCACTTTCTCGATAATGTCATGAAGGGAAGCTTTCCGCATCTGCGGAAGCGGCATTCTGGCATATTTCGAAAATTCATCCACCATCCCTTTTAACCGGGTGACTTCGCTAATAATGACACCGGTGGCTTGATCAAATATTTCATCAAATCCTGTAGACTTTTCCGAATATTTTTTTCGCAACCGTTGAGCCGACAATTGAATCGGGGTTAAGGGATTCTTAATTTCGTGAGCAATACGTTGCGCCACTTCCTGCCAGGCGGCTGTTTTCTGGGCCTTAATGAATTCCGTCCGATCTTCAAACACAAACACAAAACCCAGATCCAAACCGGCATCGTTCTGCATTCTGGAAATATTGAGGCCTACGGTCAAGAGCCGGCCATTGGGCGTTTCCATCTGGCCCTCCATGGTCACACTTTCCGTTTGTTCCTGGAGCATCTGGTCATAGGCTTTCTGAAACAATTGGAGGTTGAAGGACTTGAACGCGTCATGCACCGGTCGTCCGCGCAAGTCGTCTCCCTTCACTCCGATAATCCGTTCGGCGGATGGATTAAAGGTGGAAATCAGGCCGGCCATATCGATCGATAACACTCCGGCGGCAATGGTTTCCACCACCGCTTCGGTATAGGCCCGCCGTTGATCAATCTCCACATTGGATCGGACGAGCGACATATTCACTTCTTCCAAACTGGATTTACTGGTCCGCAGGTCGGCCGTCATGCGGTTAAACGACTGGACCAAGGTGCCGATTTCATCCGTCGCCTTGACGTCGATATTCACATCTAAATTACCTTTGGCGACCGCTTCGGTTCCTTCAGCCAATCGTTGAATGGGGACCGTAATCCCTCGGGCAACATAAAACCCAAACCAGGTGGCACCAAATAAAATCAGGACGGTCACCACGGCCACAAATAAATAGGCTCCACCCTTGATGGGATTTTTCATGGAGATGATCTGCCGATATTCCTCAAATTGTTTGGCAATCCCATCCATTTTCATCACCAGGACTTCCGGCACATAGGACGACACCACCACCACGCCAAACACGCGGTCAGTTTGACCATTTCCTCGAATCGGTGCCGCCGCCCGAATAAGTTTCCCAACCGGAGCTTCCTGGGACGAAGACATGGGCTGACCGGTATCCAACACATGGAGCACCAATTGCCCCACAGGAAGGCTCAACACCGCATCAGACAATTTGGGATCCATCATACGGGCAAGGGTTTCCATCTTTGGCGAAAATACCTCCACCCCCGCTAGATGATACTCCTGTTGCATGCGGGCCATGATGGCTCTCAATAATTCCCGATGCTCCGGTTTTAAGATATCTTCCCGAAAAATTTCCTTACTAATGGCGCGCGCCGTATCTGCTGTTAATGACTCTCGTTCCTCCTGATAGAGATGAGCGACTTCTTCCGAGTCCCGTAAGACCTGCATAATTTGATCATTAAACCACACGTCGATCACTTCACTGATGACCCCGCTGGCCACCAAGGCGAGCAGCACGGTGGGAATCAGGGCAAAGCCGATAAAGGCCGCCACCAATTTTGACCGAAATCCCTTCCCCAACAACTTGTGACGTTTTTCGAAAAAAGCCCGAATTAAATTTCGAGATAACAGAAGGGTGAGTGCCACCAAGCCCACGCTATCCAGGTACACCAGAAAAAGCACCATGGCATAGCTGGGACTGGGAAGGATCGAATCCGGTTGCAGGGGTCCTGACAAGCCATACCGGGCGTAGTAAAGGGTGAGGGCCAGACAGGGCAACAATAAGACCAGCACAATCCAGACAGGCCTATAATGATGCCGTTTCTGCTTCGATGCAGAACTATGAGAGGGCGCACCCGGCTCGATGGACGCGGGCGGCAGCCCCGTTCGAGGAAACTTTCGGGATTCAGTGAGCGGTTCTGAGAGAAGATTCACAGCGTGTCACTGGGAGCGTATCATCCAAGGGCCAGTCAACTATGATCATTATTGATCAAGAACGGGAACAGCGCAAGGCACGCCCCCATCCCCCCGGTCTGTCTGTCTGCCTATGGGCGAAATGAGAAGCACTCGTCTGGAGACTTGCGGGGAGCGAGAGGATTCGCCAGGAATTAGGGAGAAACCGAATTGCCCTTACCTGACGTGGCGCTGACATATTTCATCCGCAGGGTATAGAGCATGTCTCCTAGAACGGATGCTTCTTCAGACGTAAGATTCCCTTTGGTCTTCTCTTCCAGCAACGATAAGATATCCACAATTTCCTTGGCTTGCGGAAGATTCATGGGAGGTGCGGGTTGTTGAGGATCCAGCGACTCTCCCATCAGCATGAGAGAGGAGGTTCCGAGGGAAAAAACAAACGAGGAAAATGATAACGGAGGATGAGGCGCATGAGGTGATTCTGCCGAAGAGACGGGCTGCGCCATTGAGGACTCTGGCGGTGGGGAAGGAGCAGCCTCTGGCTCCGATCGCCCACGTTTATCCCGAATCACAAACCCTTGTTCTTCTTCGCTCATCGGACACCTCCTATAGTGGGAAAACACTAGCACTAACCAATGGCCTCGATCAAGAATCAAGGACTTACACTGAGGGCGAAAACGGGTATAATGACCTCGCGTCGTACTCAAAATTTTTGGCAGTCTCATGAATCAACCATCTCCGGAATCCTCCACCTCCACTCCTCCGACAACAGGTTTGTCGGACTTACTGGCGATCATGTCCAGATTGCGTGGACCCGACGGCTGCCCTTGGGACCGCAAACAAACAAGCCAGTCCTTAAAACCTCATCTTCTTGAGGAAACGTATGAGGTGCTGGAAGCCATAGATACCGGGGAGCCTTCCGCCCTCAAGGAAGAATTGGGGGATCTCCTACTTCAGATTGTGTTTCACACACAAATTGCCTCGGAACAGAATCAATTTTCATTCAATGACGTGGCCAACGGGTTAGCCGATAAACTCATTCGACGTCACCCCCATGTTTTCCAACCGACCACCGATGCTTCACCTGTCACAACAGCCCAGGATGTGAGCCGGCAATGGGATCAACTCAAACAACAAGAACAAGCCACTCAACCGGGGCCTCAGTCACTTTTACAGGGGATTCCCAAAATCGCTCCGGCTCTCCAGCGTGCTTTTCAAGTCCAAAAACGGGCCTCTCGCGCAGGATTTGATTGGGAGACCATTGAGCCTGCCTTGGAAAAATTCAAAGAAGAATTAAATGAATTATATGCTGCAGCAGCGGAAAGTATTCCGTCCTCTTCGGAAGGGACTCTCCAACCAGAGAATCCGACAATTCGGCACACCATTGAAGAAGAGTTGGGGGATGCCTTCTTTGCGTTAGTCAATATCTCCCGGTTCCTTCGAGTCAATCCTGAAGAGGCGTTACGCCGTGCCACTAATAAATTTATCTCCAGGTTTCAGTACGTTGAATCCCAAGCTGCGTTGGAAGGGAAGGATCTTCGCGACTATTCCCTTCCACAACTCGACAAATGGTGGGACGCGGCCAAACACCTGGAGCGTCAAGCCCCATAGATTTCCGAAAGCATCAAAGGAGCCACAAATTGAGACAGGAAGAAGAACCAACAGAGGGTCGACGAGTCGGCATCCACCCCCTTATCGTGGTGTTTGGTATCATTTTTGGTTTATGGCTGTTCATCACGCTCATCATCCCTAAATCCAAAAATCTACCCAATCATGGACCGGGCACCACACCCAAGACTCCCGTGGGCATCCACAACATCGTATCCACTGATCTCATTCCGACATATGAGGCGACCGGAACCGTCACAGACATGAAAGCCATTACCATTCTGGTTCCTCCGGCGACCACAGACAGTCAGGTGGTCGCCCTGTTGCAATATTTCCAAAAAGCCCGCCTGGAAAATTCGCTGGACACTCTTTTGCCGGCCACCACACCGGGGGACAAACTCGGTGAATTCGCCATTGCCGATATCTATATTTTTTCGGAACCAGAATACAGCGTGACCGAATCAGCCAAGGCCTTAGGTCGAGGGGCTCATGCCCCGGGGGAATTTTATCCGAGCTCCATACCTTACGAAGTGGCCATGGAAAAGGTCCGCGGCCACTATGCGATTGATCTATACAATAAAAACTCGCCGGAGCGTGCATCCCTGGGATTTGGGGAAGACGAGACAGGGGTGTATTCAAAAGGCTATCAACGCGTCTTCTAATACATACATGTGAACGGTGCGAAGGGACGAAGAGTCCCCTCCCTCCAACTGAAGATGCCTCCTTCCAATTTCTCCGGCTCTCAAAGTCCGGTCTGATCGTGAATAGATTTCCGCAGGACGGCCTGTTCAGCCTTCATCCACTGATCCAGCTCCGCAAACAGGGAAATGGAGTCACCTGTAAAAGGCCCTATCATGACATCCAATCGATCAGCCAGCAATCCATCCGCATCGGCAATCGCAAGTTTTTTATCCGCAATGGCTCGCGAAAGGATTTGATTGATCCGAAGCTGTTGGCCGACTGATCCACCCTCGATGCCCAAAACCGAATTTTTCAAATAGTCCAGTTCCTGTTCAATCGAGACCTTCACTCTCACTCCCTGTGCGGTTGCCCAATCAGGTCGCTGAACGGAATAATCATAGGAAAAGGCCGGCTCGCGTGGCTCCCGATAAGGACCCATTACATTCAGGACAATTAAATCTGACTCCATAATTCCATTCCTTAAACGATGAATACGTGGATCTATTCTACCGAAGGTGAAGACACCCGGGATTTTGACGCTATTTGAATGAGGGGTCCACTCGAATCCCCCTCCAGGGGGCCCGTCCACCCTTGCAACCCATTTTTCAGAAGATAGATATTGGAATAATTATGTCGACTGAGAAAATCGCAGGCAAGACGACTCCGATCACCACCCGCGCAATACACCAAGATTTTATCGGATTCAATCGGAAGTTCCGTCTGGTACCGCATTTCTAAATCCTCAACAGGAATTAATTTGGCCCCAGGGATTCGCTGTTTGGCATATTCGGCTTTGGTGCGGACATCCAACACGAAAACATTCAATGAAGAGGAAGATGGCACCAGCCACTGGGCTGCCTCCACCCCAGAAATCTCGTGATACAGTAGGCCATTTCTAATCAACGTATCGGAGACGCGCTGGCCTCGAGCCAGGAGTGCTGTCTGGATACGCAAAGGCTCGATGATAGATTCCATTTTTCCTGAAAGTGCGCCAACCTTCCGCTCAAGATTATATTGCTCACGTTTCAGGCGTAAAAGCTCCTGATGGAGTCGCCGAACAGTCCAGAGCGCCATACTTGCCAGACACAGACCGATGATGCCCACAATGAATTCTAGGCTTTCCATCTGATCAGTTCGTCCCTTTTGCTCAAAGCCGGTTCCCCTTCAATCACGATTCAAACCTCGTTGATCAGCTTGTGGTTTTACCGCCCTAAAGGGTTTTGTACCCAACAGGACAAATGTCTCCCAGATACTTTTGGCGTGAGACACTCCCGCTGTTGCTTGGATTATGTATAAAACAGAAAACCACGGTAGGAGAAAAACAATCAGTGGAATATTGTTAACTGGTCGGGGCGAGAGGATTTGAACCTCCGACCCCCGCGTCCCGAACGCGGTGCGCTACCGGTCTGCGCTACGCCCCGATCATTACGAATCTACTGATCAAGAAGGAAAAGGCTCATACGGTAACCCATGAGCATCGGCAACGGCTTGGCATGTCACGCGACCACGGAACACGTTCAATCCATTTCGTAAGCCAGGATGGTTGCGCAGGGAACCTTCCAACCCCTCTTCGACAAGCTGGACTATAAAAGGTAGCGTGGCGTTGGTCAAGGCTAAAGTCGATGTATATGGCACAATTCCAGGAATATTTGCGACAGCATAATGCAAGACTCCATCAACAACATAGATAGGATCGCTATGCGTGGTCGAGCGGGTCGTTTCCGCACACCCACCCTGATCAACCGAAACATCGACCAGAACCGATCCCGGTTTCATGTCAGAAATCATGGATCTCGTGATGACCCGTGGGGTTCGTGCCGCAGGAAGATACACGGCTCCAATCACCAGATCTGCGCGAGAGAGAAAGTGGTGAATCATCGACTGCGTAGAAGCCACGGTAACGAGGCGTCCGGGATAGTGATCATCCAACATGCGTAACTGCCATAAATCCAGACTTAACACCGTGACGCTGGCTCCCATCCCCACAGCAACCTTTACGGCAGAGGTGCCCACGACGCCGGAACCCAATACTACGACCTCTCCTGGCGGCACTCCAGGCACTCCACCTAACAAGACCCCGGAACCACCACGTTGCTTTTCTAAATAATGTGCCCCAATTTGGACCGACATCCGTCCGGCAATTTCACTCATGGGACGCAAGAGCGGAAATTGTCTTTTGGCATCCTCGGTTGTTTCGTAGGCGAAAGCTGCGCACCCGATCCTCAGCAAAGCCTCTGTTAAGGCTTTGGAGGCCGCCAAATGCAAGTACGTAAAGACCACATGATCTTTTCTCAGAAAGATCCACTCTTCGGGCTGCGGTTCCTTGACCTTCACAATGAGTTGAGCCTCTCCATACGTCGTTTCCACGGTTGGGGCCAGAATTGCACCGGCTTGCAAATACAGGTCATCACTGAACCCACTTCCTTCCCCGGCTCTCTTTTGAATGACGACCCGATGCCCACGACCACACAACTCCTTCACGCCATGAGGAGTCAGTGCCACACGAAATTCACTATCCTTCATTTCTTTTGGGACCCCAATCACCATGTTCTTAACCCCTTTCACCAATCTGTGGCCCTGATGCGGCCCACATCCTATTCATCAACTACCGACGTTTTATCCAATAAATACGAGGACTTTCCTGTCTACCTGTTTCCGTGATCTGGACAGGTTCCGGAATCCTCAGGTAAGATCGGCTCTTTATTTTCTCTTTGCTTTTGTCGGTTAGTTCCATGGGAATGAAACGATTATGAGTAAATTCACGCATCATATTTTCGTGTGCATTAATGAACGTCCCAAGGGAGATCCGCGAGGATGTTGTGCTGCCTTGGGATCGGTCGGATTACATGCCTTTTTTAAAAAAGAAGTCGAACGATTAGGATTAAAAGGCATTGTCCGGGCAAACAAAGCCGGATGTCTGGACCAATGTGAGTACGGACCAAGCGTCGTCATCTATCCCGAAGGCGTCTGGTATTGGGTTGGCCAGGAAGCTGACGTCACTGAAATCATGGAGCGACATATCGGTAAAGGGGAAATTGTGGAACGGCTCCTGATGCCAGGGAAAAATGGTTCGTTACCCACAGTTCAATCCTAATACCTTGTCCTTTTACACATCGACCACTGGCCCCCTAACCATGGCGCCACAACCTGGCACACGGCTCTCATCTTATGGGCAATGAAGAAAAATGGAAAGCCAACTTACGAAAAGTGGCGTTCTTAAAGTCCTTTCCCGGCTGGCTCTCCTCCTGGGATCAGGGCATAGGAGCCACTATTGAACAGGTCCTCCCTATTCGTGACCATGCTCCAAATACGGTGCTCCTCTTATCTGAAGGCCGCTTTGTTGTCACGCCACCCGTTCATGAAGAACCGCAGATGGTGACAGCGGGACTCATGTCCGCTCGTCCACATCTTGAATCCATTCATGCCAACGCATTTACGGAATACGATCACCTGACACGCCTGGATCAGGAATTGGGACGCAAAGCCAGGTTAGAAAATATTCTTAATGCCATTGATAACAACCTTGATCGAATTCCTGAACTTAAATCGCGCATTCAGGATTTAGTCAAACAATGGGACAGGGAGAATCATCAATCACAATGAATATGCTTGAAATGTTTTCTGGAGCCCTTTTTGAAGGAGTGAGCCCTATGATGGTGAGAAGAGACCACTTGGTCCGACATCCGGACCGTTGCACCCATAATGCGATCTGCATTCCAGTTTGTCCGACAGGAGCCTGGCTATCGACTCCTCCCTACAAATTCGATTCATCACGATGCATGGAATCATGCCGTCTCTGCCTGGATGCCTGTCCGTCTCAGGCCATTTATGGAGTCTTCCTCAAGGGCGAAAAACTGCTCGTTCGGAAGCAAGAGTAAATTAGATTATACGCTTCCTCCAATATCCCCAATAGGCCGTACCCACAGTACCACAGCCACCGGTGAGTCCGGTTGACGCGACGATTTGATACACATCACTCCGTGCAATTTTGACGGGTGAAGTGGGACTCAACACAAGCGGGGACACCGATAGCTGTTGTAAGGTACGGATCCCAATCAGAATCGGCCACATGCAGGCCAATCGCAGGCGAATCTCCAGGCGAGGGATGGCCATGGTATAACGCCATCCTTGATCCAAATGATCCCGGGCCTCTTGAATCAATTTTCTGAAGAGGGGGCGAAACGCCTGTGCAGAAGTTTCATCAAGCAATTGCTGGGGAGTAAGAGATACCTGATCCAACAACACTGTCGGGATATAACACCGCCCACTTCTCAAATCCCGTGGCAAATCCCGAAGGATGTTCACCATTTGCAAACCTTTTCCATAGCGAATAGCAAGAGGAATCATGCAGGCCTGATCCCACCCTCGAAATCCCGAAAGATGGCTGCACACCATCTTCGTCCAAAATTCTCCCACGCATCCCGCAACCGCATAGGTGTAATATTCAAAATCATGAATGGCCTGTAAGGCGCGTACCGCCTGCCCTTCAGTTTTTTGAGGAAATTGGTGAAGGTCAAATTCCATTCCTCCAATCAGCACCGACAGAACCTGGGCAATCTGAGACCGGTCGGTTGGACTGAATTTTTGGTAAATTCGGAAACACCCCTCCAACTCTTCCAGCAAGCGCCGCTCATCAGGATTGCTTTGTTTCGTAAGGACTTGCGCCTGGATTTTTTGGATCTGCGCCAATTCGGCGGTACCGCCCCACAACTGCCCTTTTAGCAGACGCAAACATTCCCGGCGGACCCCATCTTCTAATTCTCCCGTATCGGCGATCGTATCCGCAGCCCTGGCCAACAAATAGGCCAGACCAATTTGCGAACGAACCGCGCGTGGCAGGACAGCAAGGGTTAAATAAAATGAGCGGGAAACCCGCTTAAGCACCTTACCGAGGAGAAGTTGATCTGACGGAGAAAGGCGCATAAGCTAGCGAACGATGAGACGGCCTTCCATTCCTTGCTCACGATGCGTGGGAAAGAACAGGAGCTGTTTATCGCAATAAAAAGGATAAATACCGGGCTCGCTCAACGTAAGGGTGACGGCTTTTATATCACCGCTGGAAATATCCACGTCCGCAAGACGGATGCCGCTTGGATCATCCAGCAAAAAATTGTGCGGAACCAAAAAGGATTGATTACTCAGAGTCAGAGTCAGTGGTTTACCCGCCTCCACCACCACTTCCGATGGCGTATAGGCGTAACTTTCCATACTGATCATCACCTGTTGTCCGAAAGGTTCCTCCGATTGAGCATATAGAGGGTCGGAAAAACTCCAATAGCCCATCACTCCAACAAGACCCAATATCAATCGTGTATAATAGCCTACAGAAAGAATGTCCCTACTAAATGATCTCTTCATCAGTACAGATATCATAACGGTTTTCCAGACGAGGGTCACGCCTTTCCCTCTCTTGACTCTCAGGGAAAAGGTGTTATCTTCCAACATGTTGAAATATAAAAGTCATTTTTATGACAATTCTAAAGAGATCATTGAATCAATCATGTCGAACATATTAGCGTGCTTTCACTATCATCACTATCAGACGTGGAACCATTAAGGGAGATTGTCTATGAAAAAACTTAAAGGAATTGGTTTATTACTGATTGCCAATATCCTCATCTTTATTACCCTCTCAATTTCGTTCACGGTGTTATCTGAGATGATTCTCCCGGCCTTCGGAATCGATCTCCGTGGATCAATCGCTCAGATGGATCTGTTATGGGCATTTGTCATTGGATTTGGTGGTGCCTTTATCAGTTTGGCCTTTTCCAAACAAATGGCCAGGGCCTTTATAGACTGTACACAAATCACAGAACCGCGAAATCAGGCGGAAAGAGTCGTATTTGACACTGTCCAAAAAATATCTGAAAAGTTAAGCATTTCCATGCCAGAGGTCTGGATTTATGAATCGCCAGACCCCAATGCGTTTGCCACCGGGCCCACAAGAAACAACTCGATGGTCGCCGTATCAACCGGCCTGCTCAACAATCTTAATGAAGGTGAAGTGCGAGCAGTCCTGGCTCATGAAATGGGCCATGTCTACAACGGTGATATGTTTACCACAACGGTACTGGCAGGGTTGATGAATACATTCGTTTACTTTATTAGCCGGTTTATCTATCGGCAGGTGGCGGAACGTAATGAGGCTCTAGGATTTGGAGTCTATATCGTGTTGCAAATCATTCTCTCCGTCTTGGCGATGATTCCCATTAGCTGGTGGTCCCGCCGTCGGGAATTTGCAGCTGACCGGTTCGCAGCCAACACGGTAGGCAAAGAACACATGATCTCGGCTCTGGAGGGCATTGATCGTTGGGTGCAACGCACCCAATTTGAATATAGCTCCCAAGATGCGCTTTCCACGATGAAAATATCGGGGAAATCGCATAGTTTCATGCAGATTTTTGCGACGCATCCGCCCATTGAAGCGAGAGTGACGGCACTACGGCAACTCTAAATTAGTACGACATGTGCGTTCCAAAAGGGACTTGGCCATGCCAAGTCCCTTTTTTTATGGCAATCCGGATTGTTCCAAAACCCTTGCGGCTGAAATAAGCGATGAGTTGGGAAAATCGCCCAGGGCAGGAAAGAAGGCAGATTAATTCAGCGTTCTGACATCATATTCATGGGAACGAACGATGGGAAACTCCTTCATCCCATGCCGGCAAAGCACAGGAAGGAGCGAGGCCGGGGGTTGGATCAGTGCGACTGGAATACCTAATTGCTGAAGGTGATAGAGGCCATACCCACACAAAGTCAGCCCCATCGGGCCCATGGATCCCACTTCAGAAAAATCAACAAGGACTTTTCGACAATCCAGACTCATCGCTTGCACTGCTGCCTTTTCAAACATTTCCCCGAAAGAATGATCCGGCAAACCCACTATTCGAATAACGACGGCATCCGGTAAGACCTGAAGTCCCCATTGCATTAGAAAATCCTCCTCAATCCTGAATGATATGTGTTAACGGGCCTACTCTCATTGCACCTCTAATCTATACATAATTGAGTGAACCCCTTGAGGCACCCCCCTACAATTCCCTATTTGAACTAGCGTTGCTTTTGTATCTAGTCCCTTGCCGGGCCCAACTGCGATACCTCCTGTTTGCTTTGATCAGACAGTTTTACGGTCAGAGTGCGAGTGCTTGGGAAGGCAACGATGGTCTGGGTCATGAATAATAGAAAGCCTTTTTTTATGAGGGATTGCAAAAAAACCGACACTGATAGCATTAGACGCATGGGATATCACAATAAGAGTGTAAGGCAGGGTGGACTGCTTCGAGCGCAGTAGATAATTTCTCCCATGACAACCGTGATTGATCGTACATGGTGCCCTCTCCAATATTTTCCGAAATTCCCTAACGTGACAAAAGCCGGAATTGTCCAGAAATTTAAAACGGAGGAAGATGAAGGAAGAGGAAAAGTTAATTGGAGCGGGCGAGGGGATTTGAACCCCCGACAACTTGCTTGGGAAGCAAGGACTCTACCACTGAGCTACGCCCGCTCACGAGATCAGGTTTGGCATTCTAGGTATGGCCTGACGCTTAGTCAAGGTACAAAAAATTGGAGATGGCTGAATGGGCTCTGCTGTCGAATCCATTCACTCCCGAATACATCCGGATGAATCTATTCCCTGAATTCAATGATCGCGAATTTTCGCTTGCCAACTTTCATCGGATAGGATCGGCCAGGCTCGAAGGTCATCATCCCGTTGGGGTCGGCAAGCTTTTCTCCGTCCACCTGGACACCTCCCTGGGAAACGAGCCGTCTGGCTTCAGATTTACTGGGCACTAGGCCTGTCCGCATCAGGAGGTCAACGACAGGCATAGAATAATCTTGCGAGTTGGTCAAATCCGTGGGGGTCAGCTTTACCCGGGCATCCGGCTCATCGGGAAAATCCCGCTTTTGAAATCGCTGTTGAAAATCCGCCTTGGCCTCTTCCACGGCATTGCTTCCGTGATATTGCCGAACAATCTGCTCGGCCAGGGCCATCTTGGCTTCCATTGGATGTTGACGCTTGACCTCATCCAAATTTCTGGTTGTCAGAAGTTCGTAATAACGCAACATCAGAACATCGCTAATAGACATCAGCTTGCCAAACATGTCTACGGGACGATCCTCCAACGCGATATAATTCCCGAAGCTCTTACTCATTTTCCGGACGCCGTCCGTGCCTTCTAACAACGGCATCGTGAGCACCACCTGCGGCTTTTGACCGTAATCCCGCTGCAAGTCACGCCCGACGAGGAGATTAAATTTCTGATCGGTTCCACCCAACTCCACATCAGCTTCCAACACCACCGAGTCGTACCCCTGCACCAAAGGATAAAGAAATTCATGCACGCTAATATGCTTTTGTTCCCGGAATCGTTTTGAGAAATCGTCCCGCTCCAACATGCGGGCCACGCTATAATGTGAACACAACTCCACCATCTTTTCCACCCGCATGCCACTCATCCAATGACTATTAAATTCGATACGGGTTTTCTGAGGGTCCAGGGTTTTGAAAATCTGTTGTTCATAGGTTTTCGCATTGGCCAGTACCTGCTCCCTCGTCAGCGCCACCCGGGTTTCCGACACTCCGGTCGGATCGCCGATCATGCCGGTAAAATCCCCAATGAGAAAAATCACTTGATGGCCCAACTCCTGAAAGTGCTTGAGTTTTTGAATTAACACGGTATGGCCCAGATGCAGGTCCGGGGCGGTAGGATCAAATCCGGCTTTAATCCTGAGAGGACGCTGTTCTTTTAACGACTCCGCTAATTTGGCTGTTAATTCGTCGAGCTGAATGACCTCCACGGTTCCCCGAAGAATAAGATCCAGCTGCCGGTCTATTTCTGAAGTTGTCATTTTGTACGCCACGCTGTGTGAAAGTGAAAAATTAGCTCCCGATCCCTATCGCCATGGTTGAGGTTCGGACACCAACCAGTGGGCGTAGTTGCTCCAACCGTTTTTCTCCAATACCGGGCACCAGAGCCAAATCTTCAATGCGTCGAAATGCTCCATGAGACGTTCGATGTGCCACGATTCGTCCTGCCAGGATTGGTCCAATACCAGGAAGATGCGTTAATTCAGCTAAGGTCCCGTCATTCAAGTCCACGATAAACGCGGCGATTTCCCTGGGTGGTCCACCTTCTCCCTCCACCACCATTTGAAGAGGGGGAAGAACATGTCTCCCCGAAAACGGTTCCCCGCTCACAACCTCGTCAGGATCACCTGCGGAACTGGAAGGGCGAATATGTGATGATTGAACTCCTAAACGTTTGAGCGGAACAACTGGAGAAAGAGACGATTGCGGCCAACCGATCCAATAGACGAAAAACACCCCCATCCCCAACAAGGCCAATTTCAATAGGAGAGAGCTTCCCCAGGAAATTCTGCCTGAAGGCCTATCAGAAAATTGCAGCGAGCTGGCGCGCGACCTCTCCGGTTCGATGTCATTCATGTTGAATCAGTATATACGCTTTATAAGGATTATCAGCGCTTTCGGGCCTGGTGAATGGCCATGTCCTCCACATCCTCGGCTGCCTCCATTAACCCTTCCGAAAAAGTCGGATGCGCATGGATCATGTTGGCAAGGTCCCCCACAGTCAACCCGCCCTGCATGGCCATGGCGGCTTCATGAATCAGGTCCGCCGCGTGAGCACCGATAATATGGACGCCAAGAATTTTCTTGGTCTGTTCATCCGAAATGACTTTGAAATGTCCAAACGGCTCACCGACGGCCTGTGCTTTTCCGAGACCGGCATATTTGAATCGCCCGACCGCAACCGCCAACCCACGTTCCCGGGCCTGGCCCTCAGTCAGTCCGACACGCCCGATTTCCGGCAAGGTAAAAATCCCTGCCGGAATGACATCATAGTTAATGTCCTGCGGCCGTCCCATCGCGTTTGAAACCGCCACTTTTCCTTGAGCCGAGGCGACATGCGCCAACATGAATTTTCCTGTCACATCTCCAATCGCGTAAATCCCGGGGACGGAGGTTTCCATTTTTTCATTGACCAGAATCTCACCCTTGGTTCCCACCTGCACGCCAACATGATCCAGCCCTAACCGGCCGGAGTTTAGACGACGCCCGACCGAAACCAGCAGGTGGTCTGCCACCAGTTCTTCTCCTGACGCCAGCGTCGCCTGCACTCCCTTATCAACAGTCCCCCAATTGGTAATCTGCGTATTGAGATACAGTTGAATCTTGCGTTTTTTTAACTCGCGCGTCATGGTGGAGATCGTATCTTCATCCTCCAGTGGCAGTACGGAAGACATCATTTCGACAATGCTCACTTCCGATCCCAGCCCGCTCAACAAGGAGGCAAACTCACATCCTTCTACCCCACCACCGACAATCACTATGCTTCTGGGAATCTCGGTTAAATCCAGAGCCTCTTTACTCGTCAACACCCGTTGGCCATCAATGGGAAACTGAGGCAATTGAGGCCAGGAAGAACCTGTGGCAAGAATAATGGCATCGGCATCAATGGTGGAAGAGGACCCATCAAGATGAGTGACTTGCACTTGCCGGTCATTCACCAATTCGCCTCGCCCCGGCACGTGAGTAATTTTCCACTGCTTCAATAAGATGCCAATTCCTTTGACGAGCCCACGAACGACTTCCTCCTTACGTGCGACCATGCGGGCAAGGTCATAGCTCACAGGCCCCTCAACCTTGAGGCCAAACGGCTGGGCATGCCGAACCCGTTCGCCAAGATCAATAAAACCCAACAGGGTTTTACTGGGAATACAACCCCAATTCAGGCACACCCCCCCAAGCACCTGCTCCTCCAGTATCGTCACCCTCGCCCCTAATTGGGCGGCACGAATAGCCGCCACATACCCACCGGGACCTGATCCGATTATTACAATGCGGGGAGAGGTGGTCATGATTCCTGTGAGGCTAAAAATGCCGTGTATTGCTCCGGCGTCATCAATCCATCCACCTCACCAGAATCGGCTAATTCCAGTACCGCAATCCACCCCTTGCCATAGGGATCCTGATTAAGTAGTTCGGGATGATCCTGAAGTTCTGTATTCACTTGAAGAACCTTTCCGGTAACCGGCGTGTAAATCATCGAAGTAGCTTTGGTCGATTCCACCTCTCCCAATTGATCTTCAGCCTGCACCGACGTTCCTACCTTAGGAAGGTCCACAAAGACCACATCCCCCAAAGCATCCTGAGCAAATTGACTAATGCCTAAGGTCGCCTTATTTTCTTCAACGCGAATCCATTCGTGTTCC
>BQIW01000085.1 GCA_021604105.1 Nitrospirales bacterium | reverse complement strand
GGCTGTGATCGTGGACAGAAAACAGGAATCCACGGATATCGTGACGTTTCGCCTTCAACTTACAGATTCCGCTCATCGGGAGTCTTTTCGCTTTGAGGCGGGGCAGTTCAACATGCTCTATGTGTTTGGTGTAGGCGAGGTAGCCATCTCCATTGTCTCGGACCCTGGCGAGCCGGAATTTCTGGACCACACCATTCGTGTGGTGGGACGGATCACGCAGGTCTTGGGCGCGATGCAAGTGGGTGAGAGTGTGGGCGTTCGTGGGCCGTTTGGAATTGGATGGCCCATGAAAGAAGCGCAAGGAAAAGACGTGGTTATCGTCACCGGCGGATTAGGTTGCGCCCCGGTGGTGGGAGCCATTGAATTTATGTTCCGCAGGCGGGAGGAGTATGGCGCCATGACCATTCTTCACGGGGTAAAAACCCCCAACGACTTGCTCTACCGGGAACGCTTCGATGCCTGGCGCCACCAACCCCGCACACAGGTACTACTAACCAGCGATGAACCCGGCAAAACCTGGCATAGCCATGTGGGCGTGGTCACCGAATTGTTTGACCAACTGCAGTTGGCCCCTGACCATACACTGGTCATGATGTGCGGACCGGAGATCATGATGCGGATTGCCTGTCATACTCTCTCGCATCAAGGTCTGCGCCCCGACGCCATGTATGTGTCGTTGGAGCGGCATATGGAATGCGGCATTGGACTTTGCGGGCATTGTCAGCTTGGGCCGTTCTTTGTCTGCAAGGACGGGCCTGTCATGCGATTAGATCGTGTGGTGCCGTATTTCGGAAAAGTGGGTGTGTAAATAGAGCTTGAAGGAATGATCTGAAAAGGTTCCCCTGTATCCTTTTTTCAATGGGGAACTTTGAGCGAGGAATAGCCCGCAATGACAATGGACGGATCAACTACCCCAACTCAGCATCCTTCAACCAGGCCTCGCCCCCGGGTTGCGGTGGTGAAGTTTGCTTCTTGTGACGGATGCCAATTAAGCATTCTGAATATGGAGGACGATTTGCTGGCGTTGGGAGAGGCCCTCGACATCGCCTATTTTCCCGAAGCCTCCAGCAATATGCAGCCGGGCCCATATGATATTACGTTCGTGGAAGGCTCCATTACCTGTCCTGAAGATCTTTCACGAGTTCTCGATCTCCGGCAACAGACAACCACCTTGATCACCATCGGCGCCTGTGCAACTTCCGGCGGCATTCAGGCTCTTCGGAACTGGGGTGATGTGGAAGCCTTTAAGCGAACGGTGTATCCCAGCCCCGAATACATCCACAGCCTAAGCACATCGACTCCAATTTCCGAACACGTCAAGGTGGACTATGAATTGTGGGGATGCCCGATTGATAAGCCACAGCTTCTTCGAGTGCTCACCGATTTGCTGAGAGGCGTTACTCCCAGCATTCCCGCACACAGTGTATGCCTGGACTGTAAACGCCAGGGACATGTCTGCGTCCTGGTCGCAAAGGGACTGCCCTGTCTTGGACCGGTGACGCGTACCGGGTGCGGGGCCATCTGCCCCGCTATGGGCAGGGATTGTTATGGATGCTTTGGCCCGGCCGAGCAGGATTCAGTGATTCCCGGAGTGCCCCCAAATACCCGATCCCTGGCCAAACAATTTCATGAGCATCTGCAACTCATTCCCCTGGAAATGGTTCGCCGTTTTCGAGGAATCAACGGATCGGTTCAGCCGTTCCGGAAGGAAAGTGATGCCTGGGAATCCTGATAAATCACGAACTATCAAAATCGACATGATGGCCAGGGTAGAAGGGGAAGGAGCCCTTCACTTTACCGTCCAGGATGGTCAGGTCCGTGATGTGCAACTCCGGATTTTTGAACCTCCTCGATTTTTTGAAGCCTTCCTCCAGGGACGTCACGTTAACGAAGTGCCCGATATCGTGGCCCGTATTTGCGGTATCTGTCCGGTGGCGTATCAAATGAGTGCCGTCCATGCCCTGGAACAAATCTTCGATGTGGAGATGCCAGCCAGCCTTCGTGATTTACGTCGACTCCTGTATTGCGGGGAATGGATCGAAAGCCATGTTCTGCACATTTATATGCTCCAGGGCCCGGATTTTTTAGGATTCGACAGCGGGCTTGAGATGGCCCGTTCACACCCCGATCTTGTGAAGCGAGGGCTTCGAATGAAGAAGGCGGGCAATGATCTGTTAACACTCTTAGGGGGACGATCGGTGCATCCGGTCTCCGTGAAAGTTGGCGGATTCTCTCAAGTGCCGACCAGGAATGCCTTACATGGGCTGAAGGACGAATTCCTTTGGGCCAGAGATGCCGCGGCGGAAACACTTCGATGGGTGAGCGGGTTTGAGTTTCAAGATCCCGAACAGGCCTATACCTTCCTCGCCCTCCGGGGACCTTCTGAATATCCAATGAATGAAGGCGACGTCGTCACCAATCGGGGACACCGCATGGCCGCATCGGAGTTTGAACACCATTTTTATGAAGAACAAGTACCCTATTCCAATGCCCTCCACTGCACGTTGAATGGACAATCGTATCTCACAGGGCCGTTAGCCCGGCTCGCTCTCAACCAGGACCAGCTTTCGTTGTTAGCCAAAGACGTCTTACAGAGCACGGGATTGGTTCTCCCTTTCAACCGCGCGTCCATGGGTATCGTGGCACGATCGGTGGAAGTGCTCTATGCCTTTGACGAGGCCCTTCGACTCATTGACCGATATGAGCGACCAACTGCTCCGGACGTTCCAGTGACACTCCGCGCCGGAACCGGTATGGCCGCGACCGAAGCCCCGCGGGGGCTTTTATATCATCGTTATGAGGTCAAGGCTGATGGAACCATTCGCCTCGCCAAGATTGTGCCGCCAACCTCCCAAAATCAACGACGCATGGAGGACGATCTTCGAAAACTTCTGCCAGACATCCTTCATCTCAACGATCAGAAAACGGCGATGAAATGCGAAGAACTGATTCGCAGTTATGATCCCTGCATCTCCTGCGCGACCCACTTTTTGAAATTCACGAGAGAAAAGGTATCCTGATTGATGCCCACCATCAAAATTATCGGGTTAGGAAACGCTTTCTGTGCAGATGATGCCGTAGGCATTGTGGTTGCCCGACAACTTCTTCCGTATGAAAGTCCTTCCGTTTCAATTATTGAGGGCGGTTTAGCAGGCTTAACTCTCCTTCATGAAATGGAAGGAACGGATAAGCTCATTCTCATTGATGCGGTTTCCAGCCAATCCGAAATCGGCACACTCCTTCGTTTCACGATCCCACAGGACCTGGATACTATCGGTCAGCTAGCATGGAGCACTTCGGGTTCGTCAACTCACGATTGGGGTTTGGGAGCAGCCCTGACGCTGGCCGAAACTTTAAGCGAATTACCTCCGTCCGTTGTGATCTACGGCATTGAAATCGCAACGGTCCAACAGGGATTTGCGTTATCGCCCAAAGTGGCCAAAGCGATCCAGACTGTGGTGACCCGGATTGTTACTGAAGAATTGGGGGAGCCGACATGCACGAACTCCAATTAATGCGCCAGATGGTGAGCAGAGTGACCGAAGTCTGTCAAAGCCATCCTGGAACTCACCTGATTCTCATACGGATGGAAATCAGCAGCCATTCCCATTTGGCGAGTCATACTTTAGAGGAATTGCAGACCACCTTCCATCTCGCCGCGCTAGGGACGCCGGCCTCTGACGCGAATCTCGACATCCGTATCCTATCTGCAAAAGGCACTTGTCGATCCTGTGGATGCACAACTGACCGAGGGCCTGAGACCTTTGCCTGTCCTCACTGCTCGTCAGGAAATGTCCTATGGGAAGATCTGCCGGAATTGGTACTCAAAGACATTCAATTGTTGGATCCCACGGAATGACGCTTGCGGCTTCTTCCACGACCAGACCAGGTTTCAACGAACGGATCCGGCTTATCGTTCGGGGAGTTGTTCAAGGCATGGGATTCCGACCTTTTGTCTTCAGGTTGGCACATGAACTCTCTCTTGCCGGCTGGGTGGCGAATACCGGTCAAGGCGCAATCATTGAACTGGAAGGTGAGAGCACCAACCTCCTACGCTTTCAGGCGCGTCTTCAGACCGAATCTCCTCGCCTCTCAAAAATTCAATCACTCACAGCGACACAAATCCCCAAAGTGGGCGAAGACACCTTTTCTATTCGCCCCAGTCAATCGGATGGCCGGCGACAACCCGTGATTTCCCCTGACCTGGCGACGTGCCTAAACTGTGTGCAAGACATCATCGATCCTCAGTCCCGTCGTTATCGCTATCCATTTACCACATGCACACAGTGCGGCCCACGGTACAGCATCGTGCTCCGTCTGCCTTACGATCGTCTCAGCACCACAATGGACCAGTTCCCTCTGTGCGCTGATTGCCAATACGAATTTGACAATCCACGAGATCGCCGCTTTCACGCAGAATCCATATCCTGTCCGGGGTGCGGACCTCAGATCGCGTTATGGAACTATGAAGGGAGCATCCTGGCGCAACGAGAAGATGGGATTCGAAAAGCGTGTGACCTCGTCAAGCACGGTGGTATTCTCGCCGTGAAAGGATTGGGAGGATTTCAGCTGTGGGTGAACGCCCGATCATCAAAGGCCGTTCAGCTGCTACGGCAGCGAAAACATCGCCCCACCAAGCCATTTGCTGTACTTTTCCCTTCATTAGAAATGCTTAAACAACATTGCCTAATCAGCTCAAAGGAAACACAACTGCTTACGTCCTCGGCCGCTCCCATCGTCTTGTTGAGACGCACCGATCCGTCGACATTATCTTCCAATCTTGCACCCGACAATCCCTACCTGGGAGCCATGTTGCCCTACACCCCGCTCCATCACCTCATGATGGCCCATCTGCCAACCCCAGTCGTGGCCACGAGTGGAAACCGATCAGATGAACCCATCGTCTCTGACGAACAGGATGCGTTGGAACGCCTTCGCGGAATTGCCGATGCGTTTCTCGTCCATAACCGCCCGATTGCCAGACCGGTGGATGATTCGGTAGTGCGAGTGTTGAGTGGGAAACCGGTAATGCTTCGTCGCGCACGCGGGTATGTGCCCACACCTCTTCCATTGAAAACATTGTCGGACAGCAACAACAATCTTCCCTGCATTTTGGCTGTAGGGGGACATGTGAAAAATACGATCGCAGTTACGACGCAGGACGACGTTCTCGTCAGTCATCATATCGGTGACCTCTCAACCGCTGAAGCCTCCATGCAATTCGAACGAACGGTCTCCGATGTACTGACCCTGTTCGATCTGACGCCACAAGCCATCGCGTGCGATAGTCATCCGGACTATCGTTCAACCCGATTCGCTCACCAGTTTGGGCAACAACGCCATATCCCGGTTATTCCCGTCCAACATCACCATGCCCATATTGCATCAGGTATGGCCGAACATGGGTTGAGTGGTTCCGTCCTTGGAGTGGCCTGGGACGGATCGGGATATGGTGCGGACGGAACCCTGTGGGGCGGAGAGTTTTTGATCTGTGATCCTTCCGGATTTCAACGAATCGGCCATCTGCGCCCGTTTCCTCTGCCCGGCGGGGAGATCTGCATGCGAGATTCACGGCGGGTGGCGCTGGCCTTACTGTATGAGGTGTTTAGTGAGCGAGTGTTTGAACTGGATTTTCCACCAATGCAATCTTTAGGACACCATCTGACCAGATCTTTGGTTGCCATATTGAATAAAGAAATCCATTGTCCGATCACGACCAGTATCGGCCGCCTCTTTGATGCAGTGAGTGCGTTGTTAGGTCTATCACAAGTGGCGAGCTTTGAAGGTGAAGCAGCCATGGCCCTTGAATTTTTGGCAGATCGTGAAGAGAGTCAAACCCAGTCTCAACCCTATTGCATTCCTTTGGAATCTCCCTCAGGATCACAAGGGCCATGGGTGGCCGATTGGGGACCATTGATCTCCGACATTGTCCATGACATCTCAGGACAGAAAAGTCCATCGGAGATTGCACTCAGATTTCATCACGCACTCGCCATGTTGATTACGGATGTTGCAGAGCGCATTCAGTGTCATCAGATCATCCTCTCCGGTGGTGTCTTCCAAAATGCTCTTCTCCTCAAGCTTTCCGAAACAGCGCTCACGACACGCGGGCTTGCCGTCCATACTCCACAGCTGTTTGGCCCCAATGATGGGAGCCTATCATTGGGACAGTCCTTTATAACCATGAACCAGCTAGTCCAACAACATCCCCCAGCATAATCGATCTGTTCACACACCATGTGTCTTGCGATTCCAGGACAAATTCAACGCATTGATGATGATGCACTCCGCCAGGGAACGGTTTCATTTGCCGGGGTGACGAAAGAGGTGTGTTTAGCGTTGGTTCCGGAGGCTGAGGTTGGCGATTATGTGATCGTTCACGTCGGATTCGCCATTAGCAAAGTTGATGAGCAAGCGGCTAAAGAATCGTTATCGTTGATTGAACAACTGAGTTCTGGTCAAATTAACGAAAGTCCTTCTTCATGAAATACGTGGATGAATTTCGAGACCCGAACGCCGTGCACGTGCTTTCCAGAGAGATCCATCGGATCACCCGCCATCCCTGGACCATCATGGAAGTCTGCGGTGGGCAAACCCATTCCATTGTCCGGTATGGATTGGACCGCCTCCTGCCTCCAGCCATCACACTCATTCATGGACCGGGATGCCCCGTGTGTGTCACGCCCATCGAATTGATTGATGCGGCTTGCCAACTGGCTTCGCTTCCTGAGGTCATTTTTTGTTCATTCGGCGATATGCTGCGGGTGCCCGGATCTCATGAAGATCTCCTCCGCGTGAAAGCCCAGGGAGGAGACATCCGCATTATCTACTCCCCTTTGGATGCGGTGGGGATTGCTCAAAGTAATCCTCAAAGTCAGATCATCTGCTTTGCCGTGGGATTTGAGACAACCGCTCCGGCTCAAGCCATGGCGGTTCTCCAAGCCCGCCGTCTTCACCTTTCCAATTTCAGTCTCCTGGTGGCTCACGTGTTAGTCCCGCCGGCCATGAAAGCTATTCTTTCATCACCTGAGAATCGGGTGCAGGGCTTTCTGGCTGCCGGCCATGTCTGCAGCGTCATGGGCTATGAAATGTATGAACCCATCTGTCTCCGCTATCGGGTGCCTATTGTCGTCACCGGATTCGAACCGGTGGATATCTTAGAAGGGGTGCAGCTGGTAATCGCACAACTGGAAGAGGGCCGCCATAAGGTGGATAACCAATACGCCCGTTCCGTTCATCGGTCGGGAAATCTTGAAGCGCGCAAGGTTGTGGACGAAGTCTTTGAATCCGCCTCCCGCAATTGGCGAGGGATAGGAGAAATCCCGGAGAGTGGCTTACAACTTCGCCAAACCTTCGCCGAATTTGACGCTCTCCGAACTTTCCAAGATCGCATTCACCTGAGCAGCCCGGCCAATGACCTTGAATCTGAGTGCCAGAGCGGACGAATTCTCCAGGGCATCATGCAACCCTCAGCCTGTTCAGCATTTGGTACCCGATGCACGCCGGATCACCCCCTTGGAGCGCCAATGGTGTCGAGCGAAGGGGCGTGTGCCGCCTATTATCGATATCGACACCACGAAGTCGGCCCAGGTGAACAATGACCCCTAAACCCAACATTGACATTCACTGCCCCCTCTCTCTTTCCGCTGATGACACTATTCGCATGGCCCATGGCGGCGGTGGACGTCTAATGCAACAACTGATTCATGAAATTTTCCTGGAGGCTTTTTCCAATTCATATTTGAACGCATTACAAGACAGTGCTGTTCTGCCTACTCTGGACGGTCGGTTGGCCATGACCACCGATTCCTATGTGGTGCATCCCCTCTTTTTTCCTGGCGGTGATATCGGCAGCCTGGCTATCCACGGAACCGTCAACGATCTGGCCATGATGGGGGCCATTCCTCTGTATGTAAGTGCCGGGTTTATTCTGGAGGAAGGGTTATCCGTCGACACCCTCAAACACGTGGTCAGCTCTATGGCGAATTCCGCGCAAGCATGTGGAGTGCAAATTGTCTGCGGCGATACCAAGGTGGTAGATCGCGGTAAAGGCGATCAGATTTTCATCAATACCACAGGGCTTGGCATCATTTCGCCGTCCTGTCATATTGGCCCCCACCACATTACTCCCGGCGACAGGATTATCGTCAGTGGCGATGTCGGCAGACATGGCATGGCCGTGCTCAGCGTGCGGGAAGGACTCACGTTTTCCGGAGATCTTGCCAGCGACTCCGCGCCACTTCATGAACTGGTCGCGGAGCTGATAGAAAAGGGTGTGTCGGTTCATTGTCTGCGGGATCTCACTCGTGGCGGACTGGCCAGCGCATTGAATGAACTGACGACAACGGCCGGAGTTTCGATGGCGATCAACGAGTCACACATTCCGGTCAGTGAATCCGTCCGTGGGGCATGTGAAATTCTTGGGTTAGATCCGCTCTACGTGGCAAATGAAGGACGATGCGTTCTCTTTTTGCCATCCGGTGACGTGGAGAAAGCCCTCTCCATTCTTAAGAGCCATGCGATCTCGGAACACGCGGCCGAAATCGGGGAGGTGCTTCCTCTCGTCTCGAATCATACGCCTCAGGTCATTCTTCAAACATCCTATAAGACGCACCGAGTTCTGGATCTCCTCTCTGGCGAACAACTCCCCAGAATATGCTGAAATTTTCTGGGCGTTTATCCTCAAAACAACAGGTCAGGAAGGACAGATAATCCCGAAAGTCTACACCACCAATACAGAGACTATTCAATGCATGAGTGGAAGGGTTTTCTTCAAGCGGTATTTCGGAAAGAAGCGATCGGACGACTAACCCGCGCCGGGCAGCGCACTCTGCAGAAACCGCGCATCAAGTTGAGTAGCAAGATGGACATGGCAACGACTTAATACGGTTCTGGCTTGTTCTATCAATTGAAGAAGATTGGTCTCACTGTGGCTGTTGATTTCAACAAGTTTTCGCACTCGTGCACAGCGTCTCTCATTTTCCTCAAGATTTGGGCAAAGGCAAACGGATCTAACCCAAACGACTTTCCGCAAAATCTACCTGTGTCAGGAACGTCTCATCCGAGGCATTGGTGGGAATTAATCCTGTTCAAGTCACCGCTAAGCCCATGCAATTGTTGAATTTTTCCGACCCTCCGAAATCAGAGGAGAGTCAAGGCTTTTCCCTGAGTTGAACCGCCGAACAAAAAATTGGCCAATTGCAGTATTTTCGCCGTAAGCACGGAACCACTCGATACCACCTACACGATCTCTTCAACATCAGGGAACGGAGATTCCATGATTTGAATCGGTCGGCTTGCTACAGCTGCGAACTGGGTAATTTGGGACAAGCACGTAATCGTTTCTTCGGTTCAACATGTTCGGGCATACACAGCTTTTTCTAGCAAATCCTTCGTGATGATTGTTACCGGTGGAGAGGAATTTTGTTGGTAGCTTTTTCGGAATTCTTCCCTCAGAGAATAACCTTTATAACCGGATGATTTTTCGACAACACGAGGTCCCCTATTCAAGACCCCGCATCAGTTTGCTGAATGATGGCCCACATCTCTTTTTTTCCTCTTTCCCTTTACCCGCCTCCCGGGAAGTTTCCCTTACCAAATCGATGGCACTCTCGTTTGCCTGACTCTTAATATTCAGACCAAGAACCCAAAATCCCTTTTTACAATAAAAAGGAAGCAAAACGGGCTCAATCTATGACTCAAAAGGATAGGGTGGAAAGATCTTCATCTTGTTAGACAAAGCTAAGGAAGGCCTGCTTACAGCCAAAATTTTTTGATCGGTTGTAGGCCTTTTTGGGAAAACCATTCTAGGAGCCAAATCTGAACCAGGAGTGGTATAAATATCAAACCTTAGCTTTTGGCGCTAGACAGAAAGGAAAGAGTGAATGGGCTTGTTACGGAAGAGTCGCCAAATGGTGACCGGTCAGCGCAAAGTAGGCTTCATCGACCGTCCCAACCGGGGAGACCTGCATCAAAAACGGTGTACGCCAATCTCCATCCCGTACATCATACTCACTGGGAACCAACACACGCTGAAAGTGATTTTCGTAGGCAGCTAAAATTTTGAGTTGAAGCCCTCCCACCGCTCCGATCGATCCTCTTTCCGTGATCGTCCCGGTTAAGGCCCGACCCTCCAGGAGATGATCCCCCTTGATCATGGACACCACGCTCAGACCCACCATAGCCGAAAGGCTTTCCCCGTACACCGTGAGGCCGGTATAGGGAAATTTCAGGAGGACAGTCCAGGATTCCGACGGAAGATTGGCAGCAGCCAGCGCCCGAGTGATGGCGGCATGGATCGACTGACGGGCAAACAAGGAAAAATTCCCTGGTTCCGTATGAAATTGAATTTGAAGGCCGTTGCGATCCTGACGTTCATAGACATCAATCACCACCTGGCTCACCATGCCCACCGGCCTGAATTGTTTGTTGAGAGATGTCCCCAGGATGGGAATGATCAGGTGCGGAATCTGGTGTACGGACGGACTCGCTCCAAGACTGTTGGCACAAACTATAGTAAGGGTCAAGACTGCCCCTACAAGCAGTGAGACCCTTTTTCTGACCGATGTATTAATCATGTTTTAATATCTTTCCAAAAAGAGGAAATTTTCCCCCTTTTTCATCCCTCTCTTATATTATAACGGACAATCTGGTTTTTTGTCGCCTGTCAGCTTCTGAGAGCCTCGAAGGCTCCACCAACTTACGGCCTCCTGATATCTTTCCCAACACCCTCATATGGTGGGCCGGAATGCCCAAATGAACAAATATGTATAAGAACTTAACACCCAATCTCTAGACGCAGATTCTTCAGGAGTGGCCTGAACAGGCCGAAAGACCGGGGAACCACCTTTTATTTTATCATTTCAAGGCGACCAGATCGACCTCTTCCGGAAGTGCAGCTGGACAGGGTTACACAATCGACAACAAAAGAATAGGTCTCAGGAGGATGAAGGAGGACATGCAAATCGAGATTTCCCCTACTGGCAGGGGCTGGGACACCAAAACACCAGATAGAGAAAAACGACCACGCCTATCGCAATTGCACCAAAAAGATACCAGGTTTTATGCATACAACCTCGGAAAGGGATTGTTCGTCCAAATTCGTCCCGTGGACCTGGTCATTCACGCACAAACAAAATTGAAGACTCCGTGTGATGCGCCACGGAATGAGAAACGCTCCCCAAAAAAAAGCGACTGACGCCGGATCGGCTATGTGTTCGCATCAGGATCACATCAGCCGCATTTTTGTTTGCTTCCTCAAGGATCGTGTGTGAGGGTGCCCCGACGACGACAATGCCTTTGGCCTCATGCCCCATCTGCTTCAATTCCGCGCAAAGCCCGTTTGTAAATTTCTCCCCATAGGCGATCATCTCTTGTCGAAATTCCGGAGAAATCATTGCCCCCACCGGCCAGACCGGTTCTGAAAACGGAATGACATGCAGAACGGTCGCAGTGATCGGCTCCCGGAATGGCTTCTTCTTCAAAAACCGCACCACCACTTTGGCGTCTTCCTGACTTTCAACAGGAATTAATACCTGCTGGATCTTGCGAGTGGGCTTCTTAATGATCAGGGTCGAACACGATGCATGGGTCATCACACGATGCGAAACACTCCCGAACATCTGCTCTCGAATCTGACCAATACCCCTGGCGCCCAATACCACGAGATCGATTTCCTTCTCCTTGACCATGGTAAGAATGACCTCGGCAGGAGTACCCATTTCCAGTCGTCTCATGACCGATCCCGGATGAAGGGGCAGGAGGGACAATGCCTGCTCAATGATGCGTTCGCCTTCTTCCCTCATGGCTTTGTCCACCGCCATCCTCAAATCTTTCGCAATCCCCGCCCCGATGGACGGATAGGGGATACCCGGCACATTCACCACATGTAACACCATCAGGCTCTCCGCCGGGCTCAGCGCTTCAAACGCACGTATCGCATCGACCGATTGATCCGATCCATCAACTGCTAATAGGTATTTCATACATCGTCTCCCGGGTGTGACACATTCTGTGTGCCGTGTGTTTTGCTGTCAAATCACTCTTCGTGCCTATTCCCACAACCAAACTCCGGTGTGCGCACATG
This sequence comes from Nitrospirales bacterium, assembly GCA_021604105.1. GTDB lineage: Bacteria > Nitrospirota > Nitrospiria > Nitrospirales > UBA8639 > Nitrospira_E. Next base: position 8,309 of record BQIW01000085.1, on the reverse strand, counting down.
TTCTGTTCCTATCTGACTTCCTTCACCATATCGATGGCGCCGCAGGGACATTCCTCCGCGCACACACCACATCCCTTGCAATAGTCATAATTCACTTCGTACCGTTGACCCGGCCCCAATTTGATAATGGCATTGTCCGGACACACGCCGTAACAGGTATCGCACTCAAAGCAATTCCCGCAGGAGAGACAGCGTCGGGCTTCGAGCAAAGCCGTGTCCGTATCCAAGCCGCCAACCACTTCTTCAAAGCTGGCGCGACGCCTGGCCAGATCCAGGTAGGGCTGCCGATTCTTATCCGCATCGGTGTAATACCAGGTATTGAGACGGTCATAAGCCGCAACGGTATTGGGCGATGGTTTCCGATACTCACTTCCGCGGAGATACGCATCAATATGCCGTGCCGCTTTTTTCCCATGGCCTGTGGCCACCGTCACCGTGCGCTCTGCAGGAACCATATCCCCCCCGGCAAACACTCCCGCACGCCCGGTCATCATTGAGGCATCAACTTGAATTACCCCATCGGATGAAATATCCAATCCCGGGACATCCTCTAAAAACCCGGTATCCACTTCCTGGCCCACCGCCAGAATAACCGTGTCGGCCTCCAAGGTCTCAATCCTGCCGGTGGGTTGAGGGCGCCCCTGCTCATCCAGTGTCATCTCTTCAACGGTCAACGTCGTATTGTCCACTTGCCTGATAGTCTGCAGCCATCGGGTCAGCACCCCCTCCTCCAAGGCTTCTTCCACTTCAAAATCATGGGCGGGCATGTGTCCGCGATCACGCCGATAAATCAGGATCGTTTCCTCGGCACCCAGGCGCTTGGCGGTTCGCGCGGCATCAATAGCCGTATCACCTCCACCATAAACGACGACCCGTCGACCAATCTTGGGAACAGCCCGGCCATCCATTCCTTTAAGAAATCCCAAGACATCAATCATCCGGCCGGCATCCCTGCCGGGAATATCAACCCGTTTACTCAAATGAGCCCCAATGGCCAGAAATACGGCATCGAATTCCCCCTCTTGAATAGTCGTTTCTAAATTATCGACTTTTTGATTCAGATGGATCGAGACGCCCATGGCGACAATTCTTGCAATTTCGGCGTCCAGGACATTCCGGGGCAGACGGTATTGGGGAATCCCGAACCGCATCATGCCCCCCGGCTTCGGCCCCGCTTCAATGATTGTCACCGCATGTCCCAAACGGGCCAGATGATACGCAGCAGAAAGACCGCTCGGTCCCGCGCCGACAACCAGGACCCGCTTTCCGGTTTCCACGCCCGCCTCCACCTGCCAACCCTGCTCAATCGCGTAATCGCCTAAAAATCGCTCAACGGCATGAATGCTCACGGGCTCATCGAGCTGACCCCGATTACAGGCCGTTTCACACGGGTGATAACACACGCGACCATGAATCGCCGGGAAAGGATTCTCTTCCATAATTTTTCGCCAGGCCTGCTCATATTTCCCTTCCTCCGCCTCATACAACCAGCCTTGAATATTTTCGCCAGCCGGGCAGCCCTGATTGCAGGGGGGAAGGTGATCAACATAGATCGGACGCATCGTCCGCCAGTTGCCCGTATGATTGGCCAGGCTTGAAGCAGGGTTCAAGGTAATGGCAAAGGGTTTCCGTTCCATCTCATGCCTTTACAGGAAGTAGCTGATACCGATGAATATTCGCATCCGCAATCGCCTGAATCGCTTCAAGAGCACGCTCATCCCGTGGATGAAAAAGATGTTTGAACCGACCTTGGAGTTCGAGGTATTGCTCGACAGGTACTTGTTTTCTAATAGGTGTTCGATCGGTCACTTCTCCCCCTTCGGCTTCAATCAAGGGAAAGAGGCCACTTTCCACCGCGAGGCGGGCGACCTTGATCGTATGCGCAGGATCCGATTTCCAGCCTAACGGACAGGGCACATGGATATGAATATACCGTGCGCCCCTGAAGTTCATCGCCTTCGTCACTTTCGCTTCCAGATCATGGAGATCAGCCACCGAGGCCGTGGCCACATAGGGAATACCGTGGGCCATCGCAATGCGTGGCAGATTTTTTCCAATGCCCATGGGATTGCCGGGGTCGACTCCCACGGCCTGCGTAGTATTGGTCCAGGCTCGTGGCGGGGTGGATCCCGAACGCTGCACTCCCGTGTTCATGTAGGCCTCGTTGTCGTAACAGACATACAACACATCATCGTTGCGTTCGAACATCCCGGACAAACACCCAAACCCGATATCAACCGTGGCACCATCTCCCCCCTGGGCGATAACACGAACATCCTTTCGACCTTTGGCACGCAAAGCTGCCGCCACGCCGCTCGCCACCGCCGGAGCATTGCCGAACAATGAATGAAGCCAGGGTATCTGCCAGGCACTTTCCGGATAGGGGCTGGAGAAAACTTCCAAACAGCCTGTGGCATTCACCGCAACCATTTGCTGATGCGTGGCGCGCATCACCGCATCAAGAGCATAGCGGGCCCCCAGCGCTTCACCGCAACCCTGGCAGGCGCGATGGCCGGAATTGAGTGAATTTGTTCGGTCCATCCCGGCTTGGACCGTGCGATTGGATTCATCCAGTAACCGGTTGCCAACCGTGAAGGTTCCCGTTTGATAAAATTTCACTCGTTGATAGGGCATACCGGCCTCACGACTAAAAATTAAATGGGCGATGCGCCAGGAGCACCGATTTCCCGGAGAATATTTTCTGCGGTGGGTCCCGAACGCCGCTGCGCCTGTTGTCTGGTCAATTCCCGATTAATGGCGTCCCAATTCAGATCGAGAAAATGAGGTTCCTCCAAACCCTCCAGGCACGCCTGCTTCACCGTATTGATGACCGAGGCTTTCGGAATCGGGCGCCCTCCAAGTCCGGCGATCACCGTATCCACGATAGTTGGTAATCCACGAAGTGCCATCTTTACATCGCTGGACACAATCCCCCCCTTTCCCACCGCCAGGTCTTTTTCAAAAACGATGATCCGTTTGGCATCCTGAACCACATGGCGAAGAGCATGGGAGGGGAAAGGACGAAATGCACAGAGCGCAAGAGAGCCGACCGGCCATCCTTCTTTCCGCAAATCATCCACCGCGTCTTTTATCGTCCCGTTCACCGATCCCAGTGCCAGCAGAATGGTTTCAGCCTCGTCCGTGTGATAGGCCTTCAACAGCCCTCCAGACCGTCTCTGGAAGATATCCTGAAAAGCCTGAGAGAGTCGTGGGATCGCCTCTAATGCTCGGAGATGCTTGTCATGCGCAAGATAACGCACCTCGGCAAAGGCTTCCGGTCCGACCATCGCGCCAATGGATACAGGATCCTGCGGGTCTAACACTTGAACGGGTTCAAACGCCGGCAGGTACCCATCTACCTGCTCTTGCGTGGGAAGATCCACCACCTCATAGGCATGAGTGAGAATATAACCATCCATACAGACCATAACAGGACAACTGAGTTCCTCAGCCAGGCGAAAGGCTTGAATATGAAGATCCACGGCTTCTTGATTATCTTCCGCAAACAATTGAATCCAGCCGGCATCCCGCATGGACATGCTATCCGAATGATCGTTCCAGATATTGATCGGCGCACCAATAGCGCGATTGGCAATGGTCATGACAATGGGGAGCCCCAATCCCGCCGCGTTATAGACGGCCTCGGCCATGAACAAGAGACCCTGGCTTGTCGTCGCAGTATAGGTTCGCGCGCCCATGGCCGAGGCCCCAATCAACACGCTTAAGGCCCCGAACTCCGATTCGACATTCAGGAATTGGCAATTGCCGATTTCTCCCGCTTTCACCTTGCGTGAAAGGGTTTCGACAATATGGGTTTGAGGAGAGATCGGATAACACGCCATCACTTCAGGCCGACACAAAGCGATGGCATGGGCCACGGCTTGAGATCCTTCAATATGATGTTTCATGGTCTTCTCTTGAATCCTCGATTGAATTAGACCTTGGCCAAATTTGCCGCAACAAAGTCATACACCTCTCCGGCCACTGCCCCGTTCAATTCTCCGATCCATCCAGGAAACTTCTCCGTGATCGCCTGATTCACGGAAGCTTTGCTGACTTCCCCGGTCAGGGCCGCATACCCCGCCACCATCCCGATATTGGCAAACGGACGCCCAAGATGCTTCATGGCCAGATCGGATGCCGGAAGCGTATGCATCTGCACTCCGGGATGTTGGGTGACAAAGTCCGTAAGATGAAGCGCGTCGACATCTCGTGTGGAATTAATCAGAACAAAGGCTGATGTGGCCAATCCAGCAAAGACATCCACCTGATGCAGCAGGGTGGAGTCCTGAATGAGCAGGGCATCCGGGTGATAAACCGGCTCCCGACTGCGAATCGGTTGGGAATCGATCCGGCAGAATGCCGTGACCGGGGCCCCGGTCCGTTCAGATCCAAAACTGGGAAAGGCCTGGGCTTCCTTTCCATCCCGGAACGCCGCTAAGGCAAGCAACTCGGCAGCAGTCACCACGCCCTGCCCTCCTCTGCCATGAATACGGATTTGGATCATCGGCCTCCCATCAATTTGCCGGAATGTATCCCTGTCACAAGCACTCACTGATAATACATTTGGCAAGAGATATGCCTTATTTTGTGAGAACTTGAAATGATAGATAAAACTAGCAAAACCTCAACAATCTTCAATAGGCGGAAAACGATGAGCCGGAACATTGGGGAAAAGAGGTACAGTCAAAATCATTAGTCATGTAGAATAATGCCCCAGTTGATTCCCTAAACGAACAGGTTACTGAAAAATTAAGGAGACTCCAGTTGGCATCTTTACCATCCTTCTCAAAAAATCTTTGCCGGATCGCTCTCATGCTCTGGATAGTCAGCGCCGGCGTGCTGGGCTGGTTTTTCATTCAAGGGGCAACCACCCCTTCAGCCGATGGCCGAACTATTGTGCATCTTGCTCCAACTGAACGTGACTTTATCCTGACGGAAATGCGGCAACTTCTTCAGGCCGTCCATGGCATCGTGACGGGCCTGAGCGATCCTGACCAGACCCGAGGACATGCTCAGGCTGCAGCGGCGGCCCGATCGGCCGGAATGAAGATGGCCGCAGATGACAATCCTTCACTCATGCTTAAACTTCCTCTTCCCCTCAAACAGCTTGGAATGTCCGTACATCGGGATTTTGACGAATTGGCGGATGCAATCACCGGGGGTACGACATCACAGGACATTCTCCACCGTCTGTCGACTATCACGACGAGATGCCTGGCATGCCACAAGATGTATCAAATTAAAGAGGGTTAAGACATTTTACCAACCAAGATGACCAACCAGTCCGACGCAAACGCAGGGCCCCCTCCTCCATCGCAAGCTGACACGGTCTGGCATACTCTTTCTATCCCGGACGTCACTCAACGCCTGGAAGTCAATCCTCAGACAGGGCTGAGTACCAGGGAAGCCCGCCGCCGGACTCGTCGTTACGGACACAATACAATCCCCGAACACCGGCAGCGGAGTCTCACTCGAATCTTCATCGATCAATTTACCGACTTCATGATTCTGGTGCTCATTGGCGCCGCCATCGTCTCAGGCATGTTGGGGCAGCGAATGGATGCCCTGGCGATTATTATCATTGTGGTGCTCAACGGCATCATCGGATTTGTACAGGAATATCGGGCGGACCGCGCCATGCAAGCCATCAAAAAACTCGCCACTCCCACGACCCGTGTGCAACGTGAAGAGCAGGTCGTACCGCTTTCCACGCTCGACCTGGTCCCGGGCGACATCGTTCTACTGGAAGCCGGTGACCTCATCCCTGCCGACCTTCGATTAGTCGAAGCGGTTCAATTCAAAGTGGATGAATCTGCACTCACAGGCGAGAGTGTCCCGGTAGACAAACAGACGGCCCCCCTCGACGACCCGAACCTTTCGCTGGGTGATCGCCGGAATATGGCCTATAAAGGCACACTCATGACATATGGCCGCGGCACGGGTGTCGTTATTGGCACCGGCCTGCACACCGAGTTAGGAAAGATCGCCTCGCTCCTGCATAAGGACGAAGACATCAAAACCCCCTTACAACAACGCCTCACAGTCTTTGGACGACGACTCGCGCTGGCCGTCCTCGCCATCTGCATCGTGTTGTTTGCGGTCGGGGTCCTGCGGGGTGAGCCACCCGTGCTCATGTTCCTGACCGCCGTCAGTTTGGCCGTGGCCGCCATTCCGGAAGCCCTTCCAGCCGTCGTCACGATTTCTCTGGCCCTGGGGGCACGGAAAATGGCCAAAAAACAGGCGTTGATCCGGCGACTGCCCGCAGTGGAAACATTAGGGTCGGTCACCTATATCTGCTCCGATAAAACGGGCACGCTTACCCAAAACTCCATGCGGGTGGAGCAAATATCTGTGGCCGGGGACATATTGAGCCCGTCCGCAAGCAAACAACCCGGCCTCGAGGCCGATCTCCAAAATCCCATTCATCTGTTTTTCATGGCGTTGGCATTAAACAACGATGCAAAGGCCCAGACCGGAGGCCCGACATTGGGCGATCCCACGGAAATAGCGTTATACCTGGCAGCCAGCAAGGCCGGGTACGACAAAGACCCGTTGGAGGCCACGAACCCCCGCATACAAGAACTCCCCTTCGACTCAGACCGGCAATGCATGACGACCCTGCACCGCACCCCACAAAGCGTCATCTCCTTCACCAAAGGATCGCCGGAAAAACTTCTGCCTCTGTGCGAATCCATGCTCACACAGACCGGACCTGACTGCCTGCCGACCGAAAGACTCCTAGAGCAGGCCGAACACATGGCCAATGAAGGCTTGCGGGTGTTGGCCGTGGCTTATCACCACTGGGATGAAGCTCCTTCGAAAATAACTCCTTCGGTCGTCGAACGCCAGCTTACTTTTCTGGGCTTTGCCGGCATGATGGATCCTCCACGGGAAGAGGCCGCGCAGGCAGTTGCTCTCTGCCAATCGGCAGGGATCACCCCCGTCATGATCACCGGCGATCATCCCGGCACCGCCAAAGCCATCGCCTCACGCGTCGGAGTTATCAAACAGGAGACCACCGTGGTGACCGGCCAGAACTTGGAACACCGTTCCCCTGAAGAATTGTCACATCTGGTCGAACAGACCCGAGTCTATGCCCGCATCACTCCCGCACAAAAAATCGCTATCGTGAAAAGCCTGCAAACCAGGGGGGAGTTTGTGGCGATGACCGGCGACGGAGTCAATGACGCGCCTGCCTTAAACCAGGCCAACATCGGCATCGCGATGGGACAGACCGGAACGGACGTGGCCCGCGAAGCCTCCGACATGATTCTGTTGGATGATAACTTTGCGACCATCGTCACCGCCGTCCGGGACGGACGCCGGATCTATGACAACATCCGCAAGTTTGTGAAATACACGATGACAAGCAATTCCGGAGAAATCTGGACGATTTTCCTGGCCCCATTATTTGGCCTCCCGATTCCTCTGCTCCCGATCCAGATCTTATGGATCAATCTCGTCACGGACGGCTTACCCGGCCTCGCCCTTGCATTGGAACCCGAGGAACGAAACATCATGCAGCGCCCTCCCCGCCCGCCGAACGAAAGCATCTTTGCCGGTGGTCTCTGGCAACATATTCTGTGGGTGGGACTGCTCATGGGCGGCGTCTCGCTCGCCACCGAAATGTGGGCCTATGAAGCGGATCTCGGACAATGGCAAACGATGGTGTTCACGGTTCTCACCTTATCCCAAATGGGACATGTACTAGCCATTCGTGCAGAGCAGGATTCATTTCTCCAGCGAGGTCCGTTGAGCAATCCTTTATTATTAGGAGCCGTACTCCTCACCTTTGTCCTTCAAATGGCCACGATCTACGTGCCCTTTCTCAACCCCGTCTTTCATACCATGCCCTTAACCCTGAACCAACTCGGCCTCTGCCTTCTCCTTTCAACAATTGTGTTTTTTGCCGTCGAACTCGAAAAATGGATCAGACGTCGCGGTTGGTTGCCCCGGCCCTGATTTGGCAGTCCCATTTTTGTCATCACGACGAGAAGCTTGCCATCATTGGAGGAAAGACACTTGATGCCAAGTGAAGGTTGATTTGAGTCATGGCAGATTCAACATATGACGAAACCACATAGAAATTGTATCCGCAGACGACTCCTCAACATCGACCAAAAATCCATCAGGTTTTCCTGCTCGAGCATACGAAAGACCAACCAGATGGTAGGTCTTTTCAATCTGGTGACGACTTGCCTTGCGATTACACCCATCCACTAACGATTCCATCCTAAGGGGTCGAGGTGCCAACTCCGCCGCAATATCCGGCAAATCTGCTATTCGTAACAACCCCCGAATGATCG
>BQIW01000084.1 GCA_021604105.1 Nitrospirales bacterium | reverse complement strand
CGGGGATCGACATGGTCGTCATGGTCGTGGGTGAGAAAAATTCCAGCCGGGCGCGGAAGGAGGTTTGCCCACAGGGACGGGACCGGTGACTCCGCGAACCATGGCATGAGCCAGGGATCAAACCATAAAAAATTATCCTGGTGTCGATACATCAACGCCGCATGTCCCAGATGCACCACATCTTGATCCCTCGTGACTTTACGCCAATGTGCCTCAAGTGAGGTGTTGGGAGCGATGGCCAGACAATCATGGTCTTTCAATAAGGTAAAGAGCTGCGCCAATTGCCGTTCGAGATCTCGCCCGCCGGCCTGGGCCACCGCTTGAATTTCCCCCATCGTATGCCGGCCAGTGAGAAAACCAAGGAAATGTCCCACATTCGGCCCGATTGGCCGCTCAAACCCGAAAGGGATCGCTTGTCGCGTGACGGAGTTAAAAATCCGCAACCCTCCATACGTCATCGTTGCCGAGGCTGTCGGATTTTTGGGAAAGTCCCAGTGAAAGGTCCCATCGGATTTTCGTCCGCACTGAATATGTCGTTGTAAGGGAGGACGCGATTGCACTACTTCCGCATAGGCATCCTCCAAACGACGGGATAATTGAGGGTCATCCACGGAAGCACGTTTGGCCATGATATCGCTGATGGCGGTCTCGATACCGCTCATCATGATCTCATGCGCCTGATGAAGACTTCTGACGACCTCCGGATCCACCCCGCCCAAAAACGGGAAAGGTCCGGGAGGTTCGGCACTTTCCAACTGAACCCAGACCCATGGATTCAGTCCAACATGTTGCGTAGGATCAATGGTCGTCCAAGGATTCATGGCAAGATGAACGGGAGAGCGAACGTTGTGGTGTTCTGCAAAAGGAGGGAACCACGAGGGTCCGACCCTGCTCTATCGCAACTGAATTGAGGGTTCAAATAACACCTGAATCGTATTCTGATCCGGATCCGAGAGATAAAACGAATAACTGCCGTCGCGATGTTGCTTCGGAGGTTTGACAATCGTGAGGCCCTGTGTTGTGGCTTCCATAAATAGCGCGTCCACACTTGCCGGAGAATCCATTAAAAATCCCAAATGATCCAACGGGTGAACTTGAGAGAGGTTAAATTGACCCAACTCCTCAGAACTCACTTGGTGCAGTGCGAGATTATCATACCCCGTACTGAGATAGACATTCCCGGGATCAGGCTGCCACACAACTTTCATATCAAAGAGTTGTTCATAAAACCGCTGTGATACCTGAACATCACGCACCCGTAAGGCCAAATGTCGAAGCCCGAGAGATTTTCCTTTTTGCTGCATCTCAATTCCGTCAATGGATGTAGAGTGAGACCACATCGCCCCCAAGTAACTTCGGAGAAAGGCATCATACCCAGGACCCGGAGATGGAGCAAGTTGACGAAGAATCGTCAAAGATCCTACGGTCTGTTGAAAATTTCACCTTATTCTGGATTCCCTACAATCCCACACGCCAGACCAAACGGTTCACGATGAAACCAGTAAGGAATAGTCAACGGCTCCTTCGGGCGACGGCTAAGCAGAGACTCTATGGAGGATCAAGTGCGACCTCATTCTGCAATTTTCCATCTGAAACTTTTGACCTATCATTCATGATTAACCGGAATTATGGTATTTTAGTAATGGAATCATTAAAAGAATTTTGAATTGTCAGAAAAAATTGGAGGGGAAAATGGTAGGAAGGATGGAGAATCGACGGGTAGAATGTGTTGGAGTATTGGCATGCCTACTGCTCATCGCTGCAGTTTCCAACACGGTTGAGGCTTCTGAGTCTCCTCAGGAAATTGTCGGAAAAGACGGTGCTCCAATGGTTTTAATTCCTGAAGGAGTCTTTCCTATGGGTGTGCCTAAAGCGGCCCGGGATGGAGGACTTGACGAACGGCCGAATCATGACGTGTTCGTGGACAGTTTTTATATGGATAAATATGAACTCACCAATGGCCGATATCTTCAATTCGTGACTGAAACCGGACACCGCACTCCCCAACATCCCACTGATCAAAAAAAAGGCCTATGGAAAGGAAATATGATGCCCGAGTCGGTCACTGACCTTCCGGTCATCAACGTGGACTGGAACGATGCGAAAGCCTATTGCCACTGGGCCGGAAAACGCCTCCCTACCGAAGCCGAGTGGGAAAAAGCCGCGAAAGGCCCCAACGACTGGCGATTCCCTTGGGGTGACGTCGAGCCCACGCTGGAACATTTGAATTTCAATCAATCGTGGCGGGGAGAGGCCACCTTGACCCAAGTGGGTATTTATGAAAAAGGCAAAAGCCCCTATGGCATCTACGATGTGGCGGGCAATGTCTGGGAATGGGTGGCCGACTGGTACGATGCAGACTATTATGCCAAAAGCCCTCCCCGGAATCCCTCGGGACCCGAAACCGGTCAATTTAAAGTATTGCGGAGTTCAGGCTGGCAGGGGGAAACACCACAGGTCCGAATTTTTACGAGGATCAAAAGTCTTCCAACGGACCGCAATAATTCCACAGGATTTCGATGCGCCCAGGATGTGCCTGCTCCATCGGCCCAATAAACTTATCATCCCTCTGTATGATACCACCATGAGCGTTGAACAACTCCATGTCGGCTTTCAAGGACTCCGGGTGGGGGCTCTTGAAAGCCGGATGGCCACGGAAATGCAACGGTTGATTATTCGGCACGGAGGCGTGCCTATCGTCGCCCCGTCAATGAGAGAACTCCCACTATCGGACAATCCTCAGGCGCTGGAATGTGGCGATGCGTTGATGAAAGGTCAGGTCGACCTACTCATCCTGCTCACCGGTGTAGGATTTCAAACTCTGCTGGATGTTGTACAAACCCGGCATGCTCGTGAGGCGATCACCACCGCCTTGCGCAACACGGTACTTGTCGTGCGGGGTCCCAAACCAGCCCTGGTGTTAAAAGAACTTGGGCTTCAACCGAACATTTTGGTCCCCGAACCCAATACATGGAAAGATACTCTCATCGCTCTTGATGCATCCTATCCGGACGGCCTCCAGGGCTTACGGGTTGCGGTGCAGGAATATGGGATCAGTAATCCGAAATTTTTAGAAGGACTGAGAGAACGGGGAGCAAAGGTTCGACCGGTACCGGTCTATCGGTGGACCTTACCTGAGGATCTGACCCCCCTGAAACATCTGCTGCAAGAAGTCATGGATGGAGTCATCCCGGTTTTGTTGATTACCAATGCCATTCAAGTGGAACATCTCATTAAGGTGCTGGCAAAGGACGAGAAGATTAACCTTTTTAGAAAAGCGCTTCATCGCATGATGGTCGCCTCTATTGGCCATCTGGCCAGCGAACGGTTACGTCACTATGGCTTCCCCGTCGACCTCGAACCTTCCCACCCCAAAATGGGGATTCTGGTCAAAGAGGCCTCCCAAGCCGCTCACACCATCCTGACCAGGAAGAATCCCCCGCCAATGAGGGATACACCCTCGCCCTGATCCTCGGCAACAGATCAGACCTTCACTCTTAAAACAGTTATAGGAATTCCCATTAACTTCCGAATGCTTCGAAGAGAAAAAACACCATAATTCCAAGCAAATCTCACCAACTAGAATTTTTAAAATCTATGATAGTTGCCGGGGTTCGGCCCGGAAGCCAAGGTTCTTTTGTTTCGGCAAAAGGACCAAAAACCAGTGACGCCCCGTCCGGTCTCATCAGATTGGACGGACGCGAGCCTTAGGAGGGCAGCCTAACTCGCTATGCTCAAACAAAGCCCGCCGGTTCATGAGAGCATCCGACCCAATGATCGGACGGCAGTCGTCATTTAACAGCGAGGGGTCACACAGACAAACAAGATTTTGGAAATTAATTGGGATTCCAATAATTCATGAAGCTGGCTCAGGTGTGTTGAGCAGTTTGGGATTGAAACACGGCGATGTGGTCCCATAGGAAGACCCGCAGAATCCAGTTGTTATGAGAAAAAAAATGAGGAACGGCCTGGAAACTGATGTTAAGCGGTCAGTTCTTGATAAAGGGCCCATCCCTCAGGCCAGTCTCCAAGACCACTTTCTGAGTTGATGTGCCCTGCTGCCCCAATATTCACGAAACGGCTACCCCACCCCGACGCGCAAGACCGGGCAAACTCAAGACTCCCATACGGATCGTTGGAACTGGCCACCAAGATGCCGGGAAATCCAAACGAACCGAGAGGCACCGGGCAAAATCCAATGGCCTCGGAGGGGAAACCGCTATCTTCTGGATTAGGTGGCGCTACTAGCAAGGTCCCTTTGATCTTGAGACTCGTACGCGCTGCCCAATGCGCGACGCAGAGACACCCCAAACTGTGCGCAACAAGCACGGAACTTTCACCGATTTTTGCCACAGCTTGCTCAAGAACATTCACCCACTCATGGCAAACAGGATTTCCCCAATCTCGTTGCTGCACACGCACAAATGCGGAGTTCGCAGACTCCCACAGCGTTTGCCAATGGGCATGATCAGAATTGCCGATTCCCGGAAGAATGAGAGTGGGGGCATTCACGATAGTGATCCTTTCTACCATATCTGAGCTGAAGGTGAAGGATCTGTTCCCAGGTTGAGAAGCTCTTGTTCTGGGAAACCCAAACTTGAAACGGTGGGAGGAAATTGAGGCTGATTTCTTCTGAAGAAACACCTCCCCTTTTTTATTAATAGCTTTTCGATATTCCTTCTTAGTTACCTATCCCCTCTACTTCCTCAATTTCCCCTTGATTCGTAAGTGTGAGCGCGATCTGCATCGGACTCTGCTGAACAAACGTCGCTTCTGCAATAATATGCAGTCTTTCTGGTCCAGGAAAAGGCTCTGGGGGATTTGGCAAAATAAAGAAAGCAAGGCGTTCTATCTCACTCATTTCCGGTATTCGAAGTGATTCGGTGATTAGTTTTTCATTGTGGAATGGTTCTGAAATTTGTTTGGTTGGTGAGACTTTTAAAAGGACATTGCCAGTATGAGACTGGGGTTTATACCAATTACCCGCGTTTTGGATTCGAAAATATTCAAGTAGGACTGGGTGCCCGCTTTCATTGCGAAATTTGACTCGCAGGAGAATGGAAAAATGACCTCTATTAGAATCATCTCGTCCGAAGTGACTCGGACTGATGATCTGCATCCTGGTAGACGGTAAGGGAAGGGGGGAACGCTGAATTAAGTGGTAGGCAACGGAGGATGCGATCTTACTGGCAAGATTATCTGGGGTAGTAAATGTGTCCCTCACCAGGCTAGATTCGATTTCTTTTTTCAATGCCTTGAGCCTGGTCCTTCCAGGCTTCCTTTCCCTCATCTCGGAAGGCCAAGGGTAATTGGGGTCGACCACAAAACAGAAGAGGTGCTTATTGAGTTTTTTTGCGTGACGAAACTCAGCCTCGGTAATGGATTCCACATAACCATCTGGAATGTGCCCATAGCGATGAGCATAAATTCCGACCAAGAGCTCACAAACCTCTATTTCAGACAGACATGCCTCGGAAGGTTCCACAGGTTGAGCAACAAACTTCTCCATGCACCTGACTTGATGGCCCAGCCGTTCTAGAATCTCAATTGCTTTCTGGCGATACTCAATGAGATCCTCATAGGTTGAACTGAGAAAAACCTTCATCGGTGTACTTTTCTTCGACACCTAAATAAATAGATTGTTCCGCATAAGATGCTGAGAGTCGGTTTTCAGTCCTTTTAAGCCAAAATGATGCCGTATATAGAAGGCCATAATTTTCAAGATATCATAAACTTACACAGGTGTTGTTTTTTATCAAGGCATCTTGGGCTGATGGCCTAAGATAATCCTCGAATGTCTCAGCTGACCTGGCTCAGCGAGATCCTTCGTTTCACTCAGGATGACCTGGTTTCTCAGGACATGTGCTTTAATTGATCGTTCACCCTTCAGCAGACAGAGTCTTACCGGTGGAATTCCAGTTGGTGACCACCATAGGCATTCCCAATAATTTCCAATGCGTTCTTGTAGGCATTGGCCACCGTCGTTGCCGACTGAACGATCGGGGTCGGCAGCAACTTCGTTCCGACGGTGAAAGGCAATGGAGAATACCCACATTCCTGCGACCCGCGACTGTCTGTTGTCTAACGCCTGCTGCCTGGCCCCCCGGCGGATGCTCTTATCCACCGGCAGCCCTTGTCCGAGCGCAGCGAGTTGGGCTGCCCTCCGCAGTCTCGCATACGCCCTCTGCGATGTGGCCAGGGAGGGCGTACCGGGTTTTGGCTACTTTTGCCCGATCAAAAGTGGCTCGGCTGCCGGGCCGAACCCCGGCAACGTTCGTATGTGCTAAACATGCCAGTGAGTAAAATGGTGGGCTCGAATATGTCAGAAAATATTTGGAAAGACTAAAAGGGGGAGTGATACCCCACGACACCCCATCCTTCTGACACACTTTTCGAACATCAACGCAACCGGCTCTACCACACAAAAGGGATAAGGTGCTTGATCTGACGTCGGTAGGCGTCATATTCCGTTCCATCAAGAGGCGCTCTTCGTAGCGGACCGATAAGGTCATCACTAATCCCACCCATAACAGAATAGGGCAGGGAAGGGGACTTCCCAGAGTCCAAACCAGCGACACCAACAAGACGCTGGTGTACATGGGATGCCTGATCCAGCGGTAAGGGCCGAGGACAATGAGTTTTGCCTGACCGGCGACTTCCGGGAAGACGTTCATCTGCCGAATGCCCATGACCTTCAGCGCCAAGATTCCAACCATTCCGCCGACGGCAAGTATCACTCGAAGGCTCCAGCCTGGTGGCCACAGTGGTCCGGCGAAGGCAAGCATCCCAATTAGGACAAATTGGATTCCGACCAGCGTCAGAGAAAGAGCAGAGGGCAATTCATTCTTATTGTCTGAATTCATAAAGGACTTGAATGGTTATCTGAAGCGTTTCGGCCCACCCCTTTAAGAAAGACCATCAATCTTCCGAGGATTTTCAAGGAAAGGGTACAATGAATCTCACGACTGACAAATTGCCATCGACGTGTACGACATCTCTCACGGCGACAGTGGCCCAGACGATGATGCAGTGGCACTCGACATTCCTCAAACCTATTCTCCCGGCCGTCTTTTTTTTCGCCGGCGTGACCTATGATACCCTCACGTTAACTCGCATCGATCGCTTGCTGGATAATCTGATTATTCTTCTCTACATCACGCTCCTGGGCACTCTCATCATTCTCACCGGACGGTTTCAATTGGGACTGGTCCCCTCCACACCGGACAAACCCGGCTGGAATGTCCTTAGCCTAATGCATCAGACCCGTCCGCATTTTGGAAAGGCCATGCAATTTTTATTAGGGGGTCTGTTCAGTGCCTATGCCATCCTCTATTCCCAAAGTGCATCATGGTCCACGTCCGCCATCTTTTTAGGAATCATTGTCGGATTGCTCATCGCCAATGAATTTCTTTCCAAACGATATTCCAGTCTCAAAATGCTGGTGGGCCTCTTTGCGATCGTCACCCTAAGCTTTATGACCTTTTTCCTCCCTGTCCTGACAGGATGGATGAATCCCGCGGTCTTTTTAACCGGCGCCTTCATCACCATAGTCGTCGTATGGGAAACCGTTCGCCTCACCCTCCATGGCATTCCCAACCTTCCGATCAGGGCTTCCTTGAGCATTGGTTTTCCGGCATTTGCCCTGGTGGGTCTATGCACCACGTTATATTTTTTAAATTGGATTCCTCCCATTCCCCTTTCCCTCAAATCCGGAGGCATCTATCATCACATTGAAAAGCAACAGAATGAGTACCTGCTCACCTATGAAGATGGCCCCTGGTACGCGGTGTGGAAACGGTCCGACGACCGTATTGGAACGGACGTACCCGTCTATAGCTTTTCATCCGTGTTTGCTCCGATCACGTTGCATACCACCATCTATCACCACTGGGAATGGCGACCACTCACCAAGTCGGCTGAATTCATCACCACGGATCGCATTCCCATTTCTATCACCGGAGGAAGAGAACACGGCTATCGCATGTATACCATGAAACAACGGCTCCAGCCCGGTGAATGGCGGGTGAATGTAGAGACGGAAGACGGGCGACTCATTGGACGCATGGCGTTCTCAGCCGAAGCAAACTATTCGCCGTCACATGAACTGAGGACCATCACACAGTAAAAATGTTTCCATCTTTTCTCGAGTATGTTCATCAGGCGTCTGTTCGTTACGCCGGCATAATTTACGACAGAAATTTGCGTCGAGTTCATCATGACAAAAAAATTAAAAAAATCCTGGAATTAATTGATTAGACGTTGTAGTATAGATTCAATATCATCATGCACAACTACCGAAACACTTCTTGCTTACATCATTCCCTCTTCAATTTCGCTTCAGAACATCTCATGGCCTTGCAGAACGATAGCGCCGATAAATTTTTCGCGTGACGTCTTACACTAAAAACGGGCTCAAGGGTTTCTATTCACAGACTCACTGCTATGGTAGGAGTGAGCTATCACGGCGGCTTCAAGGTCGCATCTCATTTGAAAGGAGGTGAGTGTTTTGGCCACAAAAAAGAAAGCTCCAGCCAAGAAAAAGGCTCCAGCCAAGAAAAAAGCTCCAGCCAAGAAAAAGGCTCCAGCCAAGAAAAAGGCTCCAGCCAAGAAAAAGGCTCCAGCCAAGAAAAAGGCTGCCACGAAGAAACGGTAATTTTCCAAGTGTGCGGACATTACGCCGGATGGGGTCATGCTCCATCCGGCGTTTTGGTAGGGTCAATCTATCCTGCCATCAATCGGAACAGGGGTCATTTAAACGAAACTTTCGTCGGTCTCCTTCATCTTCACTCTTCCCATCATTTTTTTGTTCACCTTTTTCAGCCCCACCGCTCACGTCTCCATGGACGGGCAGACTTCAGCTCTTGACTCCACGAACTCCACCTGGAATGATCCTGATCTCCACAGGTTTTGATTGAACACCACACAGAGGTTCTGTTTTTTTTGTTTCTTAGAAGGGAATGTGATATGTCGCAACACACCGGTAAATTAGTCGGATTGATGGCTCTGTATGTATTCGTGGGTATCGGGACAGTACTGTTGTCCAATGGCTCCTGCTTTGCCTCGGGCGAAAAGCTGAACACCCCCCAATCCCCAACAACATCTTCTGAATCTTCATTGCCCCCAACACATCAATCCCCACAAACGGACGCTGCAAAAATGTCGTTAGACAAGAAGGGTCAGGAAGAATTAGAGGCGTTACGGAAAAAGCCGGATGAATTTCGTACGTTGATGACCGGAGTACAGATTTTTCTCGGACGCTTTGGCTATGGAGTCGGACCCTATACGGGAACTCTCGACCAGACGACCAAACAGGCCTTGAAAGCCTATCAGGGAAATTCAGGTCTCTCTCAGACCGGGGACCTCGACTTTCCCACATTGAAACGTCTCACCGAGGATGATCGCCTTTTAAATCGTGTTGTCCCATACCTTCCCCCACAGACCTTTCACGATCAGGAATGGGGACACTGGGTGGAAGTTCAGGGCTCCTGGATGCTGAAGGAAGGCAATACCGACGATGTCCTGCAAACCTCCCGTGTCACCTGCATGAAAGAATTTAAACGGTGTATCGACTCGACGGCATCCCTGGTTAATGCGAATGTACCCCAACTCAAAGTACATACTCATGTCTATGATATTCAGGAATGGGATGACGCCAACATCGTGTCGGCACCCTATGATGGAGAAGCTTGTGCCGTGAGTATTTTACGGATCTCGCGGAATCCCCCACTTGTTACCCGTTTTCTTTCTTTGCAAAACAAACCAGGACCGTGCGCCAACGTGCAGGCTGAAGACCGACAATACGTCCTGGAAGATGGGCCCAAAATCTACCAGATTCTCCGGATGCAGAAGGCGGAGGCCATTCAACAAATCCTGCAAGTCACCAAGTAACCCACGGCAATCCGGGATCAATCGTAATTCCCATAGGATAGGACATCGGATGTTAGGGGAATCTGGGGGCAGATATCTTCGATATCCCGTGTCTTCAGAAGTCCCCCTCCATGAAGAACCTTCTCGCCGGATTCGGAGGAATGATCTGATTAGCCTTTGCCCCTAAATGCCCAGGAAAAATACAGCCCAGCCACGGCAATCGTGAAAAGTTGAATGTTTTGGAGTATAGGACTGCGTTGAGCTCCCTCCGTGGGGGGAGAGGTAATAAAGTGAAATCCTAAAAATTCCGGCGTCTGGTCCGGTGGCGTTTGCCAAGGAGGGAATAAGACCGCGAGGATCAGAAGACCAACCATGATGTATAGAATACGAAGGTTGAGTGGTTCCTGATTAGAATTCCCCACCTGTTTTCGGTCCACCCGATTCCCGCATTTTGGACAGAACCGTCCTTGTAGGGGAAGTTCATAACCACAAGAAGGACACGGCTTGGTTTCACTCACACAGCACCTGATTTCTGTTAAGATGAAGTATGTCTCATGATTGTTGGATTTCTCTATCTTGCCCAATTTCCATTGATTCGTCCAGGCGGGACATGCAAAATGATTTGACTCACTTCCCATGTCATTTTTATAATTTCTCAATAGATCACGATTCAATCCCAACATCGACCCTCAATCGCTCTCCCAGAATTGTGCACGCTTCTCTCCGGATACATCGCTTTCCCCTCTTGGCCCCTACACCAACTCCACCATCATTCAAGAACCATCTCTGTCAGGAGACACCGTGACACCCTCTTCCTTTCGCGTCCTCTCTGTGATCGGCGCCGGAGCCTGGGGTACGGCTTTGGCTCACCTACTGGCCACCAAAGGATTCAGCATCCGCTTATGGGCACATGAACCTGAGGTCGCGGAGACCATCCAACGTACCAGAGAAAATTCCTGGTATCTCCCGGAGGTGGTCCTACCCAACTCTATCCAGGCCACGATCAGTCTTCCGGATTGTGTGCAGGGCACGGATGTCATCCTGCTCGTGGCACCATCACATGCCATGGCCAATATGGTGAAGCAACTCAATCTGTTATTAAAGGAACCCCTTCCCATCATCATCGCCACCAAAGGCATTGAAGAAGGCACATTGCAATTAATGAGTCAGGTGGTCGAAAGTCACCTTCCCGCCGTCTGGCATCCATTCATTACCATTCTTTCCGGGCCCAGCTTCGCATCAGAAGTAAGCCGTTGGAAACCCACGACCATTTTACTCGCCGGGCGGGATTTCAATCTGGTCAATGGTCTGCAACAAGCCTTCATCACGCCACAGTTTCGCGTGTATGCCGGACGGGATATGATCGGTGCACAACTGGGCGGGGCATTAAAAAATGTCATGGCCATTGGAGCTGGTGTGGTAGATGGGCTGGACCTGGGATCTAACGCGAGGGCTGCCTTAATCACCAGAGGGCTGGCCGAAATGATCCGGTTAGGCCGGGCCATGGGGGCCGAGGTCGCCACATTTTATGGGTTATCGGGTTTGGGAGATTTGGTGCTCACCTGCACCGGAACGTTGAGCCGGAATTACCAGGTCGGCATGCAGTTGGCCAAGGGCGCGAATATGAACACCTTGCGCTCAACCACCAGAACCGTGGCTGAAGGTGTTCCCACCAGCCGGGCTGCCATGGCGCTGGCTGAACGTTTTCACGTGGATATGCCCATTGTGCGCGGCGTGTTTCAAATGTTGTTTGAAGGGCGCAACCCCCGGCATATTGTGACAGATCTCATGTCCCGATTAGCCAAAGGTGAAACCGATGGCCTTTTTTCCGCCAGCACCGCGACATTCGGCCCCAGGACTCATTCATGAATCACGACCGGTTAACGGCTTTGCTCCAACGGGTCCAAGGTGGACACGTTTCTGTCCCCCAGGCTATTCGACAGCTCCGAACCCTTCCGTTTGAAGATCTCGGGTTTGCCTCAGTGGATCATCACCGTTCGCTTCGACAGGGATTTCCGGAAGTGATCCTCTGCGAAGGAAAAACACCCGCACAAATTACAGCCATCGCTCGAAAATTGTTAAAGGGCGGCGGACCGTTCCTTGCGACACGGGTCTCGCCCACTAATGCACGCAGCCTCAAACGATTGACCCGCAAGGCGGTGTACCATGAGATGGCCAGAATGGTCTCTATTTCCGATAGCAAGCGAGACAGGCAGGGGTTGATTCTGATTGTCACGGCCGGCACTTCTGACATCTCAGTGGCCGAAGAAGCCAAAGTCACCGCCGAAGTCATGGGAAGCCGGGTACACACACTCTATGATGTTGGCGTCGCAGGCTTACACCGGCTTTTAGATCGCCAAGAGCGCCTTCACCAGGCACGAGTTGTTGTTGTCGTCGCAGGAATGGATGGCGTTTTGCCCAGCGTGGTGGGAGGCTTGGTTGATCGCCCCATTGTCGCCGTGCCCACCAGCCAAGGCTATGGGGCGAATTTTGGCGGACTTGCCCCTCTCTTAACAATGCTGAATGCCTGCTCATCGGGAATCGGCGTGGTGAATATCGATAACGGGTTTGGAGCAGGATGTCTCGCCCACCGCATCAATATTAACGGACAAGCGGAAGCTCTTCCCCGGACGTAGGTAACGCAGGTATCGGCTCGTTCAAAGATTCCGATGTTAGCGACTCTCCCATTTCAGGGATTGTCCTCTCGTCTTTCTCCTCCGGTTCACCGATTTGAACCTCCGCTTCGGAATCACCGACCTCCTCCGGCTGAAGAACACCCTCAGCATCCATGGAGGCCTCTTCCTCGGGAGCCACCGGATCGTCGGAAGACTGCAAGCCTTCCTCCGTGTTGGGGCCACTCTCTTCAGAACTTTCTCCTTCACGGAGAATCTCGAGTTCTTCGGGAATATCCGGTTCCGGAGGAAGGGGAGGCAACACTTCACCCACATACGCCAACGCTTCGAGTGTCCCGTGAACCCGACGGGACACGATCTTCGTCCGGGGGCCATTGCCTTTGTCCTCCATCAACTTGGCCTGGAGTTCATAAAAGTACGAGCCATCAGCAACGAGTTGATGGTATTGATCCTTCCCATCCCAGACCAGCTCCACTGGAATGGTGAGATTCTTCCCTTTCAGCTCAAGTTCGTCCACCAACAGACGATGTGCGATAAAACTCATGGAGCGCCGTGTCGGTGAGGTGATCATGGCAGACACTTCAAGCACATTGGCCCCCCGTAACGATGACGGCAACTTCACGAGCAAGGTCAGTTTCAACGGACTTTTCCCAAGGATAAAGGGATCAGGGGAGACGACCACTTCAGAAATTTTCACGGGGGAAGTGGCCGATCCTTTTTTTCGTTTGGCATCAACCTGTTGGGAAAAGGCTAAACTGACAATGAGACTGAAGCAAAAAATTTGCAGCGTTTTCAGAGAAATTTTAAATAAACGAGGCATCTGTTTCCTTATGTGTAAAAACGTGAATTCCATTGGTCAGTCATTGGTCGTTAAATCCCGAGGGATGACAGAACGGAGCAACCCCCGGACAATCATGTCATTGGGAGAACAACGAAGGATCTCTCAAAACTGTGAAACCTCCAACCAGGACTCAGATCCTTAAGTGATCGTTATTGGGGGCATCCTTCATATTGTGCCAAAGATTTCCTCTTCAGGCCAATGTAATTTTGTGGAAGTCGGTAGGAAAAATTCATCCAGGTCTTGAGCCTTGATTCTCGCCTACCTAATTCAGGATTCCTCGAAGTTAAAAAATTCCACTACCGTTTTTTTATAATAGAGATACCATGTAGCCAAGATTACCCAGACACTTAGATGAAAAACATTCCATAGAAGATCTTTTGTGCTGTTAAAGTTGCTAAAGAGATTTAGAGTTTTGGGATGATTAAAAAGGAAACCAACCATTCCGACTGAGAGAATCTGTATTAATGGAAAGCAGACCAAAAACGGGCGAACCCACTTCCTTTTCCGAAGAACTCCATAAGGTATAAGTAGCATCCAGCTTGCCCAAGCGAACACAACCAGCGGTTCTCCTCTTTTCCAAAACTCCTGCCAGGTAAGGTACTCATCATTTACCCTTATTTCTCCCATAGCAGGGGAAAGAATAAGAGAAACAAGAAAAATTATAGTCAAAACAATGTAACAGTCCAAAGATACCCTCGTGATAAAACGAAGTAACAGGGGCATATTGTTTTTAATTGTGTCATACGAGATGTACAAATCTCTTATGTTTTTAAAATTTGTCCCCTGATTTTTTATTTTCTTCATTCAACCACATACCCCCTCATTCCCTTCTTCTATTAGAAGCATTGGTGCATTCGATGTGTTCCGAGTTTTCATTTGGCCTCTTGCGTGGCCGAGCAGTGCAGCCGAGTCCGGAAAGACGGGGGCACATTGTCTGAGCCCTTCAGTAAGACTCAGGACAGGCTCCGCGATTTTGAGTTTCAGCCGGAATTGGGGAACCGCATAGGGAACCCGAAAGAATACGACAATGCCAACATGGTTTTGGGCCAATTTGCCGAAACAAAAGGACCTCGTGCCCCAGTTCGAAACCGCGGAAGGTCCAAAAAATAAAAGTTTCTTCTCTACTCCCTACTTCTTCTTCCACCAAATTCTACTTAACACTAGAATCCTATTTTGCATACTCTATTTTTTACCCGGCTACGACGCTCGATAAACGTCACGAACCCGACCTTTTGGATAAACCAATAGAAGGAATTCCACAATGGTCGAAAATGCCCATATCGTTGCCGAAACATACGATTGCTGAGGCGGGATGCATATTTATCCGCGAAGGCTTCTCCTTTGACAAGTTTAGAGTTAGAGATAATCTGAATGTGATGTCCAATCTCGTGATATAGGACCTTTGCAAACATCAAATTTCTCAAAATTGGTAATTTCAAATCGTACCAGGACGCATCGTTAAAAATGGTATCCACATAAATTTCTATATTAGCTGGTTGCTTTTTCCACCCTGGGTGATAGCGACCCAATACATCGGAAATAGGAGCCCCAGAAGAACTTCTTTGCCGTTTCCTCTTTCGTGATAGGGCTGCCATATTCGTAAGAACAATAGACTGTAAATTGGCCAGATCTTCAGGTGGTACATAGTTAAGAAGAATTTGAACGGTCTTCTTGGCGTTCACCTGGGGTGTGTAGTCCTTGTAATTTTCCTGGACCAACGATCTCTTCTGGTTCATTTTTTAACTTTTTTAGATCAAGAAATTTTTACAGACTTGGATAGATCAACAAGAAATAGATGAATGCCTTTGGTTGCTTAAAAAACATATCGGTTTTTGAAGCAGGAAAAAGAAATTTTCCTGTCCAACTTTCACCCAGATATTGTGGAGCCTGCTCCCTTTGGTTCTGGCCTTTGGCGTGGCTGAGCAGTGCAGCCGATTCCGGAAGGACGGCAGCGCATTGTTTGAGCCCTTCAAGAAGACTCAGGACAGGCTCCGCGAGTTTGCGCCGCCGCCGGAATTGGCGAACCGCGCAAGGAACCCGAAGGGCCACGACAGGGCCAACATGGTTTTGGGTCCTTTTGCCGTAACAAAAGGACCTCGTGCGCCGGGGCGAAACCCGGATAATTTCAAAAAAATTTGTCCTCTTCTCAAGGACCAACTCAGCGTCGCGTTCAGGTTTTTGATATACTATGGTTTCGCCTTTGGACTTTTTCAGGTGTAATTTCATGACCAGACATCTTCATATCGATGCGTTTTCAGGAGTCAGCGGGGACATGTTTTTGGGTGCCCTCGTAGATACCGGTGTACCCTTACCTGCTCTTGAAAAAGGCCTCAAAGGCTTAGGCATTAAAGGCTATCGGCTGCGCGAACAGCAGGTGATCCGCAACAGCATCCGCGCTACCAAAGTGGATGTGGATATACGCAAAGGGTTCTCCAAGCCCCTGTCCCTCTCCGCTATTCGAAAAACATTAGGAAATAGCCGCCTGCCGGAGGCCATTCGCTCTCAGGCCCTTCACGTCTTCCACCTGCTGGCTGAAGCTGAAGGCACGGTTCATGGGCAAGAACCGAATAAAGTACATTTTCATGAGGTGGGCGTGATCGATTCGCTGGTAGATATTGTCGGGACGCTGCTGGGGTTCGCGCATTTGAACATCTCAACGGTGTCCTTTTCACCTATCAATCTAGGGGCCGGTACTATTTCCACAGCGCATGGGCTGCTTCCGGTGCCTGGACCGGCGGTGGCGCACATGGCCAAGGGCATTCCCATTCTCTCCAATGGCCCGGCCATTGAATTTACGACCCCAACCGGGATCGCCTTGGTTAAAACTCTCTCCCAAGATTGTAAACCGCTCCCACCCTTAACACCACAAACCGTGGGATATGGCGCAGGCACGGCCGATCCTCATGGCTGGCCTAATGTGTTGCGTGTATTTGTCGGTAGTCAAGATTCTGAGTCTTTGAATCACACCGAACGCGTTTTCCAACTTGAGACAAATATTGATGATATGAATCCGCAATTGTATGAGGTGATCATGGAGCGCCTGTTCGAGGCTGGAGCCCTTGATGTCACCTTGACACCAACCATCATGAAACGGAGTCGGCCCGGCACGATCGTGACAGTCATCGCGTTCTCACAAAATCTTCAGACCCTGCAGTCGCTACTATTTTCCGAAACCTCGACGCTGGGAATACGGATCCAGGAAATGGATCGAGCCATTCTGCCTCGCTCCTTCCAAACAATTAAACTGTTGGGGGGTTCTGTCCGCATGAAGATTGCCGGTCTTGGACAAGGCCGTTCGAAGGTCACTCCCGAGTATCGGGATTGCGTAACGGTGGCTGAACGCACCAGGCAGCCTGTTCAAACGATCATCGACCTCGCACGCCGGACGTATGTCAGCTCGAAAACCCCATCCACGCGCAAAACTTCTCCTGACAAATTGGCAAAGCGCAAGTAATCCATTCATGGCCTCCACGCAACCGACCAACCCGCTTCTGGCGATTACTATGGGCGATCCCGCCGGGATCGGACCGGAAATTATTGTGAAGGCTCTCCAGTTGCCGAAAATCTGGCGAGTCTGCCGGCCCCTGGTCATCGGTAGCCGGACCCTCCTGGAATACACCGCGCAATCCTTGGAGGCCTCGCTTGTTCTTGTGCCGGTGAGCGGGCACGAATCATCCTCCGCTTCTCGAATGTTCCGCCGGGGCTCCCTCCCGGTCTTGGATCCCTTTTCCGGATCAGTCCGTCCCGTCAGGATTGGGCGTGTCACGGCACGGTCCGGAGATATGGCCGTCACATGCATTCAAACAGCCGTCCGGTTGGCCCAGGCCGGTTGCGTACAGGGCATCGTCACGGCACCCATTAATAAACATGCGATGCAATTAGCAGGGCACACGTACCCGGGCCATACCGAGATGTTAGCGGACCTAACGAACGCAAAAGAGTCGGGGATGATGATAGTCGGGGGTCCCTTGAAAATATTATTTGCGACCACCCACCTAGCTCTCCGTGATGTCCCGAACGTGTTGACCTCTACCACAATTCTCCGGGCCATTCGCTTGGCTCATCAGGGACTCACCCGCTTGTTCCACATTCAGAAACCGCGCATCGGCGTGGCGGGCCTCAACCCCCATGCCGGCGAAAATGGACTGTTTGGCGACGAGGAAGGCCGTATTATTCAACCCGCCATTCGGCAAGCCAAAAAACAGGGCATTGCCTGCACGGGTCCTCATCCTGCCGATACCTTGTTCGGCAAGGCGGTACGAGGATCATTTGACGGCATTGTCGCCTTGTATCATGATCAAGGATTGATTCCGCTTAAAACGGTGGCCTTCGGCCATTGCGTGAACATCACGGTGGGTCTGCCGATCATTCGCACGTCTGTTGACCACGGCACGGCCTACGACATTGCCGGGCAAGGCAAGGCTGATCCCACGAGTCTTGTTGAGGCCATTGAAATGGCTGCCAGGTTGGCCACACACTCCCCATGATTCGCAAGGCGTAAAGATGGGAGCGCGACAACCGACATCCTCCGTCAAACCACCGGTATCTTCCACTGGTCCCTCCTGGAGTGCGAGAAAAATCGCTGGCGCAGCCTTGCAGACAATTGAACGCACCCGGTCTTTCAGCGATGACGTGTTCGATCACATCACGAAAGACCTCGTGGTCAGCGCCCGTGATCGGCACCTGGCGTTTGAGTTGTTGTATGGAGTGTTACGGCATTACCTCACTCTGGATTGGCGATTGGATCAGGTCTCCCGCAAGCCCATGATCCGACTGCCGCTGACGGTCGCCACAACTCTACGGGTGGCTGCCTATCAATTGCTCTATCTCGATCGTATTCCGGCTTCCGCCGCAGTAAATGAAGCCGTTCAGCTGATCCGGAAACAGCCCGGCCACAATTGGTCCGGTTTCGTGAATGCCGTATTACGCAATCTACTGCGGCACCCTGTTCCGCCCATGCCCGATCCGGCAATCGATCCCATCCAAACCCTCTCCATTCAATATGCGTGTCCGCCCTGGTTGATTGAGCGCTGGCGACAATCCTTCGGACTCACACAAGCTGAACACCTTTGCCAACAGTCTATTGGCATTCCGCCTTTAACAATTCGAACGAATACTCTTCAGTGTTCCCGTTCCCAATTGCTTGTCCGCCTCCAATCGGAAGAAATACTTGCACAGGAAACCACCGTGAGTCACGTCGGTTTAATTTTGAACAAATGTGGCAATCCCGGAGCACTGTCCGCTTTGAAAGAGGGGTGGTGTTACGTGGAGGATGAAGCCGCCCAACTCATTCCCTTGCTCCTTGACCCTCAGCCCGGCGAACGGGTTCTTGATGCCTGTGCGGCTCCCGGAGGAAAAACCACGCACCTGGCTCAATTGATGAAAAATCAAGGGACCATTGTGGCACTTGACCGTCATCAGGGACGGTTAGATCGGCTCGTTTCAAATTGTGCCAGGCTGGGAATCTCCAATGTTCTGCCTGTTTACCATAATTTGACTGCAACATCCGGACACAACGGGACAACCCATGCCCCAACGCTCCACGCCAAGATTCCAGCCAAGCTGGTCCAACCGTTTGACCGCATTCTGCTTGATGCCCCCTGTTCTGCTCTGGGAGTTCTTCGTCGGCACCCTGAAGGAAAATTCATAAAATCGTTATCGACCATCCAACAGGCCAAGACTCTTCAACGTGAGATTCTGGATCGGGTCTCTGGCCTCTTGAGACCAGGGGGAATCTTGGTCTATAGTGCCTGCTCAGTCGAACCGGAGGAGACTACCGAGATTATCTCCGGATTTTGTCAGGAACATCCTGAATTTTATCAGGAATCCGTCACTCCCTGGGTGCCAACTGCCGGGCAATCACTCATCAATGAACTGGGGCATTTGTGTACGGCCTTTCAGACGTTGAACATGGACGGATTTTTTGCGTGCCGGTTAAAAAAATCTGAATAACAATGCCAGTCACACCTTTGATCTCTCCTTCAATTCTTTCTGCTGACTTTGCCCGGCTCGCGGAAGCCGTCCAGATGGTTGAGGCGGCCGGTGCGGATTGGATCCATGTGGATGTAATGGATGGGCATTTTGTTCCCAATTTGACGGTTGGTCCGCCCATGGTTGAAGCGCTTCGCAAAGTGACCTCTTTAACATTAGATGTTCATCTGATGATGACCAACCCGGATGAGTTTATTTCTGAATTCGTCGATGCCGGAGCCGATCTGTTGACCGTGCATGTCGAAGCCTGCCCACATTTACACCGCACGGTGCAATCTATTAAGGAACGACAGGTCAAAGCCGGAGTGTCCTTGAATCCGGCGACGTCCGTTACGACCCTTGAGGAAATTCTTGGTGATGTGGATTTAGTCCTGGTGATGTCTGTGAATCCCGGCTTTGGAGGTCAACAATTTATCTCATCCAGCCTGGATAAGATCCGGCGGATCCGGACGATGATGCAAAATTCACGCAGTTCGGCCCATTTGGAAGTGGATGGAGGGATCAACCTGACCAACGTGGCTTCGGTGATTCAGGCCGGTGCGAATGTTCTGGTTGCCGGTTCCGCCATTTTTGGCAGCAAGAATATTCCTGAAACCATTCGGCAGATGCGAACGGCGGCTCAGACCGTGATTGTCTAATCGGGCCCATGAATTCCCCCAATACTACAGACAGCCTTCATCCTCTCGAAATTCAGGTCCTACGTGAACTGGGGAAAGGCCCTCAGCCACTTTCAGACCTTGAACTTGCCAACCACACGATGCTAGCCCCCTCGCAGGTCAGTATGGCCGTCGGGTGGCTGCTTACGAAACAGCTGGTAAGCATGTTGTCCGAAACCACGACGACCTATGTCTCCCTCACCACGGTGGGTGCCCAATACCATCAGCCGGACTCTTCTCCGCTTGAGTGGATTCTTCAGACGGTGAAGAGTGCCGCTCGCGAAGGCTCATCACCTACCGTGAAGGACCTTCAAGGCATGGGGCAATTCCAACCCTCCGAGCTAAGCCGGGCGATCGGAATTCTTAAGAAAGAAGGCGTCCTTCAGATGGGTGCAGGGGGGGTGCTGGAAATAACCAGCAAGGACAGTAACACCGCCAGGGACTTG